>NZ_JBHTVT010000005.1:0-111319 GCF_042792795.1 Isoptericola sp. NPDC056605 | reverse complement strand
CCTCGCCCCGCGCCCAGCCACTACCGGGGGCGCCCTCGGCGCCGTCCGCGCCCCGGTACGCCCAACAGTGTGCGGACGGTGGCGCGACCCCGGGGGTCGCGCCACCGTCCGTGGTCCGGGACGTGTGCCGTCACCGGACCGATGTCACTCCTGGTCGTCGAGGTACGAGTCGACCGTGACGTCGCCCGCGACGATCTGCTCCTGGAGCGCGGTGACCTCCTCCATGAGGGCGGGGTCGACCTTGTCCTCGAAGTTGTGCAGCGGGGCGATGCCCACGCCCTTGTTCTCGAGGGTCCCGATGTACGGCGTCGCGTCGAACTCGCCCTTGGCGGCGGAGCTGACGGACTCGTAGGTGGAGATGTCCATCCCCTTGAGGATCGACGTCAGCACGTAGTCCTGGGTGGACGGGTCGGTCTCGAACAGGTCGGCGTCGGCGCCGATGAGGGCGACGTCCTTGCCCGAGTCCTGGATCGCCGCGATCGCGGACTGGTAGATCGGGCCGCCGACCGGCAGGATCACGTCGACGCCCTGGTCGAGGATGTTCTGCGCGGTGGTCTTCGCGGTCTCGTTGGCCTCGAACTTGCCGGTGAACGAGCCCTTCTCGCCGCCCTCGAAGCCCACGACCTCGACCTCGGTGCCCTTGACCTCGTTGTAGTACTCGACGCCCTGCTTGAAGCCGTCCATGAAGATGGTCACGGTCGCGATCGGGGCGCCGCCGAAGGTCCCGACCTTGCCGGCCTCGGAGTATCCGGCCGACAGGTAGCCCGCGAGGAACGCGGCCTGCGCCGTGTCGTACAGCAGCGGCTTCACGTTCTCGGCGTCGACCGTCTCGTCGACGAGGATGAACTCGGTGTCCGGGTTCGCCTCGGCGGCCTCGGTCGTCGCGGCGGCCAGGTTGAAGCCCACCGAGACGATCGGCGAGCAGCTCTGCCCGACCAGCGACTCCATGTTGGGCTGGTAGTCCGTCTCGGTCTGCGACTGGACGGCGGTGAGCTCGACGCCGAACTCGTCCGCGGCCTTCTGCGCCCCCTCGAAGCTGAGCTGGTTGAAGCTCTTGTCGTCGAACCCACCCTGGTCCGAGACGATGCACGGCTTGAAGCCCTCCACCGCTGCGGCGGCGCTGCTGTCGCCACCGGACTCCTCGGGTGCCTCCGCACAGGCCGCCAGCGCGAGCGCGGCGACGCCGGCGAGGGCGGTGAGCTGGATCGCTCTCTTCACCTGTCGCTCCTGTCGATCGTTCGTCGGGCCAGGGTCGTCCGGCCCGTCACCGACGGAAGCCTAGCCACCGGCGCCCCGGCCGAGAACCGCAGGCGACGAACCCGCAGGAGTCGTTACCGAAGCGGTATCGACGGCCGACCACGGCAACACGCCGGACACTTTCCGGCGTCTCACGGTTGGAGCGCGAAACGTCCCAGCAACCGGGCACCGACGGCGATCGACCGCTCGTCCACGACAAGGTCCCCCTGGTGGATGTCGTAGCGCCGCTCCCCCGGGGTCCCGGTGCCGAGGCGGGCCATCGCGCCCGGCACCTTGGTGAGGTACCAGGCGAAGTCCTCGCCGCCGAGCGACTGCTCGGTGAGCACGACACCCTCGGGACCGAGCACGGCGGTCCCCGCCGCCTCGAGCGCGCCGTTCACGGCGGCGTCGTTGTCCACCGGCGGGACGCCGCGCGAGTGCCGCACGGTGACGTCCACCTCGTACGGCGCGACGACCTGCTCCACCGCGTCGTGCAGCACCTGCCCGGCACGCTCCCACGCCCGCACGTCGAGGCAGCGCAGCGTGCCGCCGACGGTGCCCGTGGCGGGGATCGCGTTGTGGGCGTTGCCCGCGTGCACCGCGCCCCAGGTGAGGTTGACGCCCGAGCGCGGGTCGAGCCGGCGGCCGAGCACCGCGGGCACCTGCGTGATGACCTGCCCCAGGGCGTACACCACGTCGCCGGTCAGGTGCGGCCGCGAGGTGTGCCCGCCCGACGACGACAGGGTCACGGTGACCGTGTCCGACGCGGAGGTGATCGGGCCGATGCGGGTGCCGATCTGCCCCACGTCCAGCTTGGGCTCGCAGTGCACCGCGGCGATGCGGTCCACGCCGTCGAGCACGCCCTGCGCGATGACGTCGAGCGCGCCGCCGGGCATCACCTCCTCGGCGGGCTGGAAGATCAGCCGCGCGCCGCGGTCGAGCAGGCCCTCGTCGTGCAGCGCGGCGAGGGCCAGGCCCGCGCCGAGCACCACGGTGGTGTGCACGTCGTGCCCGCAGGCGTGCGCCACGCCCGGCACCACCGAGCGGAACGGCAGGCCGCACGAGTCGTCGAGGGGCAGCGCGTCGATGTCCGCGCGCAGGGCCACGCGGCCCAGGCCGTCGGGCGACCGGTCGGGGCCGACGTCGCAGACCAGGCCGGTGCCCTCGAGCAGCCGGGGTTCGAGGCCGGCGGCGCGCAGCCGCTCGGCCACGAGCGCGGTGGTGCGGACCTCCTGCCGGCCCAGCTCGGGGTGCGCGTGCACGTCGCGGCGGATCTCGACCAGCTCGGCCTCGAGGCCCGCGACGATCTCGTCCAGCCGCGCCCCGACGACGGCCTCGCGGGCGCTCACAGCACGTCCTCGCGGCCGTGGGCGCGCATCGCGTCGACCATGTCCTTGACCTGCTGCGCACGGGCGCGGGTGGTGACCAGGAGCGCGTCGGGCGTGTCGACCACGACGACGTCGTCGATGCCGAGCAGCGCGACCACCCGGTCGCCGCCGGGCACGACGACCGAGCCGGCCGACTGCACCCGCACGACGTCGGCCGGGTCGCCCAGCACCTTGGAGCCGCCGTCGTCGTCCGACGGGAGGAGCGCGGCGAGCGAGTTGAAGTCGCCGACGTCGTCCCACCCGAACGTGCCGGGCACGACGGCGACGCCGCCCTCGGCGGCGACGGGCTCCGCGACGGCGTGGTCGATCGCGATCTTCTCCAGGCCGGGCCACACGCGGGCGACCACGGCCGCACGGTCGGGCGTGTCCCACGCGGCCGCGATCTCCCGCAGCCCGTCGTGCAGAGCGGGGCGGTGCGTCGCGAGGTGCCCCAGGAGCACGGAGCTGCGGGCCACGAAGATGCCGGCGTTCCAGCGGTACTCGCCCGACGCGACGTACTCGCGGGCCGTCGCGGCGTCGGGCTTCTCCGTGAAGCCGCGCACGTGCAGCGCGCTCGGCGCGCCCTCGACGCCCAGCGGGTCGCCGCTGCGCACGTAGCCGAAGGCCACCGACGGGCGCGAGGCGGCGATGCCGATCGTCGCGACGTAGCCGGCGCGCGCGGCCGCGACCGCCTCCCGCACCGCGGCGTCGAACGACGCCGCGCCGGACACCACCTGGTCGGCGGCGAAGGAGCCCACGACGACGTCCCCGTGCCGGTGCTCGAGCACGGCGGCGGCCAGCCCGATGGCCGCCATCGAGTCGCGCGGCGACGGCTCGGCGAGCACGGCGTCCTCGGCCAGCTCGGGCAGCTGCTCGCGCGCGGCCGCGACGTGCGGCTCGCCGGTGACGAGCACGACCCCGCCGCCGGCCAGCGGCCGCAGCCGGTCGACCGTGCCCTGCAGCAGGGTGCGGCCCGCGCCCGTGAGGTCGTGCAGGAACTTGGGCGCGCCGGCGCGGGACAGCGGCCACAACCGGGTGCCGGCGCCCCCGGCGGGGACCACGGCGTAGAACCCGGGGACCGGGGGGACGGAGGGGGGCGCCGCGGTGCTCATCCCCGCAGCATAAGCGTGCTGACGGGCGGGCCGTCGGCGACGTCAACCCTGTGGAATAGGTCACGAAACACCCCGGCCCGTCCCGGTTTGCCGGACCTCGTGTGCCATGAGCCGACCGGATGTCACTACAGTGACCGTGAACGGAATCCACACAGAATCCGCCAACGGAGGCTCCCCCCGTGCCTAAAGCACCTGCTGGCACGCTCTACCGCGGCCGTGAAGGCATGTGGTCCTGGGTCGCGCATCGCGTGACCGGCGTGCTCATCTTCTTCTTCCTCCTCGTGCACATCCTGGACACGGCTCTCGTCCGGGTGTCGCCCGAGGCCTACAACGCCGTCATCGGGACGTACCAGACGCCGATCATGGGACTCGGGGAGGCCGGCCTCGTCGCCGCGATCGTCTTCCACGCGTTCAACGGCGTCCGCGTGATCCTCGTCGACTTCTGGGCCAAGGGCCCGAAGTACCAGAGGACGATGCTCTGGGTCGTCGTCGGCCTGTTCGTCGTGACCATGGCCGGCTTCCTGCCGCGGCACCTGATGAACGTCTTCGGAGGTGGGCACTGATGGCCTCGACCCAGACCCCGTCCGCGCTCGCGGCCCCGCGGTCCCCCTACGCCCGCCGCAAGACCACCCGCGGCAACTACGAGCTGTACAGCTGGGTGTTCATGCGCGCGTCCGGCGTGGTGCTGATCGTCCTGATCTTCGGCCACCTCTTCGTCAACCTCATGGTGGGCGAGGGCGTGCACGCGATCGACTTCGCCTTCGTCGGCGGCAAGTGGTCCAGCCCCTTCTGGCAGGTCTGGGACCTGCTGATGCTGTGGCTCGCGATGATCCACGGGACCAACGGCGTGCGCACGGTCATCAACGACTACGCGCAGAAGGACTCCACGCGCGGCGTGCTCAAGGCGCTGCTGTTCCTGGCGTTCGCGATCGTGGTCGTGCTCGGCACCCTCGTGATCTTCACGTTCAACCCCTGCCCGCCGGGCGCCCCGGCCGAGCTCCTGCCGTCGATCTGCTTCTCGAACTAAGGACAGGCACCCCCCGATGCAGACACATCAGTACGACGTCGTCATCGTCGGCGCAGGCGGCGCCGGCATGCGCGCGGCGCTCGAGGCCTCCGGCGAGGCCCGCACCGCGGTGATCTCGAAGCTCTACCCCACCCGCTCCCACACCGGTGCCGCCCAGGGCGGCATGGCGGCGGCCCTCGCGAACGTCGAGGAGGACAACTGGGAGTGGCACACGTTCGACACCGTCAAGGGCGGTGACTACCTGGTCGACCAGGACGCGGCGGAGATCCTCGCGAAGGAGGCCATCGACTCGGTCCTCGACCTGGAGAAGATGGGCCTGCCGTTCAACCGCACGCCCGAGGGCCGCATCGACCAGCGCCGGTTCGGCGGCCACACCCGCGAGCACGGCCAGGCCGCCGTGCGCCGCGCCTGCTACGCCGCGGACCGCACCGGCCACATGATCCTGCAGACGCTCTACCAGAACTGCGTGAAGCAGAACGTCGAGTTCTACAACGAGTTCTACGTGCTGGACCTGCTCACGGACCACGACCTCACCACCGAGCAGATCGAGGACGGGGCCGAGGTCAACGCGACCGGCGTCGTCGCCTACGACCTGGCGAGCGGCGAGATCCACGTGTTCCAGGCGAAGGCGATCATCTTCGCCACCGGCGGCGCGGGCAAGATCTTCAAGACGACGTCGAACGCGCACACCCTCACGGGTGACGGCATGGCGCTGGCGTACCGCCGCGGCCTGCCGCTGGAGGACATGGAGTTCTTCCAGTTCCACCCGACGGGCCTCGCGGGCCTCGGCATCCTCCTGTCGGAGGCGGCGCGCGGCGAGGGCGGCATCCTGCGCAACTCGCACGGCGAGCGCTTCATGGAGCGCTACGCCCCCACCATCAAGGACCTCGCGCCGCGCGACATCGTCGCCCGCTCGATGGCCAACGAGGTGCGCGAGGGCCGCGGCGCCGGCCCGAACAAGGACTACGTGCTGCTCGACCTCACGCACCTGGAGCCCGCGCACATCGACGCGAAGCTCCCCGACATCACCGAGTTCGCCCGCACCTACCTCGGCATCGAGCCCTACACCGAGCCCGTGCCCGTCTACCCGACGGCGCACTACGCGATGGGCGGCGTGCCGACGAACATCCAGGGCGAGGTGCTGCGCGACAGCCACAACGTCGTCAAGGGTCTGTACGCGGCCGGGGAGGTCGCGTGCGTGTCCGTGCACGGCTCCAACCGCCTCGGCACCAACTCGCTGCTCGACATCAACGTCTTCGGCAAGCGGGCCGGCCGTTCGGCCGCCGCGTACGCGAAGACGGCGGGGCCGCACCGGGAGCTCCCGGAGAACCCGACCGCCCGGGTCGAGGCCCAGCTCGCCGAGATGCGCGACCGTCCCGACGGCGAGCGCGTCGCGGACGTCCGCAAGGCGCTCCAGGAGACCATGGACGCCAACGCCCAGGTGTTCCGCACCGGCGACTCCCTCAACGAGGCGCTGGCCGAGATCCGGGAGCTGCAGAAGCGGTACCGGAACGTCTCCGTCCAGGACAAGGGCAAGCTGTTCAACACGGACCTGCTCGAGGCGATCGAGCTCGGCTTCCTGCTGGACATCGCCGAGGTGACCGTCGTCGCCGCCCTCAACCGCAAGGAGTCGCGCGGCGGGCACTACCGGGAGGACTTCCCGGACCGCGACGACGCGAACTACATGCTGCACACGATGGCGTACCGCCGTCCGACGTCGGCCCCCGACGCCGGCGACGGCCACGTCCCGGGCTACTTCGACCACGTCGAGGACTTCGGGGACTACAAGGTCGTCCTGGGGTCCAAGCCCGTCATCCAGACCCGGTACGAGCCCATGGAGCGGAAGTACTGATGACTGCTGTTCTCGAGAACCCTGCGGCCCCGGCCTCCGAGCCGAAGGCCGGTGCCATCCCCAGCTTCGAGGTCACGCTCCGCATCCGGCGGTACAACCCCGAGTCGGAGCACGGCGAGGAGTCGACCTGGGACGACTTCACGGTCCAGGTGCACGGCACCGACCGCGTCCTCGACGCGCTGCACATGATCAAGTGGGAGCAGGACGGGTCGCTGACCTTCCGCCGCTCGTGCGCCCACGGGGTCTGCGGCTCCGACGCGATGCGCATCAACGGCCGCAACCGGCTCGCCTGCAAGACGCTCCTCAAGGACGTCAACCCGGACAAGCCGATCACGGTCGAGCCCATCAAGGGCCTGCCCGTGGTCAAGGACCTCGTGGTCGACATGGAGCCGTTCTTCGCCTCCTACCGCGAGATCATGCCGTTCCTCATCACCTCGGGGAACGAGCCGACGCGCGAGCGCCTGCAGTCCGCCGAGGACCGCGAGCGGTTCGACGACACCACCAAGTGCATCCTGTGCGCCGCGTGCACGTCGTCGTGCCCCGTGTTCTGGACCGACGGCCAGTACTTCGGCCCGGCCGCGATCGTCAACGCGCACCGGTTCATCTTCGACAGCCGTGACGAGGGCGCCACGCAGCGCCTGGAGATCCTCAACGACAAGGAGGGCGTGTGGCGCTGCCGCACGACCTTCAACTGCACCGAGGCCTGCCCGCGCGGCATCGAGGTCACCAAGGCGATCCAGGAGGTCAAGCGCGCGATGATCACGCGCGCGTTCTGACCGCCGCTCTGCCTCGCTGGCGCACCCCGCGGACGCTCGACTCCCGCAGCGCCCAGGAGCCCCGTCGTACCCCACGGACGACGGGGCTCCACGGCTTTCCGGAGCCCTGGCCGCGGCGCACCACCCGCTCGATCTCCGCCGCGTCGCGCATCGCCGCCACCTCCGCCTCCGCGTGCGCGATCTCGTCCAGCCGCGGCGGGTCGTACACCCACGCGCACATCAGCAGCAGCACCCGGGCGACGAAGTTCACCAGGACCAGCACGGTCACGATGCCGGCGAACGCCGCGAGCAGCGCGTTGCGCTCCGCGCCCGCCGCCACGACGGACGTGCCCAGCCAGCGCAGCACGCCGGCGACGACCCCCGCCGCGAGGCAGCCGACGAAGAAGTCCCGTCGACGGCGCGGCCTGACCCGTGCCACGACGCGGACGATGAGGTAGACGAGCAGTGCGTCGAGCAGCACGCCCACCACGGCGGTGCCGAGCGCGGTGAGCTGGGCGAGCAGGTACGAGCTGCCGAACCACGCCTGCATCTGTCGGCTGAACGTCTGGGAGAGGACGCTCGCCCCCGCGGAGGCCACGATCATCGCGCCGAGGATGACGAACCCGAGCAGCTCCCAGATCTTCGACAGCACAGGGCTGACGCCCACGACGGGCTGGTCGAACATCGACCGCACGGAGATGCGCAGCGCCCGCATGAAGCCGATCGCGGTCCAGAGGAAGACGACCGAGGCGATCACGCTCGTCCAGGTCAGGGCGGAGTCGAGCACGAGCTGGCTCGGGACGAGGACGCCCTTCGGGTTGTCGGCGGTCCTGATGAGGCCCGGGAGCCAGTCGTTGATCTGCTCGAAGACCTCGTCCTGCAGCTCCGGCCGGCCCGCCAGCAGCCGCGAGAACACCGTGAAGCCGATGGTCAGCGCCGCGAAGAGCGAGAAGATCGCGGTGTAGGCGATGCCGCCGCACAGGAGGGCGCCGCGGCGGTCGACGTACCAGTACCACGACCGCACGGGCCGGAGGCTCTTGAACCACTGGTACGCGACGACGGACCGGCTCTTGGCCTGTTCGAGTCGGTCGTTCACAGACGCGACCCTAGGGAGCGCTCTGCTCCCCCGCGAGCCGGAACGAGCGTTGCGGTCGCCACACGCCGTCGTCGCCGTGCTCGTACTGCCACAGCCGGTCGACCTCGAAGACGCCGTCGAAGTCCGCCATCTCGACGAAGGCGCGGTCCAGGTCGGCCTCGGAGACCTCGTGCGCCACGGTCACGTGCGGGTGGTAGTTGAACCGCAGGTCCTGGGCCAGCACGCCGGAGCGGGCGGCGGTCTCGAGCTGCTCGCACTCCGCGATGCCCTCCGCGAGGGACACGAACACCACCGGCGAGATCGGGCGGAACGTGCCGGCCCCGCGCAGGTGCACCCGGAACGGCGCGGTCTCGGAGGCGACCTTCTCGAGGTGCTCGACCACCGCGTCCAGCACGGACTCGTCGACGACCGTGGGGCCGATCACCGTGATGTGCGGCGGGATGGCGTGGGCCAGCGGGTCGCCCAGCGCGGCACGGGCCTCCTGAAGCTGCGAGCCGAACGGCTCGGGCACCGCGATGGCGACGCCGATCCGCACCTGGGCCGGGCCACGGTCGGGGAGGTTCACCGTGCGCCTCGGGGCAGCAGGCCGAACCGGTCGTAGACGCGGTCGAGCACGGGACGCGCGATGTCCCGCGCGCGCTCGGCGCCGTCGGCGAGCACCTTGTCGAGCTGGGCCGGGTCCGAGAGGTAGGTCTGCGCCCGCGACTGGAACGGCTCGAGGAAGGCGACGACGGCGTCGGCCAGGTCCACCTTGAGGTAGCCGTAGCCGCGGCCGTCGTACTCGGCGGCGATCTCGTCGACGCCCCGGCCGGTGACGGCCGAGAAGATCGTCAGGAGGTTGGAGATGCCCGGCTTGGCGGCGGGGTCGTAGCGCACCCCGTACGTCTCGTCGGCGTCGGTCACCGCCGACTTGATCGCCTTGACCGCCTTCTTGGGGTCCTCGAGCAGCCAGACGACGCCCTTGCCGCCGGCGTTGGACTTGCTCATCTTCGCCGTCGGCTCCTGGAGGTCCTGGATCTTCGCCACGGCCTTGACGATGTGCGCCTCGGGGACGACGGCCGTGCCCTCGCCGAAGCGGGCGTTCAGCCGCTCCGCGAGGTCGCGCGTCAGCTCGAGGTGCTGCCGCTGGTCCTCGCCGACCGGCACGAGCGCCGTGTCGTAGAGCAGGATGTCCGCGGCCATGAGCACGGGGTAGGTGAACAGGCCGACGGTGGTGCCCTCGGACCCCTGCTTGGCGGACTTGTCCTTGAACTGCGTCATGCGGCCGGCCTCGCCGAAGCCGGTCTGGCAGCTGAGCAGCCACGCCAGCTCGGCGTGCTCCGCCACGTGCGACTGGACGAAGAGGATGGAGCGCTCCGGGTCGATGCCGCCGGCCAGGTACTGGGCGGCGGTGCGGCGGGTGCGCTCGCGCAGCGCCGCCGGGTCCGGGTTCACCGTCAGGGCGTGGAGGTCGACGACGCAGTACAGCGCCTCGTGGCCGTCCTGGAGCGCCACCCACTGGGCCAGCGCGCCCAGGTAGTTCCCGAGGTGCAGCGACCCGTCGGTCGGCTGCATGCCGGAGAAGATGCGGGGCAGTCCCGGCGCGGACGCTCCGCGCTGGAGGGACGGTGAGGTGGCGACGTCGGGCATGGCGTCCATTGTGGCAGGTCGACGGGACCGCTCGGAAACCCGTCCGCCCCGGCCCCACGGGCTGGCGCGGGGGCTCCCGGACGGGCCTAGGTGGCCTCGTCGTCGAACGGGGCGGGCACCGCGGCGCGGCGCTCGTCGGAAGCGCTGGTGGCGGCAGCCGTCGCGGTGCCGCCCGCCGCCGCGGCGGCGCGGGGCGCGGGGGCCGGACCGTCGTCGTCGTCCATCAGCGCGTCGCGCACGATGCGGCGCGGGTCGTACTGGCGCGGGTCGAGCTTGGACCAGTCGACGTCCTTGAACTCCGGCCCCAGCTCGGTGTCCACGCGCGCCTTGGTGTCCTGCAGCAGGCGCTTGCCGCGCTTCACGAGCGAGGCCAGCTGGGCGGCATACCCGGGAAGGCGCTCGGGCCCGATGAGCAGGACGGCGAGCACCACGATGATGAGGAGCTCACCGCCGTTGATGTCGAACACGCGGACAGCCTATTCGCTCTCGCGCCCCTGGAGCACCACCCGCACGTCCCGCTCCTCGCCGTCGGTCCGCACGCGGAGCGTCACCGCGTCCCCGGGCTGGCGGGCGCGGATCGCCACGATGAGGGCGTCGCTCACGGTCACGGGGCGGCCGTCGATCTCCAGGATGACGTCGCCGGGGCGGATGCCGGCCCGGTCCGCCGGGCCGTCGGGGGTGACGGCCGGCTGGCCCTGCTGGGGCGCGGCGGAGACCTGGACCCCCTCGCCTGTGTAGGTCGTGTCGAGGAGCGCCCCGATCACGGGGTAGGTCGCGTGCCCCGACTCGATGAGCTGCTCGGCGGTGTGGCGCGCCTGCGACGCGGGGATCGCGAAGCCCAGGCCGATGCTGCCGGTGGCGGAGATCGCGCCCGGCGGCTGCGCGATGGCCGAGTTGATCCCGACCACCTCGCCGTCGGCATCGATCAGCGGGCCGCCGGAGTTCCCCGGGTTGATCGCGGCGTCGGTCTGGATCGCGTCGATGAACGCCGTCGCGGCGCCTCCCCCGGTCTCGTCCCCCGCCTGCACCGGCCGGTGCAGGGCGCTGACGATGCCGGTCGTCACCGTGGAGTCCAGGCCGAGCGGGGCCCCGACGGCGAGCACCGGGTCACCGACCACCACGGCGTCGGAGTCGCCGAGGACCAACGGCTCCAGGCCGTCGGCGTCGACCTTCACCACGGCCAGGTCGTAGTCCGCGGTGCGGCCCACCACCTCGGCGTCGCGCTTGCGGCCGTCGGCGAAGACCACGACCGCCGAGCCCCCCGACGCTGCCGCGGGGGCGACCACGTGGTTGTTCGTGAGGATGTAGCCGTCCTCACGCAGCACGAAGCCCGAGCCGCTGGACGCACCGTTCGCGCCCTGCACCTGGATCGAGACCACGCTCGGCAGCACGTCCGCGGCGAGCGCCGCGACCGAGCCGTCCGGACGGTCCGCCCCGGCGGACGCCCCGGCGGCCGTGCCCCGGTCGGCGTCCAGCCCGCCCGACGTCGGCAGCGCCGCGTCCGCGGGCCTCCCGCCGTCCACGGCGTCCGACACGCGGTCCCCCGCGAAGCCGCCGACGACGCCCGCGACGAGGGCCAGCGCCACGACCGACGCCGCCCCCGGACGGCGTCGGCGCGCCGGGGGCGCCGTGCGGGGTGTCGCGGTGGGCGGTGCCGTGGTCGGCGGAGTCGTGCCGCCGTCGGCCGGCGCGTCCGCGGACGCCCCCGGTGCCGCCCGGGGCTCCGGTGGCGCGGACACCGTGGCGGGGAACAGCGCGGCTGCCGGCGGCGGCAGGTACGGGTCGGGCTCCGCCGCCCGCGCCGGCGGCTCGGGCGGCGCGAACAGGTCGTCGGCAGGGCGTGACGGTTCGGTCATCGGCGCCAGAGGGCTCCTGTCATCGCTCCGGTCATCACGTCGGACATCGCTCCGGTCATCGCACCGGTCATGACGGTCCAGCCGCGGGAGATCTCGCGCAGCACGCCCGCGTCGTGGCCCTCCGAGGAGCCGGGGAACGCCGCCACCAGCTCGGCGAGCGCCTCCGCCTCGACGTCGGTCGCCACGTCGACGACGGTGTCCCCCGACTGCCAGGCCACGTGCCACGGGTCGGCGGAGAGCACCCGCACGTCGTGGCCGCGGACGGCGAGCCCGCCCGCGGAGCCGTCGACGGACCCGGCGACGGCCGTGCCCAGGTCCGCGAGCCGGCCCTGTCGCAGGCAGGCGACCGCGGTCCCGTCCGGCCCGGACAGGTCCAGCTCGACGGCCGCGCCCGTGCCGCCGGTGCCGCCGGTGCCGGCGCAGCCGTCCGTGCGCACCGCGGTCACGGCGTACCCGTCGGGCAGCGCGGCGGGCGCGGACCAGCCGTGGTCGGACAGCCAGGCGAGGGCGTCGGCGGTGGCCGCGCGGCCGGCGGCGGCGTCGTGCCCGCCCGGCTCGGCGTCCGCCAGCAGCGTGAGCGCCGCCACCCGCGACGGGTCCGGGCTCACCACGGGCGCCTGCCCCAGCACGAACAGCGCGACGCCGAGCACACCGACGCCGCCCGCCCCCGCGGCGACCAGCCGCCGGTTCCGGGTCCGCCGGCGGGAGCCCAGGTCGCCCGACAGGGACGGCTCCCACGCCCGGGGCCGCTCCCAGTCCGCGGACCGGCCGCGGTCGCGCAGCGGGTCGCCGCTCGTCGACGGGATGGAGGCCGACAGCGCGAGCAGGCGGTTCGTGAGCTCCGGGTCGGGCGCGACGTCGCAGGCCGCCGCGAGCGCGCGGTGCGCGGCCCGCGCCGCGTCGAGCTCGGTGGCGCACCGAACGCAGCCCGCCACGTGCGCGAGCGCCCGCTCCGTCGCCGCGGCGTCGAGCTGGCCGTCGGCCAGGTCGCTCACCCAGGCCCCGAGGTGCCCGGACCCGGCGTACCCCGTCACGACGCCGCCCCGCCGCTCGCGTCCCGCGCGGTCACCTCCGCGCGCCGGTGCTCCAGCGCGTCCCGGAGCTGCGCACGGGCACGGTGGATGCGGGAGCGGACCGTGCCGAGCTTGATGCCCAGCGTGACGGCGATCTCCTCGTAGCTGAGCCCCTCGATGTCGCACAGGACGACCGCCGCGCGGTACTCGGGGCGCAGCGCGTCGAGCGCGGCCTGCACGTCGTGGTCCAGGTTGGCGTGCTCGAAGCCGCGCTCGGGGCGCCCGTGGTCCTCGGGCGCCGCCACGCGGGCGGCGTCGTCGCCCATCGCCTCCATGCGGATGCGCTTCTTGCGCCGCACCTGGTCGAGGAACAGGTTGGTCGTGATGCGGTGCAGCCACCCCTCGAACGTGCCCGGGGTGTAGCTGGAGAGCGACCGGAACACCCGCAGGAACGTCTCCTGGGTGAGGTCCTCGGCGTCCTGCCGGTTGCCGCTGAGCCGGTAGGCGAGCCGGTACACGCGCGCCGAGTGCTCGCGCACGATCTCGTCCCACGTCGGGGGCGTCCATGCCGTCTCGGGCGCGGCATCCTCGGGCGCGCGGAAGGCCGCCTCGGCGGGGGCCTCGGGCACGTCCTGCACGGGAGCGGGGTCGGTCGTCATCATCACCATCGTCCCACGGCAACGTCCGGGCACGCCGCGACGTTCCCGCGTACGATCACGGCAGCATCACCCGCGCCGGCCGCCCGCCGGCGACCCCGCCGTGGAGGACCGCCATCACCACCGACGTCGACGCCCGCAGCGGTCGCACCGCAGCCTGGGCCTACAGCGAGTCCTTCGTCCCCGAGGACGAGGTGCTGCTGCGCGCCCGCGAGCGCGCGGCGGAGCTCGGCTGCGGCGCCGTCTCCCCCGGCACGGGGGCGCTGCTGCAGGTCGTGGCCGCGGCGCTCGGCGCGCGCGCCGCCGTCGAGATCGGGACGGGCACCGGGGTGGCCGCCCTCTGGCTCCTGCGCGGCATGCCCGCCGACGGCGTGCTCACGACCATCGACGCCGAGCTCGAGCACCAGCGGGCCGCGAAGCGGGCCTTCGCCGAGGCCGGGATCGCGCCGGCCCGCACCCGGACCATCCCCGGCCGGCCGGCCGACGTCCTGCCCCGGCTCACGGACGGCGCGTACGACCTCGTGCTCGTCGGGGCGGAGCCGCACTCCTACCCCGAGTACGTCGAGGCCGGCCTGCGGCTGCTGCGCCCCGGCGGGGTCCTCGCCGTCGACGGCGCCCTGCACGGCGGCCGCGTGCCCGACCCCGCGCGACGCGACGAGGTGACCACGGTGGTGCGCGACGTCGGGCGCACGCTGCGCTCCGACGACCGGGTGCTGTCCGCCCTGGCACCGTCCGGCGACGGCCTGCTCCTCGCGGTCCGGCGATGAGCCGGTCGTCCTGAGACGCGACGAGCGCGGGGCGTCCGCCCCGCGCTCGTCGCGTGTCCGTCGTCCTCCGCCGTCAGGCGACGACAGCCTGGAGTGCCTCACCCAGCTCGGTCGCCTCGGTGGCGTTCAGCTCCACGACCAGACGGCCGCCACCCTCGAGCGGGACCCGCATGACGATGCCGCGTCCTTCCTTGGTGACCTCCAGCGGCCCGTCGCCCGTCCGCGGCTTCATCGCAGCCATCTGTGGCTCTCCATTCCGTTGTCCGGTTCCTCGGCCTGCCCCCTGCCCGCGGCCCGCCGGTCGGCGGGGGCGAGACGAGGCGCGCCCCACCATTCTAGGTCAGAACCCACCCCTGACTTCCACACCCCGGACGTCAGAGGTCGACAGGCGAGACCCGGCGAGACCCTGCCAGGTCAGGGCGCGTCAGCCGAGGCCGCGCGCCGCCGCGTGCGGCGGGGCCTCGTCGCGGACGACCGCGACCAGGTCGAGCACCCGCCGGGTGGCGACGACGTCGTGGGCACGGAAGACGGTGGCGCCCTCCCAGGCGGCGAGCGCGGTGGCGGCGAGGGTGCCCTCGAGCCGCTCGTCCGGGGCCAGCCCCAGCGTCTCCCCGACGAAGTCCTTGCGGCTCAGCGCCATGAGGAGCGGGTACCCGAGCCCCGCTAGCGCGGCGGTGCGGCGCAGGAGGTGCAGCGACTGCCAGGTGTTCTTGCCGAAGTCGTGCGTGGGGTCCACGAGCACCGACCGCGGCGGGACGCCGCAGGCGACCGCCCGCGCGGCGGCCGCGCGCAGCGTCGCGACGACGTCGTCCAGGACGCCGTCGCGCGGGTCCGCGCCCCGCCCGGCACCGGTGCCGGGCGGGTACTCGACCCGGTACGGGTCGGTGCGCGGCACCGCCCCGCCCGTGTGCGAGCACACGACCCCGACCCCCGCCTCGCCGGCCACCTCGACGAGCGCGGGGTCGTGACCCGCCCAGGTGTCGTTGACGAGGTCCGCCCCGGCCGCCACGACCTCGCGGGCGACGCCGGAGCGCCAGGTGTCGACCGACACGAGCAGGTCGGGCAGCTCCTCGCGCAGCCGCGCGACGAACGGCGCCACGCGGCCGATCTCCTCCGCCTCGTCGACCTCCGGCCCGACGCCGGCACGCACCCCGCCGACGTCGAGGATCTGCGCGCCGTCCGCCCACGCCTGGTGCGCCGCGTCGAGCGCGGCGCCGTCGTCGGGCCGGCGGGCCGGGGCGTAGAAGGAGTCCGTGGTGCGGTTGACGATCGCCATCACCACGGGCCGCAGCACCCCGTCGGGGCCGCGGCCGACCTCGCGCCCCCGCAGCACCAGCGACGTCCCCGCCGCCGGCACGCCGGACGGGCACGGGCCGGCGGCCGTCACGAGGCGTCGGCCGCGTCGCCCGCCGCCTCCTGGTCCTCGACGAGGTCGTCCAGCGCCTCGCGCTCCGAGGCCGCCAGGGCACGCCCCCGCTCGATGACGTACTGCACCGCCTCGGACGGCGAGTCGGTGAGGTGCAGCAGGTCGAGGTCGGCGCGGCCGATCATGCCGCGGTCCGCGACGGCGGTGCGCAACCACTCCAGCAGCCCGCCCCAGTAGTCGGAGCCGACCAGGACGATCGGGAACTCGGTCACCTTGTGGGTCTGCACGAGGGTGAGGGCCTCGAACAGCTCGTCGAAGGTGCCGAAGCCGCCCGGCAGCACGATGAAGCCCTGGGCGTACTTGACGAACATCGTCTTGCGGGCGAAGAAGTAGCGGAAGTTCACGCCGAGGTTCACGTGCTCGTTCATGCCCTGCTCGAAGGGCAGCTCGATCCCGAGCCCGATGGACGTGCCGCCCGCGTGGTGCGCGCCCTCGTTGGCCGCCGCCATGATCCCCGGGCCGCCGCCGGTCATCACCGCGTAGCCGGCCTCGGCGAGCAGCCGCCCGACCTCGACGGCGAGGGCGTGGTCGGGGTGGTCGGGGGACGTCCGGGCGGACCCGAACACCGACACGGCGGGCCCCACCTCGGCGAGGGCGCCGAAGCCCTCGACGAACTCCGACTGGATCCGCATCACGCGCCAGGGGTCGGAGTGCACCCAGTCGGAGTCGCCGCCGCCGGAGAGGAGCCGCTGGTCGGTGGTCTGGGCCGGGATCTCCTTGCCCCGCAGGAGCACCGGCCCCTTGCGGTAGCCCCGGCCCTTCTCGGGCACCCCGTCGTCGCCGCGCTCGGGTCCGTGGCCGGTGGGGGAGGTCGTCGCTCGCGTCATGCCTCGAGACTATCCACGCCACCCGCGGGCGCGCCGAGCAGCCAGCCGCGCAGGGCGTCACGACCCACCGCGAGCCGGGCCACGGGAAGGCGCTCGTCGTCCTTGTGCGCCAGGACCGGGTCCCCCGGGCCGAAGTTCACGGCGGGGACGCCGAGCTCGGCGAACCGCGCGACGTCGGTCCAGCCGTACTTCGGCGTCGGCGCGGTGCCGGTCGCGGCCCGCACCGCCGCGGCGAAGTCCGCCACCAGCGGGTCGTCCAGGCCGGGGCGGGCTCCGGGCGCGGCGTCCGTGACGACCACCTCGAAGCCCTCGAAGAGCTCGCGCACGTGCGCCTCCGCCTCGGCCACGCCCTGCGACGGCGCGAAGCGGTAGTTCACCGTGACGGTGCAGGCGTCCGGCACCACGTTGCCCGCGATGCCGCCCCGGATGCCGACGGCGCCCAGGCTCTCGCGGTACACCAGGCCGTCCACCTCGACCTCGCGCGCCTCGTAGGCCGCCAGGCGGTCGAGCACCGGCGCCGCCGCGTGGATCGCGTTCACGCCCGCCCAGGCGCGCGCCGAGTGCGCGGCGACCCCGTGGGTGCGGACCTCGACGCGGAGCGTCCCGTTGCAGCCGCCCTCGATGCCGTTGTTGCTCGACTCGCCCAGGATCGCGACATCCCCCGCGAGCGCCTCCGGGTGGTGGCGCACCAGCCGGCCCAGCCCGCTGAGCGATGCCTCGACCTCCTCGTGGTCGTAGAAGACGTACGTGAGGTCGTGGGCGGGCTCGCGCCCCGGCCGACCCAGCTCGACGGCGAGCGCGAGCATGATCGCCACGCCGCCCTTCATGTCCACGGTGCCGCGGCCCCACAGCTCCACGGTGCCGTCCGCCGCCGTCTCGAGGCGCGTCGGGAGGTTCGGCGGGTCGGTCAGCGGCACCGTGTCCAGGTGTCCGGCGAGCACCACGCGCCGCGGACGGCCCAGGCGGGTCCGGGCGACCAGGGCGTCGCCGTCGCGCAGCACGTCGAGGTGCGGCTGGGCGCGCAGCACCCGCTCGACGGCGTCCGCGAGCGCTGCCTCGTCCCCCGAGACCGACGGGACGTCGCAGATCGCGGCCAGCAGGTCCACGAGGTCCGACGAGGCCACCGTCGCCGGGTCCAGCAGGGTGTCCAGCAGCGCGTCGAGCCGGGAGGCGAGGTGAAGGTCCAGGTGGGGGTCGGGAGAAGGGGCTGTGCGGTCCGTGGTCACGCGCACCATCGTGGCAGACACCCCGACTACGCTGGTCCGCATGACGACGCCTGCCACCTCCCGCCCCGCCTGGGGCCTCGGTCTCGCCACGGTCGCCGACGACGGCACGACCCTCGACGTCTGGTACCCCGCGCCCGTGCTGGGTGCGCCGCCGGAGACCGACGTCGACATCCCGGCCGAGCTCGACGCCCTCACCGAGCGGGACGACGCGCGGCGCGTGGACGTCGTCGTCGTGCGCACCGTGATCGACCTCGACGCCGCACCGCAGGACGCCCGGGACGCGTACCTGCGCCTGCACCTGCTCTCCCACCGGCTGGTCCAGCCCCACGGCCTCAACCTGGACGGCCTCTTCGGCGTCCTGACCAACGTGGTGTGGACGTCGCACGGCCCGTGCGCCGTCGAGGGCTTCGAGGCCACCCGCCTGCGCCTGCGCGCCGACACCGGCCGCGCCGTCACGGTGTACGGGATCGACAAGTTCCCCCGCATGGTCGACTACGTCGTGCCCGCGGGCGTGCGGGTCGCCGACGCCGACCGCGTGCGCCTCGGCGCACACCTCGCGGCGGGCACCACGGTGATGCACGAGGGCTTCGTGAACTTCAACGCCGGCACGCTCGGCGCCTCCATGGTCGAGGGCCGCATCTCTGCCGGGGTCGTCGTGGGCGACGGGTCCGACGTCGGCGGCGGCGCGTCGATCATGGGCACCCTCTCCGGCGGCGGCAAGGAGGTCATCCGCGTGGGCGAGCGGTCGCTGCTCGGCGCGAACGCGGGCCTCGGCATCCCGCTCGGCGACGACTGCGTCGTCGAGGCCGGCCTCTACCTCACCGCGGGCACCAAGGTCACCGTGCTCGGCGAGATGGGCGCCGACGGCGACCCCCTGGTGGTCAAGGCCCGCGACCTCGCCGGCCGCGACAACCTCCTGTTCCGCCGCAACTCGCGCACCGGCGCGGTCGAGGTCCTGGAGCGGGGCGGCGTGGGCATCGAGCTCAACGCCGCGCTGCACGCCAACTGAGGTGTCCGGGAGGCCGGGCCGGCGGAGGGGCCGGCGACGGGCGACCGGGGCGGCCCTCGCCGCGGTCCTCGTCGTCGGCGCCGGCGCGACCGCCGGCGTCGTGTGGATCCTCAACCGGGTCGACGCGCCCTCGGTGCAGCGGTGCGCGGCCGAGCTGGACGGCACGTCCTGGTACCTCACGCCGGTCCAGGCCGACAACGCCGCCCTGATCGTGGGCACGTCCGTGCAGCGCGGGCTGCCCGGCCGGGCGGCCACGATCGGGCTCGCGACGGCGCTCCAGGAGTCCCGGCTGGTCAACATCGACTACGGCGACCGCGACTCGGTGGGCCTCTTCCAGCAGCGCCCCTCGCAGGGGTGGGGCACCGTCGACGAGATCATGGACCCGGTCTACTCGACGGGGAGGTTCTACGACGGCCTGGTCGAGGTCGACGGCTACGAGGACCTGGAGGTCACCGTCGCCGCCCAGGCGGTGCAGCGCTCCGCGTTCCCCGAGGCGTACGCGCAGCACGAGACCCGGTCACGGGCCTGGGCGTCCGCGCTCACCGGCCACTCCCCCGGGGCGATCACGTGCGACCTGCCGCCCACCGAGGAGGACGACGCCCCGTCCGGCGCCGCCGCCCGGGAGGTGCTCGCCGAGCGGGCGGCGCGCGACCTCGGGCTGCCCGCCGACGCGCTGCGGGCCGACACGTCCGACGAAGACGTGAACGCCGTCGTCGTGGACGCCGCCGCCGTTCCGCTCGACGGCGAGCTCGCCACCTGGGCCGTCGCCCACTGGGCGGTCGCGACGGCCGCCGTCTCCGGGGCGCAAGAGGTGCGGGCCGGCGCACGGGCATGGACCCGCGAGGACGGCGAGTGGTCCGTCGTGGACGACGACGCCGGCCGCCGGCCCGACGGCCAGGTGACGATCGTCCTGTCGTGATCGTCCTGGTCGCGGGCCGACGGCCGGCGGCGGTGCGGTGCTGGGGCGCGGAGCCTCAGCGCTGCTCGAGCGGCACGTAGTCGCGCTCGGTGGGACCGGTGTAGACCTGCCGCGGACGGCCGATCTTGGTCTGCGGGTCGTTCATCATCTCGCGCCACTGGGCGATCCAGCCGGGCATGCGGCCCAGCGCGAACAGCGGCGTGAACATGGCCGGGGAGAAGCCCATGGCCTTGTAGATCAGCCCGGTGTAGAAGTCGACGTTCGGGTAGAGCTTGCGCTGGACGAAGTAGTCGTCGGACAGCGCGATCTCCTCGAGCCCCCGGGCGATGTCGAGGAGCTCGTCCTTGGCGCCGAGCTGGCCGAGCACGGCGTCCGCGTGCTTCTTCACGATCGCGGCGCGCGGGTCGTAGCTCTTGTAGACGCGGTGGCCGAAGCCCATGAGCCGGACGCCGGCCTCCTTGTTCTTGACCTTCTTCATAAAGGTCTCGACGGAGTCGTCGCCGCTGCGGATGCTCTCGAGCATCGTGAGGACGGCCTCGTTGGCGCCGCCGTGCGACGGGCCGGACAGCGCGTTGATCCCGGCGGCGACCGACGCGTACAGCGTCGCGTTCGACGAGCCGACGATGCGCACGGTGGACGTGGAGCAGTTCTGCTCGTGGTCCGCGTGCAGGATGAGGAGCTTGTCCATGGCGGACACGAGCACCGGGTCGGACTCCCACTGCTCGTAGGGCCGCGAGAACGTCATGCGCAGGAAGTCGTCGACGTAGCCGCGGGCGTAGTCCGGGTACATCAGCGGCTCGTCGCGCGTGGCGCGGTGCAGGTACGAGGTGATGGTGCGGATCTTGGCGAGGATCAGCACGGTGGCGAGCTCGACCGCCTCCGGGTCGTGCGGGTCCAGCGACTCGGGGTAGTACGTCGCGAGCGCGTTGACCGCCGACGCCAGGATCGACATCGGGTGGCCGCCGCGCGGGAACGACGACAGGAAGGCACGGAACCCCTCGGGCACCAGGGTGTGCCGGTTGACCCGCTCCTCGAACGCCGACAGCTCGGCCGGCGAGGGCAGCGCGCCGTGGATCAGCAGGTAGGCCACCTCGAGGAAGGTGGACGAGTCGGCGAGCTGCTCGATGGGGTACCCGCGGTAGCGCAGGATGCCCTGGTCGCCGTCGATGTACGTGATCTCCGACTGGCACGACGCGGTGTTCGTGAACCCGGGGTCGACCGTGACGAGCCCGGTGTCCTTCAGCAGGGACGACACGACGATGCCGTCGTTGCCCTCCGTGGCAGGGACGACGGGCAGCTGTCGAGCGGTACCGTCGACGACGAGCTCGACCGAGGCGGAGTCGCCCGTGGTGCCTGCGGCAGGCGTGGTGGACGTCATGTCTTCCTTCCGTGACGGGCCTGCCGACTCCCGACGACGGGACCGGTGGGCGCGTGACTCGTGACTCAGGGACGGGGGCGGCCCGGGGCACGCCGGCCGTGGCATCCTCCAGGGCTACCTCGGCCTGCGGTCGAACCTACCCCCCAACACCAAGGTGTTCCAATCCCTCACCCAGCCGCAGCCATCCACCGGGTCACAGATCTGTGATGCGCGCCACAGCCTCGGCCACGGAGCCGTCCGGCGCCGTGAGCGCGACGCGGACGTGCCGTCGCCCCGCGTCGCCGTAGAACTCCCCCGGCCCGACCAGGATGCCCCGGTCGGCGAACCACGCCGCGAGGTCGCGCGACGTGGCAGCTGCGAGCGGCGTCCCCTCGGCCGGGCGGGCCCACAGGTAGAGACCCGCCTCCGAGCCGTCCACGACGAAGCCCGCCGCCCCGAGCGCGCCGAGCAGCACGTCGCGGCGTCGGCGGTAGACCTCGCGCTGGGCCGCGACGTGCGCATCGTCGCCGAGCGCGGCGGTCATCGCCGCCTGGACCGGTGCGGGCACGATCATGCCGAGGTGCTTGCGGGTGGCCAGGAGGCCGGACACCAGGGCGGGGTCGCCGGCCACGAACGCGGCGCGGTACCCGGCCACGTTGGACTGCTTCGACAGCGAGTAGGCGACGAGCAGCCCCTCGGGGCTGCCCCCGGTCACGCGGTGGTCGAGCAGGCTCGGCACCCGCGAGACGCCGTCGTCGCCGACCCAGGCGTCGGCCCACGGCAGCTCGGCGTAGCACTCGTCGCCCACGACGACGGCGCCGATCTCCCGCGCCGCCTCGACGACGCGGCGCAGGTGCACGACGTCGGCGACCACGCCGGTCGGGTTGCCGGGCGAGTTCACCCACACCAGGCGCACGTCGCGGCGCCCCGCCCAGACGTCGACGTCGTCCGTGGCCAGCGGCGTCGCTCCCGCCAGCCGCGCCCCGACGTCGTAGGTCGGGTACGCGACCGCCGGGTGCACGACGACGTCGCCCGGGCCCAGGTGCAGCAGCGAGGGCAGCAGGCCGACGAGCTCCTTGGAGCCGACCGTGGGCAGCACGGCCGCCGGATCGAGCCCCGGCACGCCGCGGCGGCGCGCGAACCAGCCCGTCACGGCCTCCCGGAGCGCGGGCGTGCCGTGCGTCAGCGGGTAGCCGTGGGCGTCCGACGCCGCGGCGAGCGCGTCACGGACGACCTGCGGCGTCGGGTCGACGGGCGTGCCGATCGACAGGTCCACGACGCCGCCGGGGTGGGCACGGGCGGTCGCCCGCACGTCGTCGAGCGTGTCCCAGGGGTAGGGCAGTCCGCCGAGGTCGGCGAACCCCATCAGGCCTGGGGCGGCAGGCCGGCGATCATGGGGTCGTCCTTCTCGATGAGCCCCATCTTCGCGGCGCCGCCCGGAGAGCCGAGGTCGTCGAAGAACTCGACGTTGGCCCGGTAGTAGTCCTTCCACTGCTCGGGGACGTCGTCCTCGTAGTAGATGGCCTCCACCGGGCACACCGGCTCGCAGGCGCCGCAGTCCACGCACTCGTCCGGGTGGATGTACAGGGAGCGCGAGCCCTCGTAGATGCAGTCCACGGGACACTCCTCGATGCACGCCTTGTCCTTGACGTCGACGCACGGCTGAGCGATCACGTAGGTCACTGCGGGCTACCTTCCAGGTGACGAGGGCGCGGTCCGGCGGGCGGGCTGCGGGTCTCGATGATTCGTCGTTGGTGCTTCTCCGGTGCTGACCGGGCGCGGGCGCAGCGCCCGCGCAGCCAACTCTAGTATCGCTGACGTGGTGCCTTCGCCGTCAGCCGTCCCACCTGCTGTCCCGTCCCCCGAGCCGCTGCCCGCGTGGCGCGAGCTGCCCGCGGGGACCCGCGTCGTCGTGCGGCGCCGGCTGACGCCCGCGGAGGCCGCCGAGAGCGGGGCCCGGTGGGCGGACGTCGTGGGGATTCTCACGGCGGCCGGGCCCGCCGGCCTGCGCGTGCGGCCCGACCGCTCCCCCGGCCTGCCGGAGGTCGCCGTCGCCGCCGCCGACGTCGAGGCCGTGAAGCCGGTCCCGCCGCGACGGCCGCGGCGCGGGCGGCCCGCCGAAGCCTGAGACCACGGCCCGGCGCCGCTCAGCGCGGCGCGCGCACCCGGACCGTGCCGTCGTCGACCCCCACGACGACGGCACCCGCCGTGCAGCGCGCCACCAGGGCGTCGACCACGCCGGCCGTCCACCCGTCGCCGACCGGCAGCCCCTCCTCCGGCCCGGCCGGGCGGGGACGGCCCCCCGCGCGGAGCTCACGGACGTCGTCGGCGGCGTGGAAGACCTCGTGCAGGGCGCCGTTGGTCTCCAGCGCGCCGATCACGACCTCGAGGTCGCGCACCACCTTGCGCAGCGCGGGCGCCACCCACGCGGCGTTCTCCGTGACCATCGCCTCCGTGCGGGCCGGGTCGGTGAGCGCCACCCGGGTGCCGTCGCGGAAGCTGCCGGCGGCGAGGCCCAGCGCGAGGTCGCGCACGGGCGCGCCCGCCACGGCGTTGAGGAGCTGGGTGGCCAGCACGTGCGGCACATGGCTCACCAGCGCGGCCGCCTCGTCGTGCCGGTCGTCGGTGACCACCGCGGCGGTGCCGGCCAGCGGGCCCGTCACCAGGCGCAGCACCTGCGCGAGGCGCCGGGGCTCGTCGGGCGCGGCGGCCCCCGGATCGGCCACGGTCACGGCCCAGGGCGCCGCGTCGAGCAGGGCGGCGTCGGACGCGCCGAAGCCGCTGTGCTCGGTGCCGGCCATCGGGTGGGCCCCGACGTACCGGTCGCCCAGCCCCGCGGCGACGACCGCCGCACGCACCGGACCCTTGACCGAGCCCACGTCGGTCACGGTCGCGTCGCCGCCGGCGAGCAGCGGCGCGAGCTCCGCGGCCGTGGCGCGCACGGCGCGCAGCGGGACGGCGAGCACGACGACCTCCGGGTCCGCGGCGCACAGGCCCGCCAGGTCGTCGGCGACGCGCAGCCCGACGGCGCGCGCGTCGGCGCGCGTGCCGGCGTCGACGTCGGTCGCGACGACGTCCGCGCCGCGCGCGGCGAGCAGCCGCGCGAGCGACCCGCCGACCAGACCGAGGCCGACGACCCCGATCCGGCCGGCTCCCTCGCCGGTCACCACAGCAGGCCCCTCGCGACCGTGGCGTCGTCGTCCGCGCCCAGCACGCTGCCCGTCGGCACGTGGTCGGGCAGCACGCCGTCGAGCCCCGGTCCGCCGGGCGCCACGGGGAACGCGCCGAGCACCTTGAGCGAGTCACCCGCGCCGAGCAGGGCGGCGAAGAGGTCGCGGACCTGCGGTTCCCAGGGGGCGCCGTCGAGCGTCACGACGAAGACGTACTGGCGCTCGCGCACCTTCAGCGGCCGCTCCACCAGGCTCGACATGTTCACGCCGCGCTCCGCGAACTCCGCCGTGACGCGCGCCAGCACGCCCGGTCCGGTGACCACCGGGGTCACGGCGACCATGGTCCGCCAGGCCTCGGAGGCGGAGCCGTGCCCCGCCGCGCGGGCCGGCGCCCAGGCGGCCGTCGCGTCGTCCCGGCGGCACAGCACGACGAACCGCGTGCGCGCGCCGGCGAAGTCCTCCACCCCCGTCGCGAGGGTCTCCAGCCCGTAGAGCTCGCCGCACAGCCGGGGGCCGAACGCGACCTGGTGATCGGCGAGGTCGCGGCACGCCGCCGCGTTCGACGACGCCGGCACGGGCAGCAGGCCCCGCTCCGCGACGAACCGCGTGCACTGCGCCAGGCCGTGCGGGTGCGCCGTCGCCTCGCGCAGGCCCGACGGGTCGGCATGCCCGGGTCGCACGAACGCGTCGAACGAGATGTCCAGCACGACCTCGTCCACCGCGACCACGTCGGGGCTGCCCACCAGCGCGTCCAGGGACGGCACGACGTACCCCTCGACGGAGCTCTCGATCGCCACCACCCCCCGGTCCGCGGCGCCCGACGCGACGGCGTCGTGCACCTCCCGGACGGTGGCCAGCGGCTGCTGCGCGGCGTCGCCGCCACCCGCCCGTGCACCGACCCAGCGCCGGACCGCCTCGTGGGTGAACGTGCCCTCCGGCCCGAGGTACGCGATCATCGTCCGCCGCTCCTCACTCCGCGGCCCGGGCGCCCGCGGCCCACCGCGGCGCCAGCGGCACGGGGCCGGGCACGAAGCCCTCGCCCGGCAGCACGGCCAGCGTGCGGTGGGCGACGCCGCGAGCGTCGAGCTCGGCGACGAGCCCGTCGAGCACGTCGACGCTCGCGCAGCGGAACGACGTGAAGAAGACGTGCGGCCCGTGGGCCGACGGGTGGCTGCGCAGGTGCTGGAGGTCGACGCCCGCCGCCGACAGGACGGCCAGCGTGTCCTGCAGGGACCCCCGGTGGTCGTCCGACGGCCCGACGGCGAGCCACACCTGGGCGGGGACGTCGAACCGCGGCCACTGCGCCCGCGCCTCCAGGAGCCCGTACCAGACCGGCATCCGGCCGGCGAGCCGCTCGCTGCCGGGCACCTCGACCCAACCCGTGGGCACCCGGGGCCGCTCCACGACGAGCGACCCGGCGGGCCCCGCCAGCGCGACCCGCTCGTCCACCGACGTGCGGGTCGGCACCAGCCGCGGGCTCACGCCCATGCCGCGCAGCAGGTCCTGGCAGTCGCGCATCCCCGCCTCGTCGATGACCACCTGGCCTCCCGTCGCGCCTGCCGGGGCCACCCACACCCACTGCGGCGCCACGGCGACGGCCGCCGTGACGATGAGCGACGGCTCACCGGCGAGCAGCGCCTCCTCCAGCCCCGGCGACGGTTGCTCCGGGTGCCCCAGGTGCACGACCGCCGCCAGGTCGTCGATCGTGGCCACCGTGGCCAGCGTGTCCGACGTCGTGCCGAGGTCCAGCAGCTCGATCGACTCGTCCGGCACGGCCGTGGCCACCGCCGACCCGGGGGCGACCCCCGACCAGCCCGCGTCGTGCGCCGCCTGTGCGGCGTGCGCCGGGGACTCGCGTTCCGAGCGTCCGAGCATCAGTCCTCCTTGGCCTTCCCGTCGTCGCCGGCGTCGTCCTTGCCGTCGTCCTTGGGCTGGCGGTCGTCGTCGCGGTCGGCCTTCGGCTGGTCGCACACGACGGGGTTGTCCGGCTTGTAGGTCCAGGTCTTCGACTCGTCCTTGACCTGCTTGCCGTCGTGGAACACCTGCCGGTAGTTCGTGATCGTGAACCCGTCGTTGCCGCCCGGGTAGGGCTCGCAGCCCGCGCCCGACTTGTGCACCGCGGTGGCCGGGACCACGTTGCGCTTGTCGCCCGCCTGCTTCTTCACCTCGTAGTACTTGGTCGACCAGATCTGCACGTGCAGCTCGCCGCCCGAGACCCACGACTGCATGACGGCGCCGTACGGGGTGTCGTTGGTGAACTTCATGTCGATGGCGCCCACGTAGATGGTCGCCTCGCGCCCGGCCGGGTACCGGCTGAACCAGTAGCTGTGCGGCTGGTGGCCCGCGTCGTCGTAGCCGGCGAGGAACCCGGCGTTGTACGTGGTCGTGGCCATCTGGGACAGCCCGCCGCCCACGGCGTCGGTGTGCACGCCGTTGCTCACGACGCCCGCCGCGACGAAGCCGTTCGACTCGTCGATGGGCGACAGGGTGTCGAGCAGCGAGAACGTCTCGCCCGGCGCCACGAGGGTGCCGGTGATGATCTGGGCACCGCGCTCGAGGTTGCGCGTGCGGATCGGCTCGCTCGTCAGCGGGGTCGAGAACGACGAGACGACCTCCTCGACCCCCATGTCCTCGAGGGCCTCCTTGGTGCGCTCCGGCTCCCGCTCGACCAGCTTCAGCTGGGTCGTCCGGTCGTCCGAGAGGGCGGCCTTGCCGACCGCGGACGCGGTGTCGTCCGGGTCGAGCGTCGTGCCCTGCTCCCCGCCCTCGACGACCGGCTTGCCGCCGGAGAACACGAAGTGCGCGTCGTCCGGCTCGGTGAGCAGGTCGTCCGTGTCGTCCACGACGTCGGAGACCAGCTTCTTGCCGTCGAACCGGGCCTTCAGCTCGCCGTCGGTGTTCTTGAACGACGTCGCGCCGGCGAGCGCCTTCGGCGCCAGCTCCGCGGACTGCTCTCCGACGTCGACCGTGACGGGGCCGCTCACCACCTGCTGCGCCTGCTCCAGGGCGGCGTCCGTCTCCGCCTGCGTCACCGCGGGCTCGACGACCTCGGTCGGGAGGTCGACCGGGCCCGACGTGACGAGCCAGGCGTCCGCGACGGCGTCCACGGCGTCGTCGACCAGCACGCTCGACCCCTCGACCGCGTCCGTGGCGGTGGCCTTGGCGCCCTTGAAGCCGACCGTGCCGTCCACGGGCTCGACCTTCAGGGACTCCTCCAGGCCGGAGACCGCCTCGGTGAGGGTGGGTCGGGAGACGTCGACGACGGGCGGTACGGCGTCGCCGCCGACGAGGTGCTCCCACA
The DNA here is from genome assembly GCF_042792795.1 of Isoptericola sp. NPDC056605. Taxonomy (NCBI): domain Bacteria; kingdom Bacillati; phylum Actinomycetota; class Actinomycetes; order Micrococcales; family Promicromonosporaceae; genus Isoptericola; species Isoptericola sp. NPDC056605. The sequence goes on along the minus strand of NZ_JBHTVT010000005.1, from coordinate 83,718 downwards.
GGTGCGCGGGGCTGAGGGAGAAGCCCGTGAGCCCGTCGACGGTCGCCTGCGCGTCGAACGCCAGGCCGGCGGCGGCCGGGTCGATGGTGCTCGACGCCTCGCCCGCCCGGACGTCGATCGGCTCCTCGGCACGCTCGCCGAGGCCGTCGTCGAGCGCGGCGACCGCGGGCCCGGCGTCCATCCCGCCGATCTCGACCCCGGCCACGCTGGTGCCCTTCGGCACCGTCCCCGCGACGGCCCACTGCGCGCCCGCGTAGAGGCCCGCGAGGACCACGAGCCCGACGCCGGCCCACAGCGCGACCTTCGGCGCGCGGCTCGGCGCGCCGTCTCCGGCCAGGCCGTCGAGCGGTGAGCCGGGGTCCGCCGGCGGCGGCGTCGCCGGCCCGGCGGGGACGCCGCCGAGGGCCGCGGCAGCGGGATCACCGGACGGCGCTCCCTGGGGGGCGGGCGGGGCGGACGCCGCCACCGCCGGCAGCGCCTGGGTGGGCGGTCCCGACGACGGCGCGGGCACCGTGGCGATGACCCGCTGCTCGTACAGCCGCACCCGCGGCTGGTACGGGGTGTCCGGCTCGTCCGCGTCCGGCGGCTCGGGAGCAGGCGCCTCGGAGGTCGGCCCGGCAGCCGGCGCGGCGACGGGCAGCCCCGGGGCCTGCGGCGGCTCGGACCCGCCCGGCGCCGTGGGCGCACCAGCCCCGGGCTCGACCTGAGGCTCGACCTGAGGCTCGGACTCGGGGCGCGCAGGCTCGGCGGGTGCGGACCCGGCGGGGTCCGGCTCGCGCTCGGTCGGGTGACCCATGCATGCTCCGTCAGGGTGGGGTGCGGGGCGACGCCCCGGGGGGACAGGTGACGCGGGGCGGACCCGCCTGGGGGATCCTACTCGGGCGCCGCAGCCCGGCCCGGTGCAAGTCCGGGTGAAAGTGCCAAATCGGACGCCGGTTCGCACAGGTTCGTCACGCCCGGCCGGGCGGCGCGCACCGGACGCTCACAGACGGTCACGGGGACCGTGCGTCAGCTTCGCCGGTCGGAGAACCACGACCCGGGCAGGAAGGCCGCCACGAGGAACATCGCGAGGCCTCCGTAGGTCCACACCAGACCGACGGGCTGCGCCGGCACCAGAACGTCCCCACCCGGGCCCGCGACGGCGAGCACCTGCACCGCGACGACCCAGCCCGCGCCGGCCGCGAGCAGCGGGCCCCACCCGGCCCACGCGCGGCACAGGACCGCCGTGGACAGCGTGATCGCGAGGGCCAGCACGATGCCGACGGGCAGGTCGTGCCACTGGGTGCGATGCGCGACCGTGCCGAGCACCCCGACGGCGGCGCCCAGCACGAGGGCGAGGACCGCGCGCGCGGCGGACCGCCACCACCGGCCGGCGCCCGCCGGGGCGGGGGGCGAGGTGGGCGTCGCGTGCTCGGGGGTGGTCATCGGCGCGAGCCTACCGGCGACCGGCGCGGCGCGACGTCCGGCCGGGAGCACGGGGCACCTCGCGCGACGCCTCTGGAGACAGATGCGGAGACAGATGCGGAGACACGAGGTAGAGCTCGTGCGCCAGCACCGGGGCGAGGACGTCGTTGCTCAGGGCGTACCAGCCGAGCAGGCCGGCGCCGGGGCCCTCCGCCGCCGGTGCCGGGGTGACGTGCTGCACCTGGGTGGCGTGGGCGCGCATCGCGGCGAGCACACGGTCGAGCACCGCGGCGACGTCGACCTGTGCGACGTCGTGCGGCCCGGCGTCGCGCAGCTCCGCGTCGTGGCGCGCGAGCGGGGGCAGGGGTTCGTCGGGGTCCGGAAATGTCAGTCCGGTGCGGGCGGCGAGGTCCCGCGCCGCGGGGGCGGCGGCCAGCGCCCGGCGGCCCGCCCGCAGCGCGGCGGACGGCGTCACCGCGCGCCACAGCTCGGCGGCCCACGGCTCGCCGGGCACGGGGGTTCCTGGGTCGGCCGCGAGCGCGAGCGCCCGCACCGCGACGTCGTGCGTGCGCACGTGGTCCGGGTGCCCGTAGCCGCCCTGCTCCTCGTACGTCGCGACGACGACGGGGCGGCGGGCGCGCACGACCGCCGCCAGCCGCACGGCGGCGTCGTCGAGCGGCACGCGCGCGAACGCCGTCGCGGGCGCGTCGTCCGCCGGCCCGGCCACGCCCGGCGCGACCCAGGCCATGCCCGAGTCCTCGAACCGCTTGGTGGACGCCCGACGCACCCCGGTGGGCCGGGTGTCGGACAGGTCGACGGCGTCGAGGAACGTGTGCCCGACGACGCCCGACGCGCCGCCCAGCGCGGCCAGGGCGGCGGCCAGCTCCGTCTCCCGGTGCGCGGCGAGGGCGGGGCCGTCACCCTCGAGGCGCGCCAGCCCCGTGCGGTGCGCCGGCGTGTCGATGACCTCGCCGCGCTCGCCGCGCGTGCAGGTGACCACGGCGACCGGCCGGCCCGCGGCGGCCCACGACGCGAGGAGCGCCCCGGTCGCGAGCGTCTCGTCGTCGGGGTGCGCGTGGACCGCGAGCAGCCCGCCGTCCCGCACGGGTACGGCGGGGGCGGGCTGCGCGGCGGACACGGCGGGACCGGTCACCCGGAGGAGGGTCAGGCGCGCTTGGCCCGCGCCGTCGCCCGGGCGCGCGCCGTCGCGTCGAGCTCGACCTTGCGGATCCGCACGACCTCCGGCGTCACCTCGACGCACTCGTCCTCGCGCGCGAACTCGAGGGACTCCTCGAGCGTGAGGTGGCGCGGCGGGATGAGGTTCTCGAAGTTGTCGGCGGTCGAGGACCGCATGTTCGTCAGCTTCTTCTCCTTGGTGATGTTGACGTCCATGTCCTCGTTGCGGGAGTTCTCGCCGACGATCATGCCCTCGTAGACCTCCTGCGTGGGGTCGACGAAGAACGAGCCGCGCTCCTGCAGGTTGATCATGGCGAAGGGCGTCACCTTGCCGGCCCGGTCGGCCACGAGGGAGCCGGTGTTGCGCGACTCGATCGGGCCGTGCCACGGCTCGAAGCCCTCGGAGATCGACGCGGCGATGCCGGTGCCGCGCGTCTCCGTGAGGAACTGCGTGCGGAAGCCGATGAGGCCACGCGCCGGGACCATGAACTCCATGCGCACCCAGCCGGTGCCGTGGTTGCTCATCGTCTCCATGCGGCCCTTGCGCTGCGCGAGGAGCTGGGTGACGGCGCCGAGGTACTCCTCCGGCACGTCGATGGTCATGCGCTCCATCGGCTCGTGGCGCTTGCCGTCGATCTGCTTCGTGACGACCTGCGGCTTGCCGACCGTGAGCTCGAAGCCCTCGCGCCGCATCTGCTCGACGAGGATCGCCAGGGCGAGCTCGCCGCGGCCCTGCACCTCCCACGCGTCCGGGCGCTCGGTGGGGAGCACCTTGAGCGACACGTTGCCGATGAGCTCGGAGTCGAGGCGGTCCTTGACCTGGCGCGCGGTGACCTTGTGGCCCTTGCCGCCCTTGCCGGCCAGCGGCGAGGTGTTGATGCCGACGGTCATCGAGATCGCCGGGTCGTCCACCGTGATGAGCGGCAGCGGGCGCGGGTCGTCGACGTCCGTGAGGGTCTCGCCGATCATGATGTCGGCGATACCCGCCACGGCCACGATCTCGCCGGGGCCGGCGGATTCGGTGGGCACGCGGTCGAGCGCCTTCGTCTCGAGCAGCTCGGTGATCCGCACGCTCGACAGGGTGCCGTCGTGGCGGGCCCACGCGACCGTCTGGCCCTTGCGCAGGGTGCCGTTGAAGATGCGCAGCAGCGCGAGGCGGCCGAGGAACGGCGACGCGTCGAGGTTGGTGACGTGCGCCTGGAGCGGCATGTCCGCCTCGAAGGTCGGCGCCGGGATCTTCTCGAGGATCGTGCCGAACAGCGGCTCGAGGTCCTCGTTCGCCGGCAGCGCGCCGTCGGCGGGCTGGTCGATCGACGCGCGGCCGGCCTTGGCCGACGCGTACACGACGGGCACGTCGAGGATGGCGTCCAGGTCGAGGTCGGGGACCTCGTCGGACAGGTCGCTCGCGAGGCCGAGCAGCAGGTCCGTGGTCTCCCCCACGACCTCGGTGATGCGCGCGTCGGGACGGTCGACCTTGTTCACGACGACGATCACGGGCAGCTTCGCGGCGAGCGCCTTGCGCAGCACGAAACGGGTCTGGGGCAGCGGGCCCTCGGACGCGTCGACCAGCAGCACGACGCCGTCCACCATCGACAGGCCGCGCTCGACCTCGCCGCCGAAGTCGGCGTGCCCCGGGGTGTCGATCACGTTGATCGTGATGCCACCGGGCTCGCCCGCCTCGGCCGCCGACGGACCGGCGTACCGGACCGCGGTGTTCTTCGCGAGGATGGTGATGCCCTTCTCGCGCTCCAGGTCACCGGAGTCCATGACGCGGTCGTCCACGTGCTGGTGGGCGGAGAAGGCGCCTGCCTGGCGCAGCATGGCGTCCACGAGGGTCGTCTTGCCGTGGTCGACGTGGGCGACGATCGCCACGTTGCGCAGGTCGGAGCGCACAGACATCTACGGGTCTCATTTCCTGGGGTGGGGAGGCGACCCGTCAATCGGGCCGCCGCTATCTTACCCGCCCGGTCCAGGCTGCTCGTCCCCGCCCGTCTCCGGCGGCTTCTCGGGCGCGGCGCCGGGCGGGCCCTTGACGTCCCGACGGCGCGGCGCACGCAGCCGCAGCGCGCCGGGCGCGGAGGGCAGCACGTTCTCCCACCGTCCCGCGAGCGTGGTGGCGACCCGTTCCGTGACGTGCTCGGTCAGGGCCGCACGGGCGGCGCGCCGCTCGGCACGCACGATCTCCCGGTGCTCCGCGCTGAGCTCCTTGACGATCGACACCGCCATGCCGATGAGCACCAGCGAGAACGGCAGGGCGATGAGGATGGACGCCGTCTGCAGCGCCTGGAGCCCGCCGGCGAGCAGGAGGGCGATCGCGACGAGCCCCTGCAGCCCCGCCCAGAACAGGCGGCTCCACAGCGGGGGGTTGGGGTTGCCGCCATGGGCGAGCATGTCGACGACGAACGACCCGGAGTCGGACGACGTGACGAAGAAGATCACCACCAGCACGATGCCCGCGACGGCGAGCCACGTCCCGGCCCCGGGCAGGGTGTCGAAGAGCTGGAACATCGCGGTATCGGTGTTCACCCCGCCGGTCGCGGGGTCCAGCATGCTGCCGGGCTCCGTCATCTCCTGGTGGAGCCCCGCTCCCCCGAAGACGCTGAACCAGATCGTCGCGACGGCCATCGGGACGGCGAGCGTGCCGAGGACGAACTCGCGCACGGTGCGTCCGCGCGAGATGCGTGCGATGAAGACACCCACGAAGGGCGCCCAGGAGATCCACCAGCCCCAGTAGAAGATCGTCCAGCTCGACTCCCAGGCCAGCCCCTCGTCCCCCCGGAACGCCAGCGTGTCGAAGGTCATCTGGATGACGTTCGCGAAGTAGTACCCGAACGACTGCACCCAGCTGCGCAGGATGAACAGCGTGGGGCCCAGCACCAGCACGACGGCCAGCACGATGCCCGCGAGGACCATGTTCCCGTTCGACAGCCACTTGATGCCCTTGGACAGCCCCGACGCGACCGACATCGCCGCGATCGCCGTGATCACCGCGATCAGGCCGATCTCGAGGGCGGTGCTCGGCTCCACCACGTCGAGGTACCCCAGCCCGTGGGCCACCTGCAGCACGCCCAGGCCCAGGGACGTGGCGACCCCGAACACCGTGCCGATGATCGCCACGACGTCGATGACGTTGCCCGCCCAGCCCTTCACGCGGTCGCCCAGGAGGGGCTCGAGCGCCCAGCGGATGGACACCGGCCGACCCTTGCGGTGGATCGCGTACGCCAGCGCGAGACCGGCCACCACGTAGATCGCCCACGCGTGGAAGCCCCAGTGCACGTAGGTCTGGGAGATCGCCGCCTGCGCGAGCGTGGCGTCGTCGCCGGTGACGCCCGGCTTGGGGCTGACGAAGTGGGACAGCGGCTCGGACACCCCGTAGTAGACGAGCCCGATCCCCATCCCCGTGGCGAACAGCATGGAGAACCACACGGGAAGCTTGAAGTCCGGCGACTCGTCGTCCGGGCCCAGCACGATGTCCCCGAAGCGGCTGAGGCCCATCCAGATCGCGAAGATGACGAACGCGGCCACCAGGAGCACGTAGTACCAGCCGAACGCGCCGATCACCTCGCCCTGCAGGGTGCTCAGCACGGCGTCCGTGGCGTCGGTGAAGAGCACCGCGACCAGCACGAACACCAAGATGATGCCTGCTGCCGGATAGAAGACCCCGCGGGCCAACGTCGGTGCCCCTGCCATGCCCTTCACCCTGACGCCGTGCCTGACCATCGGCAAACGGAGACAGGACGGGGGCCGACGCACGACCAGGTGGGGGGGGGGCGCCCCCCCCGCCCCGCCCCCCCCCCCGCCCACCGGGCCCCGCGCGGGGGCCCCCCCCCCCCCCGGGGGGGCCCCCCCCCCCCCGTCTGGCCGCGTCGGGACGTCAGCCCGCGATCGCCGCGCCCTCCAGCCCCGCACCGGGGATGGCGGCGAGCAGGTCGCGCGTGTACTGCTGGCGCGGGTTGTCGAACACCTCGTCGGTGGTCGCCTGTTCCACGACCTTGCCGTTCTGCATCACGACCACCGAGTCGGCGATCTGCCGCACGACCGCGAGGTCGTGCGTGATGAACAGGTACGACAGCCCCAGCTCCTCCTGCAGGTTCCCGAGGAGCTCCAGGATCTGCGCCTGGACGAGCACGTCGAGGGCCGACACGGCCTCGTCGAGCACGATGACCTCGGGGCGCAGGGCGAGCGCCCGAGCGATGGCGATGCGCTGGCGCTGGCCGCCGGAGAGCTCGTTCGGGAAGCGGCGCATCGCCGACTGCGGCAGCGCCACCATGTCGAGCAGCTCCCGCACCCGCTTCTCGCGCTCCTTCTTGCCGCCGACCCTGTGCAGGGCCAGGGGCTCCTCGATCGACCGGAAGATGGAGAACGTCGGGTCGAGCGAGCCGTACGGGTTCTGGAACACCGGCTGGATGCGCCGGCGGAACGCGAAGGCCTCCTTGGGCGAGTACTTCGCGACGTCCGCGCCGTCGAACTCGACGACGCCCGAGGTCGGGTCGAGCAGACCCAGCACCATGTTCGCCGCCGTGGACTTGCCCGAGCCCGACTCGCCCACCAGCGCGAGCGTGTGGCCCCGCTTGAGCGTGAAGCTCACGTCGTCGACGGCCTTGAAGTCCGTCGACGCCCCGGGGCGGCCGCCGCGGATGGTGAAGACCTTCGTGAGGTTCTTCGCCACGACGAGGTCCCGCTCCGCGGCCTTGCCCGCCGCCGGGAGCGGGACGGTCGCGTCGAGGTCCGGCGCCAGCAGCTCCTCCGACTCCTCGCCCTGCTCGTGCGCCACCTGGATGCGGCGGGACGCGAGCGACGGCGCGGAGGCGACCAGCCTCTGGGTGTACGGGTGCTGCGGGTTCGCGAGGATCTGCCGGGCCGGGCCCGACTCGACGACGCGGCCCTTGAACATCACCACGAGGTGCTCGGCGCGCTCGGCGGCCAGCCCCAGGTCGTGGGTGATGAACAGGACGGCGGTGCCGAGCTCCTGCGTGAGCACCTCGAGGTGGTCGAGGATCTGCCGCTGCACCGTGACGTCGAGGGCCGACGTCGGCTCGTCCGCGATGAGGAGCTTCGGCCGCGAGGCCAGCCCGATCGCGATGAGCGAGCGCTGGCGCATGCCGCCCGAGAACTCGTGCGGGAACTGGCGCGCCCGCCGCTCGGCGTCGGGCAGGCCGGCCTCCTGGAGCAGGCCGGCGACGCGCTCCTTGCGCTCCCGCTTGCCGCCCTCGAAGCCGTTGGCCTTGAGGGCCTCCTCGATCTGGGTGCCGATGCGCCACACGGGGTTGAGGTTGGACATCGGGTCCTGCGGGACGAGGCCGATGTCCCGGCCGCGCATCGCCTCGATCTCCGTGCGGGGCAGGCCCACGATCTCGCGACCGTCGAACTTGATGCTGCCGCCGGTCACCTTGCCGGTGCCGGGCAGCAGGTCGATCACGGCGTGCGCGGTGGTCGACTTGCCCGACCCGGACTCGCCGACGATCGCGACGGACTGTCCGGGGTACACGGTGATGTCGGCGCCGCGGACGGCGTGCACCACGCCCTCGGAGGTGGTGAACGACACCTGGAGGTCGCGGATCTCGAGCAGGGGCTTGTCGGTCCCCGCCTCGTAGCTGCGGCCGTCTCCCTCACCGACGGGCTGGTTGCCGTTCGTCACTGGGAACTGTGTCGTCATCGCTTCCGTGCCTTCGGGTCGAGGGCGTCGCGCACGACGTCGCCCATCATGATGAAGCCGAGCACCGTGATCGCCAGGCCTGCGGCCGGGTAGAAGAGGATCTCCGGCGCCTGGCGGATCGCCCGCTGGGCCTGCGAGATGTCCCCGCCCCACGAGACGGTGCTGGGCGGCAGACCGATGCCGAGGAAGCTCAGCGTGGCCTCGGCGACGATGAACGTGCCCAGCGCGACCGTCGCGTACACGATGATCGGTGCCGCCGAGTTGGGCAGCACGTGCCTCAGCAGGATCTTGCCGCGCCCCATGCCGAGCGAGCGGGCGGCGGTGACGAACTCGTTGTTCTTCACGGACATCACGGTGCCGCGCGTGATGCGGGCGATGGACGTCCACCCGAACGACGCGAGCACCAGGGCCACGGTGAAGCTGGTCCGGTTGGTGGTGATCGACATGATGACGATGGCGGCCAGCACCAGCGGGATCGCGAAGAAGATGTCGGTGATGCGCGACAGGATGACGTCGAACCAGCCGGCGAAGTAGCCGGCGACGGCGCCCATGATGGTGCCGAGGATCACGACCATCGCCGTGGACATGACGCCCACGAGCACGGACGCACGGGCGCCGTAGATGGTGCGCGCGTAGATGTCGCAGCCCTGCTTGTCGAAGCCGAACGGGTGCCCGGGCTCGGGGCCGTCCAGCGACTTGGCCAGCTCGCAGTCGAAACGCGGGTGGACGGACGTGAACCAGCCCGGGAAGGCGGCCACCGTGATGACGAGCAGGATGATCGCGGCAGCGACCCAGAACATCGGGCGCCGGCGCATCTCGCGCCAGGCGTCGCGCCACAGGCTGGAGGGGGCCTCGTCCGTCTTGACCGCGTCGACGGCACCCAGGCCGCCCTCGTCGACCTCGGCGGCGAAGTGCTCCTGCCCGGGGCGCGGTCGCCGCCCGCCGGGCACGGTCTCGTAACGGTTCTCAGGCATAACGGATCCTCGGGTCGAGGGCGGCGTAGAGGAGGTCGACGAGCAGGTTCGCCAGGATGTAGACGATGACCAGCACGGTCGTGAGCGAGACGACGGTGATGTTCTCGCCTCGGATGATCGCCTGGTAGAGCGTCCCCCCGACGCCGTTGATGTTGAAGATGCCCTCCGTCACGATCGCGCCACCCATGAGGTTGCCGAGGTCGGCGCCCAGGAACGTGACGACGGGGATGAGCGAGTTGCGCAGCACATGGCGGCCGGTGACCTGCGAGCGACGGAGACCCTTGGCCCGCGCGGTGCGGACGTAGTCGGCGCTGAGGTTCTCCGCGACCGACGTGCGCGTCAGGCGGATCACGTAGGCGAACGACGTCGCTGCCAGCACGATCGCCGGTAGCAGGAGGCTGTAGAAGTTCGGGTCCCTGCCGACCGTGACGGGGAACCAGCCGAGCTTCACGCCCATGACGAACTGCAGCACGAAGCCGATGACGAAGGTCGGCACGGAGATGACCAGCAGGCTGATCACGAGGACGGTGCCGTCGAACCAGCCGCCCTTGCGCATCCCGGCGAAGAGCCCGAAGAGGACGCCGAAGACGCCCTCGATGACGAGCGCCATGATCGCGAGCTGGAACGTGACCGGCAGCGCCGCGCCGATGACGTCCATGATGTCCTGACCACGGAAGTCGACGCCGAAGTCGAGCGTGAAGACACCCTTGAGGAACAGCAGGTACTGCACGATGAACGGTTCGTTCAGGTTGTACTGCTCGCGAATCTGGGCTTGCACGGCCTCGGGGAGACCGCGCTCCCCGCCCAGGCCGGCCACGGGGTCTCCGGGCCGCAGGAACACGAGTGCGTAGAGCAGGAGCGTCGCCCCCAGGAACACAGGGATCACCTGTAGGAGCCTGCGTCCGAGATACCAGAGCATGTGTGTTGTCTCCTCGTTCGCCCCGGGATTCCCAGGGCCACGGGTTCAAGTTTCGGGCCTCGTTGCCAGGACGATGGCCACGACGGGTGTGGCCAGGACAAGGATAGGGGGCAGGGTGTGCGTCGTCGGCACACCCTGCCCTCCGAACATCGGCGGGCCGGCCGCGAACCTACCGGACGCGGCCGGCCGGCACCGAATCGGGCGTCAGCCCTGCTTCGTGACCTGGTACAGGATCGGGTCGCTGTCCCAGCCGAAGACGACGTTCTCGACGTCCTCGCCGAAGCCGCCGGTGGCGTTCTGGTACCACAGCGGGATACCAGGCATGTCACCGAACAGGATGGTCTGCGCCTCCTGGTAGGCCTTGATCGCCGCGGCCTCGTCGGTCGCGCCGTTGCCCTCCTTGAGCTTGGCGTCGAACTCCTTGTTCGAGTAGCCCATGTCGTTCGAGCCCGCGCCCGTGCCGTAGATCGGCCCGAGGAAGTTGCTCAGCGCCGGGTAGTCGGCCTGCCAGCCGCCACGGAAGAGGCCCTTGATCTGCTCGTTGTCACGCGCGTCGAGGAACTCGTCGAAGGTGGCGTACGGGTCGAACTCGCACCCGATGCCGAGCGTGCTGCGGATGTTGTTGCAGACGGCGTCCACCCAGGTCTGGTGGTCGGAGTCGGCGTTCGAGGCGATCTGCAGCGTGAAGTCGGCGCCGACCGGGTCCTCACCCTCGGCCTCGGCCCACAGCTTCTTGGCCTCGTCGGGGTTGTACTCGAGGACCTCGTTGCCCGGCACGGTGTCGGACCAGCCGTTGATGACCGGCGACGTGAAGTCCTTCGCCGGGGTGCGGGTGCCGTTGTAGATCGTCTCGGTGATCTGGTCACGGTCGATCGCCATGGAGATGGCCTGGCGGCGCAGCACGCCCGCGTCGCCCTCGAACTCCTTGACGTACTCCGGGACGTTGATGACCTGGATGACGGCCGCGGCCTGGTTGACCGCGCGGTCGCCCAGCTCGTCCTCGAACGTCGCGAACGACGACGACGGCACGTTCTTCACGATGTCGAGCTGACCGCCGAGGAGGTCGTTGTACGCCGTGTCCTCCTCGGTGTACGCGACCAGGTCGGCGCCGCCGTTCTGCGCCTTGCGCTCGCCCTGGTAGTCGGCGTTCGGGCGCAGCTCGATGACCTCGTTGTGCACCCAGTTCTCGACCTGGTACGGGCCGTTGCCGATCGGCTTGTCGGCGAAGGCGTCCGGGTTGTCGAAGAACGCCTCGGGGAGCGGCATGAAGGCCGAGTAGCCCAGACGGAGGGAGAAGTCCGACTCGGGCTGGGTGAGCTTGACCGTGAACTCGGTGTCGCTGACGACCTTGAGGCCGCTCATCGTCTCCGAGGCGGGCTTCTCACCCTCCTTGGGGCTGCCGTCCTCGTTCAGCTGGTCCTCGGCGAAGTTCACGTCCGCGAAGCCCTCGATGGGCTCGAAGAAGTAGCTGAGGTTCTGGGCGTTCGGCCCGTACGCGCCGTAGTTCCAGGCGTCGACGAAGCTCTGCGCCGTCACCTTCGAACCGTCGGTGAACGTCCAGCCGTCCTTGATCGTGATGGTCCACGTCTGGTTGTCCTTGGAGTCGATGGACTCCGCCATGTCGAACTGCGTCTCGCCCTCGGCGTCGTAGTACACCAGGCCCGCGAAGATGTTCGAGATGGCCATCGAGCCGTTGGTCTCGTTCGTCATCGTGGGGATGAGCGGGTTCTGCGGCTCGCCGTTCTGCACGGAGATGATTCCGGCGTCCGAGCCGCCCTCGCCGGCCTCCGGGTCGTCGCCCGAACCGCCGCCGCACGCAGACAGGAGCAGGGCCGAGGCGAGGGTGAAGGCCCCGATGCCTGCAAGTCGTCGTCGAGGTGTCACGTGTCCTCCTGAGTTGAGTCGCTCACCGGCGGGGATCACCCCTCGGTGAGGTGCAGGCGCGTGTGCCCGCGCACTGCACTGTGCGCGGGTGACTCTAGTCACCGTTCGGCGCCCGCACATACCCTTCGCCCCCTTTGCACCCGGAACCGTGACCAATCCGGTATCTGGGCGCAACCTCCGGGACACGACCGGCGGCCGGCCCCGGAAACCGTCATACCGTCGCCAACCGGCCCTCGCGGACCACGAGCACCCGGTCCGCCATGGCCACCAGCTCCGGGTCGTGGGTCGCCACGACGGCGGCCACCCCGCGCGAGTGCACCAGGTCGCGCAGCAGCGCCATGACGCGCGCGGCCGTCGTCGAGTCCAGCTGGCCCGTCGGCTCGTCGGCGAGCAGCACCCGCGGTCGGGCGACCAGCGCCCGCGCCACGCCGACCCGCTGCTGCTGCCCGCCCGAGAGCTCGTACGGACGCTGCTCGGCGTGGTCCGCGAGGCCGACCGCCTCGAGCGCCTCGGCGACCCGCGTCGCCCGTTCGGCGGCGTCGACCCGCGCCAGACGCAGGGGGACCTCCACGTTCTCCGCGGCCGACAGCACCGGGATCAGCCCGAACGACTGGAACACGAAGCCGATCTCGGTGCGGCGCACCGCGTGCAGCTCGTCCTCGCCCAGGCCGCCCAGCTCGCGCTCCACGGCACCCGGGCCCTGCGCCGCGGGGTCGGCGCCGAGGTGCACCGTGCCCGTCGTCGGCCGGTCGAGCCCGCCCAGCAGGTGCAGCAGCGTGGACTTGCCCGAGCCGGACGGCCCCACCACCACGACGAGCTCGCCAGCCCCCACCTCGACGGACACGTCCTCCAGCGCCCGCACCTCGCCCGCGCCGCTGCCGTAGACGCGCGAGACGCCCTCCGCGCGCAGCACGGTCGTCGTGACGCTCATCGCCCCTCCTCCGACCGTCCGTGCCGTTGGTGCCGTTGCTGCCGGTCGTGCCGTCCGTCCGGCCGGACCTCCACATGGTCGGCCTCCAGGGCGAGGCGCACCCTGTCCCGCAGGTCCAGGGCGCTGACGAAGTCCTGCGGCAGTTGCAGGCGCCCGACGCGGTCCAGCACGGCGAACTCCTCCGCGACGTGCCGCTGCGCGCCGTCCTCGTCCACCTCCGTGCGGCGCAGCACCTCGGTGGACGTGCGCCCGTCGCGGATCTGCACCGTCCGCGCGACGTGCTCGGAGACGGTCGGGTCGTGCGTGACGATCAGCGTGGTGACGCCGGTGGCGGCGTTCACCCCGCGCAGCGCCTCGAGCACCTCGACGCTCGTCGCCTCGTCCAGCTCGCCCGTGGGCTCGTCCGCCAGCAGCACGCGCGGCGCGCCCGCCACCGCGACGGCGATCGCGACCCGCTGCTGCTGCCCGCCCGACATCTGGCCCGGCAGGCGGTCCGCCACGTGCCCGACGTCGAGGAGCTCGAGCAGCTCGGTCACGCGCGCCGCCCGCGCGGCCCGGGAGCCGGTGCGGGCGATCTCGAGCGGCACCCGGACGTTCTCGGCCGCCGTGAGGTACGGCAGCAGGTTCCGTCCGGTCTGCTGCCAGACGAACCCGACGGTGGAGCGCTGGTAGCGCACGCGGTCGCGCCGCGTCATCGCCAGCAGGTCCGTGCCCGCGACCACCGCGGAGCCCGCCGTCGGCAGGTCCATGCCCGACAGGATGTTGAGCAGCGTCGACTTGCCCGAGCCCGACGCCCCGACCAGGGCTACCAGGCCCCCGCGGTCGACGGCGAGGTCAAGCCCCTGCAGCGCCTGCACCTCGATGCCGTCCGTGGCGAAGATGCGCACCAGCCCGCGGCAGCGGATCTCGTCGGGCTCGCCGCGGGCGGCCTCGGCCCGCGGCCACCTGGCCTCCTCCTGCGTCACCACCATCTCGTCACCACCATCCCGTCACAGCCCTGTCGTCGCCGTCGTCACCGTCGTCACCGTCGACGCCCATCCCGCCGTCCTCCCTCATTCCGCCGCCTCCCGCAACCGCTCCGGCGTCGCGCCGCGGCGCCCCGCGACCGTCGCGAGCACGGCTCCGACCACCACCGTGGCCACGAAGCCGACCACTCCCCCGACCGCGAGCACCGGGTCGACCGTGAGCGCGGGTTGCAGCCCGCCCCCGGTGAGCGCCGTGAGGTCCACGCGGGCGCGCAGCAGGGCGGGCACCACGACGCCGACCAGCGCCCCCACGACGAGCGCGCCCAGGGCCCACGGCGCCACCTCCCACGCGACGAGCCCGCGCGACTCCGAGCGCCGCGCCCCCATCGAGCGCAGCACCGCGAGCAGGCGCTCCCGGTCGGGGGCGGCCAGCACCAGCGTGAGGGCCACGGTGAGCGCGACCAGCACCCCTGCCAGGGCGACGGAGACCCGCGCGCCGGTCGCGATCCCCTGGGCGGCCGGCGACTCCAGCAGCTCCGTGGCGACCGTCTCGCGGTCGTCGACGGCGGCCCCCGGGACCGCGTCGCGCAGCGCCGCGGCGACCTGCGCCGGGTCCGCGCCGCCGTCGAGCGCCACCAGGGCCGTGCGCGGCTCGGTCGCGTAGTCGAGCGGGCCGGCGAGGACGCCCGCGTCGAGCACGAGGGTCGACGGCGCGTCGATCACGCCGGGCACCTGGTCCGGCGCGCCCGCCACCACGACGTCGGCGCTCTCGTCCTGCAGGTCGAGGACGAGTCCCGTGGTGCCGGCCGCGACGTCCGGCACCCGCAGCGCGAGGACCGGCAGGGCGCCGTCGGCGGTGGGCCGCGCCAGCTCCGCGACGGCCGGCGGGGCGTCCGGCACCCCGGCCTGCACCGCGGCGAGGTCCGCCGCGTCCACGGCGACCACCTGCACCGAGCGGGTCTTCCCGTCGGCCGACCTCAGGTGGGCGGTCTCGGGCACGCGGGCCGCCGTCGCCACCGCCGCGACGCCGTCGACCTCGCGCAGCGTCGCCACGTCCTCCTCGCCCAGCGCGGGTCCCGAGACCCGCAGGTCCGCCCCGAGCTCGACGTGTGCCTGGCGCGCCACGCCGGCGTCCACGGTCGACAGCAGCACGGCCGACGACGCCCCGACGGAGACCGCGAGCACCAGCGCGAGCGCGGGCACGACACCGCCGGCCGGGGCACGGGTGGCGCGCGCCGCCCCCAGGAACGGCACGAGGTCGCGCCGCCGGGACAGGAGCCGCTCGAGGCCACGCGCCAGCAGCGGGATCACGCGCACGGCGACCAGGGCGGCCGCGGCCGCCACGAGCAGCGGGGTCGCCGCCACCAGCGGGTCGACGCCGCCGTCGCCCGCACCCCCGACGACACCGCGGCGAGCCAGGAGCACCGCCGCGAGCGCCGCCACGCCGATCACCGCGAGCTCCGCGGTCCTGCGCCAGGGTCCGCCCGTGGCCGCGGCGAGGTCGCGCCGCTCGGCGCGCAGCGTGCGCGGCACCGTCACGGCGGCGGCCGCCACGGCCGGCGCCAGCGCCGCCGCGGCGGCCCACAGCAGCTGGGTCCCGGTCACGGCCCCCGGCCGGGCCAGGAGGCCGAGCAGGACGCCGACGACCGCGGCCGGCAGGCTGACGGCGAGGCCCTCGGTCGCCGTGAGCAGCCGCAGCCGGGTGCCGGTCGCGCCGCGTGCGAGCAGCACCGCGAGCGCCGGCCGGCGTCGCTCGACGACGAGCCGCGCCGCCAGCACCACGACCGCGCCGAGCGCCCCGAGCGGGCCCACGACCAGCACGGCGAGAAGGGCGTCGGTCGTCACGCGCTCGCTCATCAGCGCGTCGAGCACGTCGGAGAGGGCGGTGCGCGCCTGGAGCGTCACCGGGTCGTCCGGGAGCACCTCGAGCGTCTCGTGGGTGAGCCCGCGCACCTGGGCCGCCAGCGCGGCGACGTCGTCCGACCTGATGCCCTCGACGGCGACGGGGTACCAGAGCTCGGTCTGCACCTCCCGGAAGGCGAGGGAGCCGATCATCGCCGGGTCGACGTACACGGCGGCCGTCGCGATGGTGGCCCCGTTCGGCGTGACGCTCAGCTGGGCGTCACGCCCGAACGGCTGGTGGTACCAGGTGCTCGCGTCGGGGTCCACGGGCTCGGTGAGCCCGACGACGCGCAGCGACGGGAACTTCCACACGTCGACGGCGTAGGTGCCGCCGAGCTCCCATCCGAGGGTCCGGGCGGCCGGGCGTGACAGGACCACCTGCACGGGCTCGTCGCCCTCGGGGCCGTTGAACGTGGTGCGCACCGGCGTCGCGACGGGCCACTCGCCCTCGACCAGCCGCAGGTCCTCCGACATCCGCGCCGACGCCCGCATGACGACCTGCGGGACCTCGATCCCCGAGCCGGGCACCTGCTCGGTCCGCGTCTCCCGCGAGGAGACGGCGAACGACGGCTCGCCGAGCACGTCGCGCAGCGGCTGCGGCAGGCCGTCCCGCAGCCGGACCATGCCCGCGAGGAACTCGTCCCACGTGGGCTCCGGCGGGACGGCCGGCGCGGTCTCGGGCTCGGTCATCACCATGTCGGCGGCGGACACGCCCCCGCCGGGCACCACCGACGCCCGGGAGCTGACGTCCCGGCGCTGGGGCGAGAGCTGCTCGGTGGCGTAGGTGACCTGCTCCGAGCGCATCTCGGCGATCGCACGGGTGGCGGCGGTGGCGGCGCCGGCCGCGAGGACGGTCACCAGGGCGAGGACGAGCGCCGTCCCCCACGCCGAGCGCAGGTGGCGGCGCAGCAGCAGCCACAGCATCAGCGCACCTCCTCCCGGTAGCCGCCGTCGCGCGCCTGGGCGGTGACCGCGGCCCGCACGGCCAGCGCGACGGCGGCCAGGCCCGCGACCAGCAGGACCCCGGGCACGAGCGCGGCCGTGGGCGCGAACGCGGTGTCCGGCGTCGGCACGACGGCGAACCCGGTGAGCGTGGCCGCGGCCAGGCCGGGCACGGTGGCGGCCGCGAGCGCCCACCCGGCGAGGAGCCCCGCGGCCAGCGCGGCGGCCGCGACGACGGCGAGCTCCGTGGCGCGGCTCGCCCCCTGCGCCCGGGGCGGCAGGCCGACCGCGCGGAGCACCGCGACCTCGCCGCGCCGCTCCCGCACGCCGGCGACGCTCACCGCGCCCACGCCGACGAGGGCGAGCGCCACGGCCGCGAGCGCGGCGACCGCGAACGCCTGGCGCACCGGCCCCGCGGCGTCGGACCCCTCCGACCCGGTCGACGTCGTGACCTGGACCGGTGCCGTCCCGGCGGCGTCCCGGGCGGCCGCCGCCAGCCGGTCGACGTCGGCGCCGGGTGCCGCACGGATCCACGCCTCGGCGGCCTCGGGGACCACCGTGGCGAGGCGCAGGGACGCGGCCTGGAGGTCGGCGAGACCCACCATCGCCGCACCCTGGTGCAGGGAGCCCGGCACGACGTCCACGACGTCGACCACCCGCACGGACAGCCGCCCGCCCTCGCCCAGCGGGACCTCCGTCGTGTCCCCCGCGGTGAGGTCGAGCAGGCCGGCCAGGTCCTGGGACAGGACGGCGGGGGCCGGCTCGCTCCCCGAGCCCGCCACCATGGCGCGGAACGGCGAGGGCGTCGCCTCGTGGTCGGCCTGGGCCGCGAAGCTCAGGCCCGTGCCCGGTCGGGCGCCGAAGGCGACGTTCGCCGCCGGGTCGTCGCGGGCGGGCGCCCAGTCGGCGCCGGCGACGTCGACCTCCGTCGTCGCGCCCTCGTCGGTGCTGGCGTCCAGCCCGTCCACGGAGAGCCGCAGCGTGGTGAGCGCGCTCGGCGAGCCCGGCAGCCGGGTGTCGAGCGCGACGACGGTCCACGTCCCCGGCGCGCCGTCGGCGGCGGCAGGGGCCGGCGGCACGTCGGCCCGGAGCTCGACCGTGCTCTCGGCGGGGCCGATCGGGCGGGTGTCGGCCCGCCCGCCGCCGGGGTCGCCGTCGAGGTCCACGTCCAGCTCCTCGACGTCGACGCCGACGACCTGTCCGTCCGCGTCGGCGAGCCAGAGCCGGAGGGCGATCGTCGAGTCCTCGAGCACGAGGAGCCGCCCCCGCTCGGACGGCGCCGACGCGGTCGCCTCCTCGAGGGACGCCCAGGTGGCCGGCTCGCCGCCCGCCGCGCCCGTGGCCGCCTCTGCCGTGGCCGCGTCGTCCACGACGTAGTACTGCCCGGTGACGTGCAGCACCAGCCCGGTGGTGCCGGCCGGGAGCTCCGGGTTGTCCGCGTAGGGGCCCGGACCCTCCAGCGCCGCCGCGATCTCGTCGACGCCGCTCTGCCCGTGCGGCCCGCGTGCCACCGACGCGACCCGGTCGGGCGGGACGGCCGTGGTGGACAGGGGGACGCCGTCCACGACCGCCTCGGACACCCGCACGGGGGCGGCGTCCGTCGCGCCCGGCAGCGCCGCGTACGTCGCGGCGGGCCCGGGCGTCCCCTCCGTCGCGACGACGCGCACGTCGCTGCCCGCGGCGACGCCGGCGGCCGCCTCCCGCAGGTGCTGACCGCTCCCGGCGTACGCGGACGCGAGCACCACGCTCCCCGCGGCCACCACCACCAGGACGACGGGCACCGCCGTGACCGCGAGCCGCCGCGCCACCTGCCGCGCCGCGAGCACCCGGGTGCCCGGGCGGCGCGCGGTGAACGCCGCCCAGGCCCCCGACAGCGGACCGAGCAGCGCCACCGCCACGACGGCCGCAGCCGCGAGCACGAGCGCGGGCGCAGCAGCGGCGGCGGGGTCGGTCTGGCCGCCGTCGGGCGTGGGGACCAGGGGCGAGCCGTACCGCCGCAGCAGCCACGTGGTGAGCCCGGCGGCCACGACGACCAGCACGACGCTCCCCCACGTGGCGGCCCGTCGCGTGCGACCCGACCGGTCGGTCACCCGCAGCGCCGCGGCGGCACGGGCCTGCAGGCCGCCGACCGTCACCAGGAGGAGCAGCGCCCCCGCCGCCGTCGCCAGGGCCGCGGGCGCCAGCGTCCCCGCGAGGGACCCCCCGGGCGTGCCCTGGGCCGCCAGCACGGCCGCTGCCCCGCCGGCACCCGCGGCCGCCCCACCCACGACGACGAGCGCCGCCTCGGCCGCCGCCGCGGCCGTCAGCTGGGCCGCCGACGCCCCGCGCGAGACCAAGAGGTGCACCTCCGCCGCCCGGGTGCCCGCGAGCAGGCGCGCCACCTGCGCGACGGCGACCGTGCCGGCGAGCGCGAGCACGAGCATCGGGACGAGGGCCACGGCCGACGCCGCGGCGGCAGCGACCGACGCGGCGGCCGCCCGCTCCCCCAGGTCCCCGGTCACCGTCGCGCCGCGCACGGCGACGGCGTCGTCGGCGAGGACCGTGTCGAGGAGCGCCTCGGACCCGGCGGCAAGGACCGCGAGGTCGGCGGTGGCGGTGGCGGCCACGTCCGGCGTGAGCGTCCAGCGCACGAACGGGTCGTCGGAGTCGTCGTCGGGCACCTCCTCGCGGACCAGGTCGTACGGCGCGGGCGCGAAGAGCGCGTCGACGTCGCCGCGCAGCGCCGCGTCCTGCGCCGCCGCGTCGGCCTCCGGGGCGAGCCGGGTGGTCACCTGCACCTCGGCCGGGACGCCTCCCCGGGTCAGCCCGTCGTGGACGACGTCCACCTCGGCGGAGCGGACCGCTCCGACGGCGGTGCCGAGCGCCGCCGCGACGGTGGCGACCAGCAGCGCGACGAGGACCAGCAGCCCGCGACGCGCGCCCGAGCGGCGCACCAGCAGCCGGGCGCGGCTCACCGGCCCGCCCTCCCGGCGTCCGGTACGCGGGACGCGGTCACGGGCGGTGCCCGCGCTTCTCGTTGCCGCGCCGGTAGTTGCCCGTCGCGCGGGCCAGCAGCTCCTGGTCGGTCTCGGGGTCGCGGCCGAGCAGCGCGGCCAGGCGGGCGGCGCGCGCCCCCGCGACCGTGACGACCGGGCGGCCGCCGCGGCTCACCAGGACCTTGCCGTCCTTGGTGACCCGGTGGTCGAACGGGTCGTCCTCGAGGCCCACGGGGTCCCCCTCAGCGACGCCACTCGTAGGGCGTGGTGGTGGAGACCTTGACCAGGCCGGAGCGCTCCAGGATGGGCCGGGAGAACTCTGTCGAGTCGCTGTGCAGGTACGTCTTGCCGCGCTCGACGGCGGACCGGGCGCGCGCCGCGGTCAGCGCGCGGTAGATGCCGCGGCCCCGCCACTCGGGTCGGGTCGAGCCGCCCCACAGGCCGGCGAACGCGGTCCCGGGCACCGGCTCGAGGCGGCCGGCGCTGATCACCCGCCCGTCCGCCTCGGCCACCCACAGCTCCATCTCGGGGTCGCGCTCCTGCCGCCGCAGGATCTGCTCGGCGTGCCCCGACGTGGCCGGGTCGTCGCCGAAGACCTCGTCCGCCATCGCGGACATCGCGCGCACGTCCGCCTCGGCGGTGACGCGGCGCAGGGAGACGCCGGCCGGCAGCGGGACGTCCGCGACGAGGAGCCGCGCGTCGCCGATCATGATCGACTCCGGTTCCTGGGGCACGAAGCCGTGGTCGACCAGCGCCTCGTGCAGGCCCGGTGCGACGTCGTGGCCGCGGGTCTTCCACTCGGCGTTCGTGACCGTGGCGTCGTCGCGGAAGTGGGCGAGGGCGGCGGCCACGAACCCGCGGACGGTCGCGGCGTCGGCGCCGCCCAGGTCGCGGTAGGTGACGAAGCCGCGGCCACCCGCGAACGTGACGAGGCGCAGCGGACCGAGGCGGGTCACGGCGACGGCGCTCGGCGTCTCGGCGTCGGTCCGCAGCTGGTCGTCGTAGGCGGCGAGGAGGCGCGCGACGTCGAGGTCGGCGGCTGGTGCGTTCACGGCGGACACCCTTCCAGAGCGCAGCACGGCGGGGCAACGGTTTTCATCGTGCCGTACCGACCGGTCACGCCGTTGCCGCGCCGGGCCCGGGGTCGGCGGCGCGACGGTTCGCCGTCGGAGCGCTGCCCGGCCGTCGCCCGGGCCTCACTCCGCGGCCAGGTCGTCCCAGACCACGAAGACGGACCCGTCGTCGATCTCCGCGCCCGCCCCGCGGTAGGCGGCGAGCGCCGCGTCGTTGTCCGCCTCGGTGCCGGTCCACATGGCCCGGCAGCCGCGGGCGAGGGCCACGTCCCGCAACGCCGCGAACAGCGCGGTCGCCACCCCCTGCCGGCGCCACGCCGCGTCGACGCCCAGCTCGTACAGGAACAGCTCCGCGTCCTTGTCGGGGTGCCGCATCTCCACCCCCGACACGAACCCGACGTCGCGCCCACCGGCCGCGCGCGCCAGCAGCACGACGTGGCCGGGGCGCCGCAGCGTGTCCGTCGCGCCCGCGAGCGAGACCGGGCCGTCGAACAGGTGCGACGCCGCGACGAGCTCCGCGGGGTCGGTGACCTGGACGACCGTCCAACGCGTCATGCCCACCATCGTCGTGCCGCGCAGGGCCGGGGGCGAGCCGGGCCGGGCTCCACATTGCACCCACGTCGAAAGTGTCACGCGGCAACCATCGCGCCCTTCCCTACTCGCCATGACCCCGGGACCGACGCCGACGATGCAGGCCGCAGAAGCGGCGGGCACCCTGCTGCCGAGCGGATCCGCGCTGCTCGGCTTCCTCGCCGCGTCCCTCGCGATGCTCGCCGTCCCCGGCCCGTCCGTCGTGTACGTCGTGGCGCGCACCACCGCCCACGGACGACGCGCCGGGCTGTGGTCGATGGCGGGCCTGGAGACCGGCGCAGCGCTGCACGTGGCGGCCACCGCGGCGGGGCTGGCGGCCCTGCTGGCGCGGTCGCCCGCGCTGTTCGACGCGGTGCGGTGGACCGGCGCCGCCTACCTGGTGTGGCTCGGGGTCCGCGAGCTGCGCGCGGCCCGGGCGCGTGCCACGTCCCCGGGCGACGACACCGGCGAGGACGCCGCACCGGCGTCGCCGCGCCGCTGGCGGCTCTTCGCGGACGGCGTCCTCGTGGACGTCCTCAACCCCAAGACCGCCCTGTTCTTCCTGGCCTTCCTCCCGCAGTTCGCCGACCCGGCGCGCGGCGCCGTCGCGCCGCAGCTGGCGCTCCTCGGCGGGCTCTTCGTCGGCCTCGCCGCCCTGGTGGACTCCACGTACGCCCTGCTCGCCGACCGGATGTCGTGGCGGTTGCGCGCGTCGGAGCGCGCCCGGCGCCGGCTGGGCCGCGCCTCCGGCGGGATCTACCTGGCGCTGGCTGGCGCCGCGGTCATGGTCTGACCGTCGCGGTCGGACGCAGGAGCGGCGCTCAGAGGTGCCGGGCGACGACGGCGCGCCGGGGGCGCAGCCACCAGCCACGCCGGTCCGCCTCGACCAGCAGGCGCAGCAGCAGACCGCCGACGAGCAGCCCGCCCACCAGGTCGCTGATCCAGTGCCAGCCGAGGTAGTAGGACACGGCGACCGCGTTGAGCGCGACCAGCCCGACGCCGAGCCGCAGCGTCGTCATCGTGCGCGACGACACGGTCGTCCAGCGCCCGACGAGGTAGACGGCGGTGCCGTAGATCAGCACCGCCTCGGCGGCGTGGCCCGACGGGAAGCTGATGCCGCTCCAGCCGAGCTGACGCAGCCCGCCCTCGAACAGGTCGGCGTCGTCCGTCGTGGGCGCCGGCCGCGCGAGCACCACCTTGAGCAGCCCCACTCCCCCGTAGAACGCCAGCTCGGCCATGGCCGCGCACCACAGCGGACGCCACGTGCGGTGCCGCCACGAGAGGGTGACCGCGACGGCCAGCAGCACCGGCAGGCACACCGCCTGCCCGGCGATCGGGTCGAGCACGTGCTGGATGAAGGGCTGCAGCCCCGGCGTCAGCGCCCTGGCCCAGTACCCGTGCGCGTCCTCGTCGACCCCCCGGAACGGGCCGGCCGCCAGGAGCGTCACCACGACCAGCCCCGCGAGGAGGGAGGGCGCAGACGCCAGGCGGCGGAGCGGCTCCTCCGACCGCCGGTCGCGCACCGCCCGGGTACCGGCGCGCGAGGCGTCGAGGGCGCGCGCGGGCGCGGTGGGAGCCTGGGGCAACATCGCGCACAGGGTAAGCAGCCCGGCTGGACATCACCTGGTCGAGCGCGTGTGGTGTGCCGCACGCTCTCCGTCCGCCCTGGTCAGGCGCGTGGCGCGAGCGCCGACACGAGCCACGCGTTGCGGGTGCGCAGCAGGCGCGTCATGTACCGGGTGAGCACCAGCCGCTCCACCAGCCTCCCCAACGGCCCCGCCGGAGCGGCGAACTCCACCGTGTCCGTCATCCGGGTGCCACCGGGCGCCGCCTCGAACCGGTGCTCGTGCCACCAGCGGCGGAACGGCCCGGCCACCTGCTCGTCGACGAACCAGTGCGGCGCGTCGTGGGCGCTGATGCGCGACGTCATGCGGAACGGGACGCCGAAGTGGCGCGCGCGCCACGTCACCGTGTCGCCGGGCCCCATCACGCCCGACGTCACGCCCGCCACCGCCCGCTCCCCCGAGCGGCGCATCGACGCCGTGTGCGCGTCCACCGACAGGCTCGCCGCGAAGCACGCCTCCGGGGACGCCGGGATCTCGGTGGTCAGCACGATCGTCGGCACCCGGCGATCGTAGGCCCGCCGCAGCCGGGAGCGGTCACGCCCGCGGGAGGGGCAGTCCCGCCGGCACGTCGTCTCGGCTGCCTCCGTAGGCGCGCATCGCGACGGTCTGCCGCTCGAAGAAGTCGCCCAGCCTCGCGGCTGCGGGCGCCGCGACGCCGACGTCGTCCAGCGCCCGGCGGAACAGCCCGACGCACACCTCGTCGAGCTCCGCGTGCTCCCCGTTGCCCGCGTGCATGCGCTGCACCGTCGACTCGTCCCCGTAGCCGCCGGTGTACAGGCGCGGACCGCCGAGCGTCTCGGCCAGGTACGCGGCGAGGCGCTCGTCGTGCTGCGGGTGCAGCGTGCCGTGCGAGAAGGGGTGCGCCGCCACGGGGTCGGCCAGGCACAGCGCGTTCCAGCGGCGGCACACCGCCAGCAGGACGTCGAAGCCCCCGACGTCGTCGTACAGGGTCATCGCCCCAGTATCCACGCCGCAGGACCGCCGCGACGTGTGAATCACCATTCACAAGATCCGTGACTTCCGGCGGGCACGCTGCCACACTCGGGCACGACGACGGACGAGACGACGACGTGAGGGAGCCCCTGATGCCCGACCTGCCCGCACTGGCCGACCTGCCCGGCACGGTGGCGACGACAGCAGCGAGGGCGGCCCTCGTCCGCGAGGCCGGCGGGCCCGCGACGCTCGCGGACGTCACGCTGGACGCTCCGGGCGACGGCGAGGTCCTGGTCCGCGTCCACGCGTCCGGCGTCTGCCCCACGGACCTCTTCGGCATGGCGGGCGGCGCCGGCGACCGGTTCCCCGCGATCTTCGGGCACGAGGGCGCGGGGGTCGTCGAGTCCGTCGGGCCGGGCGTCGGGTCGCTCCGGCCGGGCGACCACGTCGTGCTCAGCTTCGACGCGTGCGGACGGTGCCCGACCTGTGTCGACGGCCACCCCGCCTACTGCGACGACTTCGCCGACCTCAACTACCGCGCGCGGTCGCGCGCCCGGGCCGACGGCGCCGCGGCGACGACCGGGTGGATGGCCCAGTCCTCCTGGGCGACGCACGCGCTGGCGCGCGCCAGCAACGCGGTGCGCATCGACGACGACGTGCCCTGGGCGGTCGCGGCCCCGCTCGGCTGCGGGATCCTCACCGGAGCCGGGACGGTCCTGCGCGTGCTGGCCCCCGGCCCGGACGACACGCTCCTCGTCGTCGGCGCCGGCACGACCGGGCTCGCCGGCGTCATGGCGGCGCGGCACCGCGGCGCGGGGCGCGTCGTGGTCAGCGACCCCGACCCCGACCGGCGCGCCCTGGCGCTCGAGCTCGGCGCGAGCGACGCCTTCGCCCCGGAGGACGTACCGGCCCGCAGGCTCGCGGCCACGCACGTGCTCGACACGGTCGGGCGGCAGGAGACCATCGACCTCGCGCTCGCCGCGCTCGCCCCGCGCGGGGTGTGCGCCACCGTGGCGCTGCACGCCGGGGCGAACCGGGTCACGGTGTCGCAGACGCAGGTGTTGTGGGGGCGCACGCTCACCGGCGTCATCGAGGGGGACGCGGTCGTGGCCCGGGACGTCCCGCTGCTCGTCGCGCTGTGGCGCGCCGGGCGCCTGCCGGTCGAGCGGCTCGTGCGTGGCTACCCGTTCGACCGGGTCGGGTCGGCGATCGACGACCTCCGCGCGGGGCGCACGATCAAGCCGGTGCTGCTGATGGACGACGACGCGGCGACCTCCTCCGCACCGGTCGCCCCGGCCGTCCCGGTCACCCTGGTGGACCTGCTCCGGGACGGGCGGGTCCCTGCGGCCGACCTCCCCGCGCTGTGGCGCTCGCTGCCGCCCGTGCGGACCCGCGAGCTGCGCGGGCTGTGGCACGGCTTCGGGGTGAGCACGGAGCACCGCACCCAGCGCCTGCTGACCCGCACCGGCTGGTACGGGAAGCTCTTCCGCGCCGACGACGACGTGTCCCCCCTCGTCTGCGAGACGCCGGACGGCACCCTCGTCGCCGACGCGCACCTCGCCCGCGGCGGCGCCACGCTGCGCACGGTGGAGCACGACGGCGTCGTCACCGCGTCGATGGTCTACGACGGGCAGCCCGTGATCGACCACTTCACCCGCCTGTCGGACGACGCCGTCCTCGGCGTGATGACGGGACGCGACGCCGCCGACGACGGCGCGCTCTACTACTTCGTCCTCGAGCGGGCCGCGGACCGGCAGGTCGCCGTCGGCGACGACTGAGCCGGCGGTCGACGCCTCAGACCAGCGAGCCGAGGAACGCCAGGGCGCGCTCGCGCAGCAGCGCGGCCGCCGCGGGGTCGTGCCCCCTCGTCGAGGAGTCGGCGAACAGGTGCGCCGTGCCCGAGTAGAGGAAGAGCTCGGCCGTCGGCACGGAGCTCGCCAGCGCACGGGCGGACTCCAGGTCCTCCGCGAACCACTCGTCGTCCACGCCGCCGTGCACCTGGGCCGGTAGGCCTTCCGGCCAGGCCCCGAACTCCTCGACCGGGAGGCACGCGTCGACGAAGAGCGCGCCGACGGCGCCCGGCCGCGTCTGGGCGAGCCGCTGCGCCGGCATGACTCCCATCGAGAAGCCCGCGTACACGAGCTCCGCGGGGAGCGCCTCCGCGGCGGCGACGCCTCGGGCCATCACCGTGTCGAACCCGAGCTCCTGGGCGTGGGCGACGCCCGTCTCGACGTCGTCGAAGGTCCGGCCGTCGAAGAGGTCGGGCACGTGCACGACGTGACCCGCAGCCGCGAGCTCGTCGGCGAACGCCCGGACTCCCGGCGTCAGCCCCTGGGAATGGTGGAACAGGACGATCTCGGCCATGGCCCCTCCTCGAGGATCCGGCAGGCACGATCCAGAAACTTCGAACGTTCCAGAACGTTAGTATCGTCGACCATGGACGGCAAGACCCCCGACTACGAGCTCGAGGACCGGATCGCCCTGACCGGCCCCGACCAGGTCCGGGCGCTCGGCAACCCGCTCCGCACCACGATCCTCGGGCTGCTCCACGAACGCGCGGCGAGCGTCACCGAGCTCGCCGGCGCCGTCGGCCGCCCCAAGAGCACGGTCGCCCACCACGTGAAGGTGCTCGTCGACGCCGGCCTGCTGCGGGTGGTCCGGACGCGCCGGGTCCGCGCCGTCGAGGAGGCCTTCTACGGTCGGACCGCCCGGCTGTTCCACGTCGCTCTCGGGAGCACCGCCGAGGGGGCCCGCGACGACGGCGACCGACCGCTGGACTTCAACGACCTCGAGGTCGCCGCGCACGAGTCCGAGCCCGCGTACCTCGAAGGACAGCTGTGGGGCTTCCTGCGGCACGCGCGGATCGACGAGGCGCAGAAGCAGGAGTTCTGGCAGCGCATGGCGGCGCTCGTGGAGGAGTTCGACGCCCTCCCCCGCCGCGGCGACGTGGTGCACGGGTTCGCCGTCGG
The DNA here is from genome assembly GCF_042792795.1 of Isoptericola sp. NPDC056605. NCBI lineage: Bacteria > Bacillati > Actinomycetota > Actinomycetes > Micrococcales > Promicromonosporaceae > Isoptericola > Isoptericola sp. NPDC056605. The sequence continues at coordinate 56,820 of NZ_JBHTVT010000005.1, read as the reverse complement.
CGTCTACCCGGTCGCGGGCTACCCGCGCCTCCCGCCGTCACCGGAGACGACCGACGAGCCGGCCGCGGGACCTGTCGCCGGACGAGGGCGGTCGGAGTAGCGTCCTGCCCAGGTGTCCGACGACGGCGACGGGACGAGCGACGATGAGCCACTACCTCATCTACTTCAACCAGCAGTGGGTGGGCGACCACGACCCCGAGTGGTTCGCCGAGCGCGGGCCGCTCGCCAACGCCGTCGTGAACGACATGAGGGACGCCGGCGTCCTCGTGTTCGCGGCCGGCGTGGACGAGGACGACGACGCCGCCGCCACCGCCGACGCCACCAGCGGCACGCCCGTGATCACCGCAGGGCCGTACGCCCCGACGGAGCAGCGCATCGGCGGCCTGACGATCATCGACGTCGCGGACGACGACACCGCCAGGGAATGGGCCGGCCGGGTCGCCGAGGCGTGCGGATGGCCGCAGGAGGTCCGCCGGGTCGTCTGACCCGGCACCCCGGCCGCGGCTCGCGGCGACCCCCGCGGCTCGGACGCGAGCTACACGTTGAAGCGGAACTCCACGACGTCGCCGTCCTGCATGACGTAGTCCTTGCCCTCGACGCGCGCCTTGCCGGCGGAGCGGGCGGCCTGCACGGAGCCCGCCTCGACGAGGTCGTCGAAGGAGATGACCTCGGCCTTGATGAAGCCGCGCTCGAAGTCGGTGTGGATGACGCCGGCGGCCTGCGGGGCGGTCCAGCCCTTGCGGATCGTCCAGGCTCGCGACTCCTTGGGGCCGGCGGTGAGGTAGGTCTGCAGGCCGAGCGTGTGGAAACCGACGCGCGCGAGCTGGTCGAGCCCCGCCTCCTCCTGGCCGGAGTCGGCGAGCATCTCCTTGGCGTCGTCCTCCTCGAGCTCGACGAGCTCGGACTCGAACTTCGCGTCGAGGAAGACGGCGTCCGCGGGGGCGACGAGGTCGCGCAGGCGCTGCTGCATGCCCTTGTCGGCGAGGCCGGCCTCGTCGGTGTTGAACACGTAGATGAACGGCTTGGCCGTGAGCAGCTGCAGCGACGCGACGTCGGCGAGGTCGAGCCCCTCGGCCTTCGCGCCCTGGAAGAGCGTCGTGCCGGACTCGAGGATCTTCTGCGCGGTGGTGGCGGCGGCGAACAGCGCGGCGTCGCCCCGCTTGATCTTGACCTCCTTCTCCATCCGCGGCAGCGCCTTCTCCAGCGTCTGGAGGTCGGCGAGGATCAGCTCGGTGGAGATGGTCTCGATGTCGCCCTCGGCGTCCACCGAGCCCTCGACGCGGACGACGTCGCCGTCGTCGAACACGCGCGTGACCTGGCAGATCGCGTCCGCCTCGCGGATGTTCGCGAGGAACTTGTTGCCCAGCCCCTCGCCCTCCGAGGCGCCCTTGACGATGCCCGCGATGTCGACGAACGACACCGTCGCGGGCAGGATCCGCTCGCTGCCGAAGATCTCCGCGAGCTTGTCCAGCCGCGGGTCCGGGAGCGGGACCACGCCGACGTTGGGCTCGATCGTCGCGAACGGGTAGTTCGCCGCGAGCACCTGGTTGCGGGTCAGGGCGTTGAAGAGCGTGGACTTGCCGACGTTGGGCAGGCCGACGATGCCGATGGTGAGTGCCACGTCGGGAGAGTCTACGTGGCGGGGGTCAGCGGGCCGCCCGGGCACGCTCCTCGAGGGTCGTGAGGTCACGCTCGACGAACTGCAGGTGCGCCCAGTGCTCCCGGGCGACGACGCCGAGGCTCTGGTGCACCGCGCGCGTGAGCCCTTCCGGCGCCCACGGCGGGAGCCGCGGGGCGTCGACCGTGACGTCCGTGCCGGCGAGGTCGTCGTAGGTCGCGTACACCTCGGCGATACGGTCGGCGTGCGCCGCCAGGGTCTCCTCCAGCGACGGCGCCGCGGCCAGGTCCACCCCGAGGGCCGCCACCTCCGGCTCGTACTCGGTGAACGGCAGCCCGGCGTACCAGAACGGGTCGTCGATCCCCCGCAGCCCGTACCGGATCCAGCCGTCCATGGCGAACACGAGGTGCCGCAGCGTCTGCGCCGTCGACCACTCGCCGTCGACCGGCTCGTCGACCGCGCCGGGCGCCAGCGCCGCCGCCCGCGCGAGGTGCGCGTCCCAGGCGCGCAACGCCGCGTCCAGCGACGCGCGCTGCTCGGCGAGGTCCGCCGACCGGGCCTGCTCGCGCCCCGGGTACCGCCGGTTCAGCTCCGCCTCGATCAGAGGCGCGACGTCGACGCCGTTGACCCGCAGCCCGGTGATCTCGCCGTCGAGGTCGGCGTCCGTGAGGTCGACGCCGCGCATGACGGCTCCGGGCATGAAGCTCTGGTCGAACCGCACGCCGTCGAGCTGCACGAGGCGGAACGTCGAGCCCGTCATGTCGGCCTCGACGAACCGGGCTCCCCGGAGCTCGTCGTCCGGCCCGAACCGTGCCTCAGCGCTGACCATGCGACGACCGTAGGTCCGGGCACCGACACTCAGACGTCGACGTCCTGGTGCCAGGACTCGGTGACGTAGGACGTGCGCCAGCCCCAGCTCTCGTACAGCGACGCGGCGCCGGTCGGGCTGTCGGCGTCGACCTCGAGCCCCACGCGGTCGCGGCTCCGCGCCGCCGCGTCACGGACGACGGCGAACAGCAGCGCCGTCGCCACGCCACGCCCACGGGCTCGCCGGTCGGCGCCCAGGTACTCGATGTAGCTGCCCTCCTTGCCCGACGGGCCCGACGGCAGGACGGCGCCCACGAGGGCGCCCATCGGCTCGGGCGGCGCGTCGGGCCGCTGGGGGTCGGAGACGAACGCCAGCCACCAGTGGTCCCACCGGTGCCCGGGGTCCGAGCGCAGCCGCACCAGGAACTCGCCGAAGCTCTCCCGGTAGGAGTTGAAGTGGTCCTCGAACGCGCTCTCGAGCACCCGGTGCACGGTCTGCAGGTCCTCGGCGACGGGCATGCCGTCGTCGTGCGTCGCGACGCGCCGCACCGTCACGCCCGGGCGCGGGTCCGGCAGCACGCCCCGGTGCGCCTCCTCCGCCACGACGGGCCGGGACATCTGCAGCCACGAGCGGGCCTTGGCGTACCCGGCGGCGGCGAGCCAGCCCTGCTGGGTCGTGTCGCCCGCGAACGCGCCGGCGTCGAGCTGGGTGCGGTGCACCCCGCGCTGCGCCGCGAGCTCCCTCCCCTGTCGCGCCGCCCAGGCGTAGCCCGCGGCCGCCAGGTCGTCGGCGGCCGGGGTCGCGCGGTCGACGTCGACCCCCACGACGACGCGGCCCGCGGCACGGTCGTGCGCCCACGCCCAGCCCTGGACCACGCCCTCGGGGTCGCGCGCCACGACCTGGCGGCGCGTCCACGACACCGGGCCCGCCACCTCCGCGGCGAGCGCGTCCTGGTTCACGACCGACGAGCCCGTGAACGGGGCGGCGACGGCCCCGCGCAGCTCGCCGAGGCGAGGCAGGTCGGCCAGGTCGGGGGCCGACGTCGTCCAGCCGTCGGGCAGGGGCAGGTGCTCGAGGTTCTCGGAGGTCACGCGTCCCATTGTCGCAAAGGGTCCCTTGAGCTCCCCATGACCGCCTCGTCACGAAGTCCCGCGCGAGCCCGCCGGGACGTCACCCGAAGGCCATCACCTGCTGCAGCAGCTCGGGGAGACGGCGGTCGTAGGTCCGGGCGCCCCAGCGCACGCCCAGCAGCAGCACGAGCACGCCGGTGACGAGCCCGACGCCGAGCGCCGCCCAGCCGAGGGCCGCCTGGGGCAGCAGGATCGCGGGCAGCGCGAGCGCGAGCGTGGGCACGCTCACCGCGAGGATGATCCCCATCGTCGCCATCTGGGCGAGCATCGTCGCCATCGTGGCGCCCTGCGGCGACTTGAACGGGCTCTCCCCCGGCTTCGGCACGGGATAGACGAGCCGCGCGGACACGGCGCTCGAGATCCCGAGCGACGCGCCCAGCGTGCCGGCCGTGAGGCCGAGCATGGCGGGCAGCGCGTCCCAGCGGCCGGCGACGGCGCACCCGACCACGGCGAACGCGACGCACAGGGGCAGCCCCGCCACCAGCACGGGCAGCACGCGGCCCCACCGGTCGGTCCTCCCCCGGACACCGGTCGCGACGTGCAGCGCGAACGCAGTGTTGTCGTAGCCGACGTCGTTCGAGATGCCGAAGCCGAGCAGCCACGCCGCCAGGGGCGCCATGAGGAGCAGGATCACCCCGCCCGCGCCGTTCGTCGTCCCGACGGCGAGCAGCACCAGCGGCAGCAGCGGCACCATCGCGATCGACGCGGCGTACCGGGGGTCGCGCACCCAGTAGGTCGCGGTCCGCGCGGCGACCGCCCCCAGCGGCGTGGCGGGCAGCCGGCCGAACCAGCCGAGACCCTTGGCCGCCGTGGCCGACGAGCCGCCGCCGTGCGGCGTCACGAGCTCGCGGGCGAGCGCGCGGTCCCACACCACCCAGGCGAGGGCGAGCGTGGCCAGGCAGATCGCGACCCGGGCCACGAGGAGGGCCCACGCGCCGTCGTGGACCGCCGAGGCCAGGGCCCACGGCGCCCCCAGCGGCGTCCAGCCCACGACGCCGGCCAGCGGTGCGATCGCCGCCCCCAGCGCGTCCGCGCCGGCCCCGTCCACGGTCACCTCGACGCCGTCCGCCAGCCAGCCGACCGCGGGCCCGATCAGCAGGAGCGGCACCACGGCGACGATCGCCAGCACCTCGCGGTACCGCCGCGAGTCGAGCAGCGGCGCGAGGGCGGTCGTCGCCGCCCGGGAGCCCACGACGCACAGCGCGGTGGCGAGGACGCCGCCGACCAGCGCCGCGACGAGCGCGGCCGGCTGCCGCCACCAGGCGAAGGAGACGCCCAGCGCGCCGAGCGTCGTGACCGCCGCGGGGATCGACACGAGCCCCGCCAGCGCGAGCCCGGCCAGCAGCGTGCGCCGCGGGATGGCGAAGGTGACGAAGCGCCGCGGGTCGAGGGTCGCGTCGACCCCGAACGCGAAGACGGGCACGACCCACCACGCGAGGACCACGAGCGCGCCCGCCAGGGTGAGGACGTGGCCCGTCACGACCGGGTCCGCGGTGCCTCCGGCCACGGCGGCGGCCACCACCAGGACCAGCACGCCGAGCCCGTACAGGGACCCGATCACCAGCCCGATCGTCTGCCACACGCTCCGGCGGAACGTGTTGGCCAGGAGGGTCAGCTTGAGGCGGACGAGCTGCGCAACCACGCCAGTCCCTCCGACTCCCGACGGCCGCCGACGAGGTCGACGAAGCGGTCCTCGAGGCTCTGCTCCCCGCGCACGTCGGCGACGGTGCCGGCCGCGAGCACGTGCCCGCCGGCGATGACCGCCACGTGCGAGCACATCCGCTGCACCAGGTCCATGACGTGGCTCGACACGACGACCGTGCCGCCGTCGGCCACGTACCCGTGCAGGATGTCGCGGATGTTCGCGGCGCTGACGGGGTCGACCGCCTCGAACGGCTCGTCCAGCACGAGCACGCGCGGCGCGTGGATCATCGCCGACGCCAGGCCGATCTTCTTCGTCATGCCGGCGGAGTAGTCGACGACGAACGTGTCGCGGTCGCCGACGAGGTCCATCGCCTGCAGCAGGTCCTCGGTGCGCTCCGCGACCGTGGCCCGGTCCAGCCCGCGCAGCAGGCCCGCGTAGGTGAGGAGCTGCGCGCCGGTGAGCCGGTCGAACAGCCGCACGCCGTCCGGCAGCACGCCGAGCGCGGCCTTCGCCTCCTCGGGCCGGGCCCACAGGTCCGTGCCGTGGACGTGCACGGTGCCGAAGTCGGGCCGCAGCAGGCCGGTCGCCATCGACAGGGACGTCGTCTTGCCCGCGCCGTTGGGGCCGACGAGGCCGAAGAACGAGCCGGTCGGGACGTCGAGGTCCACGCCGGCGACGGCGATCTTCTGGCCGAACCGCTTCCACAGGCCGCGCAGGCTCAGGGCGGCGGCGAGGTCGGGCGGAGGGACGGGGGCGGGGGCGGCGGGCGGCGGCCCGGTCTGGTCGCTCACGGGTCAACCGTAGTGCGCGGAGCGCCGCGTGGGGGCTGGGACGTGTCGGTGCCCCATGACACCGTGTGGCGCATGACGACGAGCCTCGCAGTGATCCTCATCCTCGGCGCCCTGGGCGTAGGAGTGCTGGTGGGGTGGCTGGGGCACGCGACCCGCGCCGCCAGGGCGGGCCGGTCCGACGAGCTCCAGCGGGTCCAGGAGCACGGCGAGCTCGAGGTCCTGCGGCGCGACGCCGCCGAGCTGCGCAGCCGCCTCGGGCAGGCGACGCAGGAGAGCGAGCGCCGGCTGGCGGAGCAGCGCGCGCAGTCCCGCGAGGAGGCGGACCGGCGCGTGACGGAGGCGCGCGAGCAGGCCGACCGGCTGCTCACCCAGGTGCGCGAGCACCTCGAGGAGCAGCTCGCCGAGGCCAAGGGCGACCAGGAGGCCGCGGCACAGCGGTTCCGCGCGCTGGCCAACGACGTCCTCACGGCGAACCAGAAGCAGTTCCTCGACCTCGCGGACGAGCGGCTGCGGCGCAGCACGCAGAAGAACGACGAGACGCTCGCGCAGCGTGAGCAGGCGATCCGCGCGCTGCTCGACCCGATGAGCAAGACCCTCGACAAGGTCAACGCCCGCGTCGACACCGCCGAGCAGGCGCGCCTCCAGGGACACACGGCCCTCACGGAGCAGCTGCGCCAGCTCGAGACGGTCAACTCGCAGCTGCGCGTCGGCACCAGCGACCTCGTCTCGGCGCTGCGGTCCAACCAGACGCGCGGCGTGTGGGGCGAGCTCCAGCTGAAGCGGGTGGTCGAGGCCGCCGGGATGGTGGACCACGTCGACTTCGAGGCGCAGGTGCACCGCACGACGGCCGAGGGCGACACCCTGATCCCCGACCTGGTCGTGAGCCTGGCGGGTGGCAAGAACATCGTGGTCGACGCCAAGGTGCCGCTCAGCGCGTACCTGCGCGCCCAGCAGGCGGAGAGCCCCGCCGACGGCGACAAGGAGCTCGACGCCCACGCCAAGGACCTCGCCAAGCACGTGGACGTGCTGGCGGGCAAGGCCTACTGGGCGCAGTTCGACGCGGCGCCCGAGTTCGTGGTGCTGTTCGTCCCGGCCGAGCCCATCCTGGCGGCGGCGGTCGAGCGCCAGCCCGACCTGCTCGAGACGGCGATCCGCAAGCGGGTGCTCGTCGCCACCCCGATGACGCTCGTCGCCATGCTGCGCACCGTGGCGTACGCGTGGCAGCAGGACGCCATCGCCGAGGACGCGCAGAAGGTGCTGCAGACCGGCAAGGAGCTCTACGCGCGCATCGTCACGATGACCAAGAGCATCACCAAGCTCGGTCAGTCGATGACCGCCGCGACCAAGCACTACAACTCGTTCGTCGGGTCGCTGGAGACCCGCGTGCTGCCGCAGGCGCGGCGGATGGTCGAGCTCAAGGTCGTGGACGCGGGCCAGGCCATCGAGCCGCTCAAGGCGGTCGAGGACACGACCCGCGCGGTCACCAAGCCCGAGCTGCTGGCGGTCGAGGAGGGCCTGGTCGTCGACCTCGGCACCCTGACCGCGGACGGGGACCGCGACGACTCGGTCGAGTCGCTCGTCGACGCCGCGCAGCGCGACCTCGAGCGCGCGGCCGGGGCCGCGGAGAAGGGCGAGTCGGCCGCCGGCTGAGCCGCGCGACCGGCGGCGTCAGGCCGGCTCGACGGGCAGCGCGGTCCGCGCGCCGCGACGGGGGCGCTTCTCCTCGTGGCCCGCGGCCTTGAGGCCGCGCGCCAGCTCGCGCGGCAGGGAGAACATCAGGTCCTCGGTGGCGGTGCGGACCTCCTCGACCGCGCCGAAGCCGTGGCTGTCCAGGTGCGCGATGACGTCCTGCACGAGGATCTCGGGCACCGACGCGCCGGACGTGACGCCCACCGTCGTCGCGCCGTCGAGCCAGGCGTCCTCGATCTCGGTCGCGCGGTCCACCCGGTACGCGGTGCGGGCGCCGGCCTGCAGCGCCACCTCGACCAGCCGCACCGAGTTCGACGAGTTCGCGGAGCCCACGACGACGACGACGTCGCACTCCGGGGCCAGCTTCTTCACCGCGACCTGGCGGTTCTGCGTGGCGTAGCAGATGTCGTCGCTGGGCGGGTCCTGCATCTCGGGGAACCGGTCGCGCAGGCGGCGCACGGTCTCCATCGTCTCGTCCACGGACAGGGTGGTCTGCGAGATCCAGACGACCTTGTGCGGGTCGCGGACCTGCACCTGGTCGACCTCGTCCGGGGAGTTGACGACCTGCACGTGGTCGGGCGCCTCGCCGGCGGTGCCCTCGACCTCCTCGTGGCCGGTGTGGCCGATGAGGAGGATGTCGTAGTCGTCCTTGGCGAACCGGACGGCCTCCTTGTGCACCTTCGTCACCAGCGGGCAGGTGGCGTCGATGGTGTCCAGGCTGCGGGCCGCGGCGGACGCGCGGACCGCGGGCGAGACGCCGTGCGCGGAGAAGACGAGCCGCGCGCCCTCGGGCACCTCGTCCGTCTCGTTGACGAAGATCGCGCCGCGGTCGCGCAGCGTCTCGACCACGTGCTTGTTGTGCACGATCTCCTTGCGCACGTACACGGGCGCGCCGTACGTCTCGAGCGCCTTCTCCACCGCGACCACCGCACGGTCCACCCCCGCGCAGTAGCCGCGGGGCGCGGCGAGGAGCACGCGCTTGGTGGTCGTCGGGGTGGCGGGGGCCGGGCTGGTCACAGTCACGCGGCCAGTCTAGGTGGGCGGGTGTGGACGTCCTGTGACGGGCGCCTGACGGCCGCCCGAGGAGCTCGTCGGGGGCGTGGGGCATGCTGGACGGCGTGTCGGACACGTCCCAGCCGGAATCCCGGACAACAGCCCAGCCGCAGCCCCTGCCCGAGCTCGCCCGCGACACGACCGTGGAGCGCCCGTGGCCGGTGCGGCTGCTGTCCGCGAAGATCCGGGACTACGTCGCGAGGATGTCGTCGGTCTGGGTCGAGGGCCAGGTCGTGGAGCACACCTACCGCCCCCGGGCGGGGATGCAGTTCGTCACGCTGCGCGACACCGACGCCGAGGCCTCGCTGCCCGTGCACCTGCTGTCGCGGATCTACGAGGGTCTCCACCACAAGCCCGAGGTGGGCGACCACGTCGTGGTGCAGGCCAAGCCCGAGTTCTGGGTCAAGACCGGTCGCCTGTCGATGCGCGCGACGGCGGTGCGCCAGGTGGGCGTCGGCGAGCTGCTCGCCCGCATCGACCAGCTCCGTCGCGTGCTCGCGGCCGAGGGCCTGTTCGACCTCGACCGCAAACGCCCTCTGCCGTTCCTGCCCGCCGTCGTGGGCCTCGTCTGCGGGCGCGAGTCGAAGGCCGAGCACGACGTCGTCGTGAACGCGCGCGCCCGCTGGCCGCAGGTGCGGTTCGAGATCCGCGAGGTCGCGGTGCAGGGCGTCGACGCCGTGCGCGAGGTGAGCGGCGCGATCGCCGATCTCGACGCCCGGCCGGAGGTCGAGGTGATCGTCGTGGCGCGCGGCGGCGGCTCGGTGGAGGACCTGCTGCCGTTCAGCAACGAGGCCCTGGTGCGGGCGGCCGCAGCCTGCACGACGCCGCTGGTCAGCGCCATCGGGCACGAGACCGACACCCCGCTGCTGGACCTCGTCGCCGACCACCGCGCGTCGACCCCGACGGACGCCGCGAAGCAGGTCGTGCCCGACGTCGCGGAGGAGCGGCTGCGCCTCGACCAGGCGCGCCGGCGGATGCGCGCCGCGGTCTCGGCCCGGGTGGAGCGGGAGCAGCACGGCCTCGACGCGCTGCGGACGCGGCCGGTGCTGGCCCGGCCCCAGACGACGGTCGACGTCCGCGAGCGCGAGATCGCCCAGCTCGTGCGGCACGCCCGCCACCGGCTGGACGCCGCGCTGCTGCGCGCCGCGGGCGAGGTCGGGCGGCTCGAGGCCCAGGTCCGCGCGCTCTCGCCGCAGGCCACGCTCGAGCGCGGGTACGCCGTCGTGCAGCGCGGGGACGGGCACGTGGTGCGCGCGGCCCGCGACGTCGCGACCGGCGACGCGGTGCACGTGCGCGTCGCCGAGGGATCGCTGGAGGCCGCCGTCACCGCGACGGCCGCACCCGCGCAGCCCGCCTGAACCGGTCCGCGAGCCGGCCGAACGCCGCGGCCAGCTCGTCCCCTTCGAGCACCTCGACGTCCATCCCGAGCTGCGTGATCCACAGGGCGAGCCGGTCGGGGTCGTCGCTGCCGACCTCGACCCGGCAGCTGGACGGCCCGGTCTCCTCCACCTCGAGCGGGGAGCCGACCTTCGCGACGACCTCCGCGGCCGATGCGTGCACGAGGATCCTGGCCCGGTAGCGCCACGTCGCCCGGCCCACCCGCGCCACGACGTGCCGCAGCACCACGTCCTCGGGGATGACGCGCGGCCGGAACCGCGACCCGGTGGGCGGGCGCAGTGCGATCCGGTCGGCACGGAAGACGCGCCAGTCCAGGCGGTTGAGGTCCCAGGCCAGCAGGTACCAGCGCGACCCCCAGCGCACCAGGCGGTGCGGTTCCGTGTGCCGGGACGACTCGGAACCGTCGTGGGTGGTGTAGCGGAACCGGAGCCGTTCGCCGGCCCGGATCGCGGCGGCGACACCACCGAGCACCTCCAGGTCGGGCGCCGGGTCCCCGTCCGGCACGACGCTCGTCGCCTCCCGGACGGCCTCGACGCGCCGCCGCAGGTGCGCGGGCATCACCTGCTCGACCTTCGCGAGCGCGGTGAGGGCGGTCTCCCCCTCGCCGAGCGGCCCGTGCGCGGCCGCGGTGAGCCCGATCGCGACCGCCACCGCCTCGTCGTCGTCCAGCACCAGCGGCGGCATCGCCGACCCGGCGGCGAGCCGGTACCCGCCGGCGACCCCGGGCCGGGCCTCGACGGGGTAGCCGAGCGAGCGCAGCTTGCCGACGTCGGTGCGCACGGTGCGGGTGCTCACCCCGAGCCGCTCGGCGAGGTCTCCGCTGGTCCAGTCGCGCCGCAGCTGCAGCAGGGACAGGAGCTGGAGGAGCCGGGCCGAGGTCTCGAGCATGTTCGGAGCATCTCACCCATCGCGGAAGCAAGTCTTCCGCGATTGCTGCGAGCGTGGAGCCATGACCGAGAACACCGCAGACACCGCCCTCGTCCCCTTCCGCGTCGAGGTCCCGCAGGCGGACCTCGACGACCTGCGCGACCGGCTGGCCCGCACCCGCTGGCCCCTGCCCGTGCCCGGCCGCGACGACCGCACGGACTTCGGCCGCGGCATCCCCCTGCCGTACCTGCGCGAGCTGGCCGCCTACTGGCGCGACGACTTCGACTGGCGCGCGCAGGAGGCCGCCCTGAACGCGCACGAGCAGGTCACGACCGTCGTCGACGGCCAGACCTTCCACGTCGTGCACGCCCGCTCCGCGGACCCGGACGCGATCCCGCTGCTCCTGTGCCACGGGTGGCCGGGGTCGTTCGTCGAGTACCAGCGCCTGATCCCGCTGCTCACGGACACGTTCCACGTCGTCGTCCCGTCCCTGCCCGGGTTCGGCTTCTCGACGCCGCTGTCCGGCACCGGCTGGGAGGTGGCGCGCACCACCGAGGCCTACGCCGAGATCATGACCCGCCTCGGGTACGACCGGTTCGCCGTGCACGGCACCGACATCGGGGCCGGCACCACCGGCCGCCTGGCGGGCCTGTACCCCCAGCGCGTGATCGGCACCCACGTCGGGAGCGACGGCCGGTCGCTCGGCATGGTGGGCACCGCGTATCCCGCTCCCGACGGGCTGACCGACGACGAGGTGGCGCAGATCGACGCGGTCCGCGCGCGCGACGCCGCCGAGCACGGCTACTTCGAGATGCAGAACCACCGCCCCGACACGATCGGCGCGGCCCTCACCGACTCGCCGGTCGGTCAGCTCGCCTGGGTCGCGGAGAAGTTCCAGACCTGGACCAACCCCGCGCACCCCACGCCTGCGGAGTCCGTCGACCGCGACCAGCTCCTGGCCAACGTGTCGCTGTACTGGTTCACCCGCAGCGGGGCGTCGAGCGCCCAGTTCTACTACGAGGCGTCGCACTCCGGGCTCGACTGGCTCTCCGCCTCCGACGTCCCGTCCGCGTGGTCCGTGTTCGACACGCACCCGCTCATGGCGAAGGTGTTCAACGGCTGGGGCGCGATCGACCAGTGGGTGGAGCACGCCGAGGGCGGGCACTTCCCCGCGATGGAGGAGCCCGAGCTGCTCGCCGCGGACCTGCGCGCCTTCTTCAGCGGCCGGTCGTGACCGGCGCCCGAACCTCCGACGCGCGTCACCGTGCGCGGGCGACCCGCCCCTCGTCCCAGACGGGCTCCGGCGTCTCGCGCACGGTGCCGTCCGCGCCGAACACCAGGAACCGGTCGAACGAGCGCGCGAACCAGCGGTCGTGCGTGACGGCGAGGACGGTGCCGTCGAACGCCTCCAGGCCGTCCTGCAGCGCCTCGGCGCTGGCCAGGTCGAGGTTGTCCGTCGGCTCGTCGAGCAGCAGCGCGGTGCAGCCGGCGAGCTCGAGCAGCAGGATCTGGAACCGCGCCTGCTGCCCGCCCGACAGGCGGTCGAACGCGCGGTCCGCGGCGACGGTCAGCTCGTAGCGGCGCAGCACGGACATCGCCGCCCCGCGGTCGCGGGCGTGGTCCTCCCACAGGATCTGGGTGAGCGTGCGCCCGAACAGCTCCGGGTGGGCGTGGGTCTGCGCGAAGACGCCGGGCACGACGCGCGCGCCGAGGCGCCACTCGCCCGTGTGCGCGACGTCGTCGCCCCCGAGCAGCCGCAGGAAGTGCGACTTGCCGGAACCGTTCGACCCGAGGACCGCGACCCGCTCGCCGTAGAAGACCTCCAGGTCGAACGGCTGCATGAGCCCCGTGAGCCCGAGCCGCTCGCAGGTCAGCGCGCGCACCCCCGTCCGGCCGCCGCGCAGGCGCATCCGGATGTCCTGCTCGCGCGGGGGCTCGGGAGGCGGGCCGGCCTCCTCGAACTTGCTCAGGCGGGTCTGCGCGGCGCGGTAGCGCGACGCCATCGCGTCGCTGTTCGCGGCCGCCTGGCGCAGCTCGCGCACCAGCCGCACCAGCTGGGCGTGCTTCTCGTCCCAGCGCCGGCGCAGCTCCTCGAACCGCGCGAACCGCTCGCGCCGCGCCTCGTGGAACGTGGCGAAGCCGCCGCCGTGCACCCAGGCGTCGGCGCCGGACGGCGCGGGCTCGAGGGAGACGATGCGGTCGGCGACGCGCGCCAGCAGCTCGCGGTCGTGCGAGACGAACAGCACGGTCTTCCGGGTGGCACGGAGCTGGTCCTCGAGCCACCGCTTGCCGGGCACGTCGAGGTAGTTGTCGGGCTCGTCGAGCAGCAGCACCTCGTCCGGCCCGCGCAGCAGCGCCTCCAGGACGAGCCGCTTCTGCTCGCCGCCGGACAGGGTGCGCACCTCGCGCCACCGTGCCTGCTCGTACGGGACGCCGAGCGCGGCGACGGTGCACACGTCCCACAGCGTCTCGGCCTCGTAGCCCTGCGCCTCGGCCCAGTCGGCGAGCGCCTGCGCGTAGGCGAGCTGCGCGGGCTCGTCGTCGACCTCCATGATCGCCAGCTCCGCGGCGTCGACGGCGCGCGCGGCGTCGCGCACCCGCGGCGGCGCGACGTCGACGAGCAGGTCGCGCACGGTCGTCTCGTCCCGCACGGAGCCGACGAACTGCCGCATGACGCCGAGCCCGCCCGTCACGGTGACGGAGCCCGCCTGCGGTACCAGGTCGCCCGACAGCAGGCGCAGCAGGGTGGTCTTCCCGGAGCCGTTGGGGCCGACGAGAGCCGTGGCGCTGCCCTCGGGGACGCGGAACGAGACGTCGTCGAGCAGCGTGCGCCCGTCCGGCAGCACGTGCTCGACGTGCGCCACCTCCAGATGACCCATGCCGCGCACGCTGCCCGACCGCCGGGCCGCCCGCAAGGCATTTCCGCCCGCAGCGCGGACGACGTCGGCGGCCTGTCGGCGAGGTGATGTTGACTGTCCCTCGTGACCGATGCGAACCCCGGTGCCCCCGACCTGCCCGCCGACGTCTCCGCCCTGACGTACGAAGCCGCCCGCGACGAGCTCGTCCAGGTGGTCGCCCGGCTGGAGGCCGGCAGCGAGCCCCTCGAGGAGTCGCTCGCACTCTGGGAGCGTGGCGAGGCGCTGGCGGCGCGCTGCCAGCAGTGGCTCGACGGCGCGCGCGAGCGGCTCGCGGCGGCGCAGGCGGCCTCGTCCGCTGCCGACGCCACCACCGAGGACGAGGAGGAGGACGCGTGAGCGCGCACGTCCTCGCGGTGGGCGAGGCGCTGGTCGACGTCGTGCACCGGCCCGACGGGACCAGCGAGGAGCACCCGGGCGGCAGCCTCGCGAACGTCGCCCTCACCCTCGGCCGCCTCGGCCGCGACGTGCGGCTGGCGACCTGGCTCGGTCGGGACACGCGCGGCGACGACGTCCGGTCGTGGCTCGCAGGGTCCCGCGTCGCCCTGGCCCCCGGCAGCGACGGCGCGTCGCGCACGAGCGTCGCGCAGGCGACGCTGGACGAGGCGGGCGCCGCGACCTACGAGTTCGACCTCGACTGGCAGGTCCCCGCCGGCGCGGGTGCCGGCGACGACACGCTGGCCGTGCACACCGGCTCCATCGCCGCGATGCTCCCGCCCGGGGACGCCGACGTGCGGGGGCTGGTGGAGGTCGCCCGGGCGACGTCGACAGTGACCTATGACCCCAACGCGAGGCCCGCGATCATGGGCGACGCCGACGTCGTGCGGCCGCGGGTCGAGGAGATCGTCGCGCTCTCGGACGTGGTGAAGGTCAGCGACGAGGACCTGGCGTGGCTGTACCCGGGCCGCGAGCCGCTGGACGTCGCGCGCGCCTGGCAGGCCACCGGGCCGGCGGTCGTCGTGGTGACGTTCGGCGGCGAGGGTGCGACGGCGGTGACGGCGGCCGGCGAGGTCGCCGTCGCAGCCCCGCGGGTCGACGTGGTCGACACCGTCGGCGCGGGCGACTCGTTCATGGGCGCCCTCCTGGACTGGCTGTGGGGTGCGGACCTGCTGGGCGCGGCCCGGCGGGACGCGCTGCGCGCCATCGACCGCGCGGCGACGGCCCGGATGCTCGTGCGCGCCGTGGCCGTGGCCGCCGTGACCGTCTCCCGGGCCGGCGCGAACCCGCCGTGGCCGCACGATCTCATCGGGCCGGACCGCGTGCGGGTCGGCGAGCACGGAACTGACGAGCGCGGAACAGACGAGCACGGAGCAGAGGAGCACTCATGACCCTGACCCCCACCGAGGCCTGGACCCGCCTGCGGGCCGGCAACGGCCGCTTCGTCCGCGACGAGCCGGAGCACCCCGACCAGGACGCCGTCCGCCGCCACGAGCTGCGCACGGTGCAGCACCCGCACACGGTGATCTTCGGGTGCTCCGACTCCCGGGTGGCGGCCGAGATCATCTTCGACCAGGGCCTGGGCGACGTCTTCGTCGTGCGCACCGCCGGCCACGTGGTGGACACGACCGTGCTCGGCTCCATCGAGTACGGCACGGAGGTGCTGCACACGCCGCTCGTGGTGGTGCTGGGGCACGACTCGTGCGGCGCCGTCGCGGCGACCGCGCACACCCTCGCGACCGGCGAGCAGCCCCCGGGGTTCGTGCGCGCCGTGGTCGACAAGGTCATCCCGTCGGTGGCGGAGCTCACCAGCCGGCAGGGCGTCACCGGGCCGATCGACCCGGACGTGCTGCGCACGGAGCACGTCAAGCACACCGTCGCGCTGCTGCGCGGCTACTCGGCCGCGATCGGCACGGCCGTCGACGAGGGTCGCCTGGCCGTGGTCGGCGTCGTCTACGACCTGGACGACGGCAGCGCGCGCCTCGTGGCGGTCGACGGCGAGGTCGGCGAGCAGCCGGCCGCCGCCTGACCTCCGCCTGACCGTGACGAGCGGGTGGCCCCGCCCGCTCAGGCCCGTGCGGCGGCCGCCAGCAGCCGCCGCACGGTGCCGAGGGTGCGTGTCGTGGCGACCCCGCCGGTGAGCCGCTCGACGACGGAGTTCGGGTCGCCGCCCGTCCCCGGGCCGCCCCGCACGACGGCGAGCACCACGCCCGGTCGGGCGGCGACGAGGTCGAGCAGGTCGCGCGGGTCCGTCCAGGGCAGGTCGACGGTCAGCGGCTCCCCGCCGTCCACGAAGGTCAGGGTGTCCCGGTACGTCCGCTCGTCGCGGGTGAGCGCGAACGGGTCTCCGTCGATCGCCGCCGCCACGTCGTCGAGCGGGCGCACCAGCGCGGGGTGCGCGTAGCCGGACCGCTCGGCAAGCCGCGGGGCGGCGGCCCGCACCACCCGCTCGGCCGCGGAGGGGTCGCCGCCCCCGTCGGGCTCCCCCGGGTCGAGCAGCACGGTGCCGTTGGTCTGGAACGACCGCACCGACCGCGCGCCCGCGTCCAGCAGCGCGGCCTCCAGCTCGGCGCGCACCGGGCTGCCGCGGTGTCCCAGGTTCATCGCGCGGTAGAGCACCACGTGGGTGAACGTCACCCCGCGATCCTCCCGCGCCGCACCGACGACCGCACCGACGACCGCCCCGAGAACGCACCGCGTCGGAGTGATCCGGCTCACGACGGAACGCCCGCGCGGGTGCGGCACGATAGAGGCATGACTTCCGACACCGTCGTCCCCGGCGCGTCCGGCGCGGGCGAGACCGAGTACCGCATCGAGCACGACACGATGGGCGAGGTGCGCGTCCCCGCGCACGCGCTCTACCGCGCGCAGACGCAGCGGGCCGTGGAGAACTTCCCGATCTCCGGCACCCCCCTCGAGCGCGGGCACATCGAGGCCCTGGCGCGCGTCAAGAAGGCCGCCGCGCGGGCGAACGCCGAGCTGGGCGTGCTCGACCAGGACGTCGCGGACGCCATCGTCGCCGCGGCCGACGAGGTCGCCTCGGGCGCGCACGACGCGCACTTCCCCGTCGACGTCTTCCAGACCGGCTCGGGCACGTCGTCGAACATGAACACCAACGAGGTGCTGGCCACGCTGGCCACGCGCTCGCTCGGCAAGGACGTGCACCCGAACGACCACGTCAACGCCTCGCAGTCCTCCAACGATGTCTTCCCGACGTCGGTGCACGTCGCCGCCACCGCCGGCGCGATCCACGACCTGGTCCCGGCGCTGAAGCACCTGGCCGACGCGCTGGCCGCCAAGTCCGACGAGTTCGCGACCGTCGTGAAGTCCGGCCGCACGCACCTCATGGACGCCACCCCGGTCACGCTCGGCCAGGAGTTCGGCGGGTACGCCGCCGCGATCCGCTACGGCGTCGAGCGCGTCGAGGCGGCGCTGCCCCGCGCGGCCGAGGTCCCGCTGGGCGGCACCGCGGTCGGCACCGGCATCAACACGCCTGCCGGCTTCCCGCAGCGCGTCATCGAGCTGCTCCGCGAGGACACGGGCCTGCCGCTGACGGAGGCGCGCGACCACTTCGAGGCGCAGTCGGCGCGCGACGGTCTCGTCGAGCTCTCGGGCGCGCTGCGCACCATCGCCGTGTCGGTCACCAAGATCTGCAACGACCTGCGCTGGATGGGCTCGGGCCCGAACACCGGCCTGGGCGAGATCGCGATCCCCGACCTCCAGCCGGGCTCGTCGATCATGCCGGGCAAGGTCAACCCGGTGATCCCGGAGGCCGTGCTCATGGTGGCGGCCCGCGTGATCGGCAACGACGCCACCGTCGCCTGGGCGGGCGCGAGCGGCTCGTTCGAGCTCAACGTGCAGATCCCGGTGATCGCGCAGGGCGTGCTGGAGTCGATCCGCCTGCTCGCCAACGCGTCGCGCGCGCTCGCCGACAAGACGGTCTCCGGCATCACCGCCAACGTGGACCGGGCCCGCGCGTTCGCCGAGTCCTCGCCGTCGATCGTCACGCCGCTCAACCGCGTGATCGGTTACGAGGCCGCGGCCAAGGTCGCGAAGCACTCGGTCAAGCAGGGCCTCACGGTGCGCGAGGCCGTGATCGACCTCGGCTTCGTGGAGCGCGGCGAGGTCACGGAGGCCCAGCTCGACTCGGCCCTCGACGTCCTGTCGATGACGCGGCCCCCGCAGGCCTGACCCGAGCACGACGACGGCGGCAGTCCCGGAGAGCGGGGCTGCCGCCGTCGTCGTCCTCCCGCAACCTGGACTCGGGGTTGGTAAGGCTAACCTCACCTGCTACTGTCGGCGTACGCGGGGAGGCGCCCCTCGGGGCGCGGGGCTGGGGGGTTCCACCTGAGACGTGCGGCGCCTCCCCGCACAGCACGTCGTCACGCCGGACGACCGGGTGGTGGCTCAGTAGTCGCGCGGGTCCAGCCGGCGCAGCACGACGGCGAGCAGGCGGCCGAGCTCGGCACGCTCCGTCTCGGACAGGTCCACCAGGGCCGCGCGCTCGTGCTCGATCTGGCGCGGGAACAGCTCGTCGACGAGCTCCTCCCCCTCCACGGTCAGCGCCACCAGCACGCCCCGCTTGTCGCGCTCGTGCACGGCACGCTCCACCAGCCCGGCCCGCTCCAGCCGGTCGAGGCGCTTGGTGATCGACGCGCCCGGCGACCCCGTCATCGTGGTGATCTCGCCCGCCCGCAGCGGGCGGCCGGAGCGCCGCAGCGCCGTGAGGACGTCGAGCTCGGCACGCGTGACGTCGCGAGCCGCGAGATCCCCGGACACCTCGACCTCCAGCAGGGCGGCGATCCGGCGCACCCGCGCGCCGACGTCGGCCGGGGACGTGTCGACACCGGGCAACCGCTCGGCCCACTGCGCGCGCACGCGCTCGATGTAGTCCACGGCGACAGGATAGAGGTCACACCGCTACTCCTTCCATGATGATTTACCTGTGAACTATCATGGTCGGCAATGCCTCCCACCTCCTCCCCCGTCCTGACGAGCGCCCGCGACGTGCTCGACCCCGCGCACCTGCGCTCCGCGCTCCGCGTCAACCCCGCCGACGCGACGCTCGCGGCCGCGCTGCGCGTGGGCGCCGCGGCCGCCGTCGTCCTCGCGCTCAGCGCCGCCGTGGGGCGCACCGACCTGGCGGCCTTCGCGTCCCTCGGGGCGCTCGTCATCCTGTACGGGCGGTACGAGCCGTACCGGCGCCGCGCGTCGCTGCTGGCCGGCGTCGCCGCCGTGTTCGTCGTGGCCTTCCTGCTCACGGCCTCCCTCACCGCCGCGGGCGCCCCCGTGCTCGTGGTCCTCGCGGTGGTGGCGCTCGTCGCCGGCGCGACGACGGCCCTGTGCACCCTGGTCCGCACCGGGCCTCCCGGGGCGAGCATCGTCGTCTTCGCCGCGGCGGGCGGCATGGTCGGCCCCCTGGCCTGGAGCGACGTCGGCGAACGGGGCGTCGCGTTCGCCCTCGGCACCGCCGTGGCATGGGTCGTCGGGATGAGCGGCTGGCTCGTGCGCCCGAGCGCACCGGCGCGCCTGGCCGTCCGTCGGGCGGCGGACGCGGTGCGGAGGTCGCTCGACGCCGGCCCCGACGCCCCGGAGGCCGCGCGGGCCGCGTCGGCCGCCGTGGCCCGTGCCGGCGACGTGCTGGCGGACGACCTCTCCTCCCGGCGCACCCGCGACACCGCGCGGGTGCTCGCCGCCGAGCTGGCCGCGGTCGCCGCGGCGCTGGACGCGCCGTCCGCCGCCGCGCCGAGCACCTCGGCCGCGCCCGCCGACGCGCTGCCGGCGCGCCGCCGTCTGCGCGACGACGTCCGCGCGGGATGGCGCGTCCCCGGCTGGCGGCTCGCGGGCGTCCGCGTGGTGCTGGCGAGCGTCGTCGCCGGTGCGGGCACGCTCGCCGCCGGCCTGAGCCATCCCGCGTGGGCGCAGCTCGGCGCCACGGCCACGCTGCAGGGGGCGAGCACCCGCCACGCCGTGGTCCGCGCGCTGCAGCGCGGGGGCGGCACCGTGCTGGGCGCCCTGCTCGCCTGGCCGCTCCTTTCGGCGCACCTGTCGTTCGCCGCGACCTGCGTCGTCGTCGTGGTGCTGCAGGTCGTCACGGAGGTCGTCGTCGGGCGTCACTACGGCCTGGCGATGCTCACCATCACCCCGATGGCCCTGCTGATGACCTCGCTCGGCGGGTCCGTCGACCCCGCGGGGATCGCGGCCTCGCGCGCCCTCGACACCGTGCTCGGCGCCGTCGTCGGCGTGCTCGCCGTCGTCCTGGTGCACCCGCGCCGCCGGCCGGCGATGCCGGCAAAGGCCTGACCGGCGGCGCGGCGCCCCGTCAGATCTCCAGCGACTCCAGCATCTCGGTGACCAGCGCCGCGACGGGCGACCGCTCGGAGCGCGTCAGCGTCACGTGCGCGAACAGCGGGTGGCCCTTCATCGCCTCGATCACGGCCGCGACGCCGTCGTGCCGCCCGACCCGCAGGTTGTCGCGCTGCGCGACGTCGTGCGTGAGGACCACGCGCGAGTCCTGCCCGATGCGCGACAGCACCGTGAGGAGCACGTTCCGCTCCAGGGACTGGGCCTCGTCGACGATGACGAACGCGTCGTGCAGCGACCGGCCGCGGATGTGCGTCAGCGGCAGCACCTCGAGCATCTCGCGGTCGATCACCTCGTCGACGACGTCGGGCGAGACGAGCGCGCCGAGCGTGTCGTACACGGCCTGGGCCCAGGGGTTCATCTTCTCGGACTCGGACCCGGGCAGGTAGCCGAGCTCCTGACCGCCCACGGCGTACAGCGGGCGGAACACGATGACCTTGCGGTGCTGCCGGCGCTCGAGCACCGCCTCCAGCCCGGCGCACAGCGCCAGCGCCGACTTGCCGGTGCCGGCGCGC
Source organism: Isoptericola sp. NPDC056605 (assembly GCF_042792795.1). Lineage (NCBI taxonomy): Bacteria > Bacillati > Actinomycetota > Actinomycetes > Micrococcales > Promicromonosporaceae > Isoptericola > Isoptericola sp. NPDC056605. Next base: position 36,091 of record NZ_JBHTVT010000005.1, on the reverse strand, counting down.
CCGCCCAGCGACAGGATCCCCACCTCGGGGTCGAGCAGCAGGTCGATGGCGATGCGCTGCTCGGCGGAACGACCGTGCACGCCGAAGACGTCCTGGTCGCCGCGGACGAGCCGCACCGTCTTGTCGGGCGTCACGCGCCCGAGGGCGGAGCCGCCCGGCGAGTGGATCACCAGCCCGGTGTGGCACAGCAGCGGCGACGCGGCCTCGACCACCTCCGGGTCGAGGGCGGCCAGCTCCACCTCGCCCCCCTCGTACAGGGTGCCCACCTGCTCGTCGGCGACGTCGATCTCGCGCATCCCGGTCCAGCCGGAGTCGACGGCGAGCTCGTGGCGGTACTCCTCCGCGCGCAGGCCGACCGCCGACGCCTTGACCCGCATCGGCAGGTCCTTGGAGACGACGGTGACGTCGCGCCCCTCGGCCGCGAGGTTGGCCGCCACGGACAGGATCCGGGTGTCGTTGTCGCCCAGCCGGAACCCGGCGGGCAGCACCTGCGGGTCGGTGTGGTTGAGCTCCACGCGGAGCGTGCCGCCGGCGTCGCCGACGGGGATGGCGGCGTCGAGGCGGCCGTGCTTGAGGCGCAGGTCGTCGAGCATCCGCAGCGCGCTGCGGGCGAAGTAGCCGAGCTCGGCGTGGTGCCGCTTGGCCTCCAGCTCCGTGATGACGACGACCGGCAGGACGACGTCGTGCTCGGCGAAGCGGTGGATCGCCCGAGGGTCGGACAACAGCACGGACGTGTCGACGACGAACGTGCGCGGGGCGGTGCCGTCCGGGTCGACGGCGTCGACGGTGTCGCGCTCAGGGACGGGTGCAGTTCGGGCCACGGCGAGCTCCCTCCAGGTGGACGGGCGGCCGCCCCGGGGGCGCCGCGCGGCGCCGGACCGGAGCCGGCCCTCCCGCACGGAGCGTGAACCCCATCGGCTGGCCTCCCCGAGGACGGCTGGACACCGTCCCTGCCGCCAAACTACGACGCTGTGATTCGCGCCACCACCCCCGCGTCGGCGGGTCGGGAAGTTGTCACCCGGCGTTCACGCCCCGGACCCCGCCGCGACGCACGCGGGCAGGGCGAGCACCATGGAGCCGTGACCCCGAACCCCTCCAGGCCCACCGACGACCCGACCGCCTGGGTCGTGCTGCTGCGCGGCGTGAACGTCGGCGGCTCGCGCCGCGTGAGCTCCGCCGACCTGCGCGAGGCCGCCGCCACCGCGGGCCTCACCGACCCCCGCACCTACGCCAACAGCGGGAACCTGGTCGCGGTGGGGCCGGCGGACGACGCCGACGTCGCCGAGCGCGTCACCGCCGCGCTCGCCGCGCAGCTCGGTGGCGACCTGCGCGCCGTCGCCGTGACGGCGGAGCGCGTGGCGGCGTTCCTCGCCGCCGACCCGTTCCCGGACGCCGTCGCCGACCACCCGGCCCAGGTGCAGGTGCACGTCTCCCCCGCACCCGTGGACGCCGACGCCCTCGCGCGGCTGGCCGAGGGCCGGCCCGAGCGGTTCGCCGTCGTCGACGGCGTGCTCTACGTGGACTACGTGGCGGGCATCGGCCGGTCGAAGCTCACCCCGGCGGCGATCGACAAGGCCGCCGGTACCTGGACCACCGCCCGGAACTGGAACACCCTGACCAAGCTGGTCGGGATGGCCCGCGAGGCGACCTGACGGACGCCGGGGCCGGGCACCCGCCGCGGACGTTAGGCTGGCCCGCGGGTGAGCCGGGAAGTCTGGTCGGTGGCACCGGCTGCAACGCCGGGAGACCAGCGACCCCACGACCGGACAGGAGAAAGAACCCTGACCTCCGAGACCGCCACCCAGCCCCTCGGCACCCGGCTCCGCCGCTTCGCCTCCCGCGAGACCACGGGCGGGGCGCTCCTCATCGGCGCCGCCCTCCTCGCCCTGATCTGCGCGAACGCCCCGTGGCGCGAGTGGTACTTCGCCCTGTCCGAGGCGGTGCTCGGCTTCGACCGGCTGGGGCCGCTGTCCGTGCACCTCGACCTCACGGTCGCGGAGTGGGCGGCGGACGGCCTGCTCGCGATCTTCTTCTTCGTCGTCGGCGTGGAGCTCAAGCACGAGTTCGTCGCCGGCAGCCTCCGCAGCCCGAAGGAGGCGGGCGTGCCGATGCTCGCCGCCGTCGGGGGCATGGCGGTGCCCGCCGTCCTCTACTCGGTGATCGTCGTCGCGCTGGGCGAGCCCGGTGCTCTCCAGGGGTGGGCCATCCCCACGGCCACCGACATCGCTTTCGCGCTCGGCGTGCTGGCCGTGTTCGGCAAGGGCCTGCCCGCCGCGGTGCGCACGTTCCTGCTCACCCTCGCGGTGGTCGACGACCTGCTCGCGATCATCGTCATCGCCGTCTTCTACACGGAGTCCCTGAACTTCGGCTACCTCGCCGCCTCGCTCGCCGTGATCGTGGTGTTCGGGCTGGTCGTCCGGTCCCGGCGGCCGTACTGGTGGATGCTCGTGCCGCTCTTCGCGGTGGCCTGGGCGTTCATGCACGCCTCCGGGGTGCACGCGACCGTGGCCGGCGTGCTCATGGGCTTCACGGTGGCGGCCCGGCCCACCCACGGCGAGGCGGTCCCGCGCACGCACCGCTACGAGCGGGCGGTCAAGCCGTGGTCGCAGGGCGTCGCGCTGCCGGTCTTCGCGTTCTTCGCGGCCGGCGTGGACCTGGTCGACGGCGGCGGCGTCACCGAGATCCTCGGGCAGCCGGTGGTCCCGGCGATCACCGTCGGGCTCGTGGTGGGCAAGCTGATCGGGGTGCTGGGCACGACGGCGCTGGTCACGCGCCTCACCCCGCTCCGGCTCGCGCAGGGCATCGGCGTGCGCGACCTGCTGCCCGTCGGCTTCCTCGCCGGCATCGGGTTCACGGTGGCGCTGCTCGTGTCCGAGCTGTCGTTCGGGCACGCGTCGGAGCACACGGAGGGCGCCAAGGCCGCCATCCTGCTGGGGTCGGTGATCGCCGCGGTGCTCGGCGCCCTCACGTTGCGCTGGGACGCCCGGCGGGCCCGCACCTCCGACATGAACCTCGACGGCGTCGACGACGCCGTCGCCGACTTCATCGGGGACGAGAAGGACCGCAGGGAGCACTGAGGGCGGCCGCGGCGCGGGCAGGGACCCGCGGCGCGGTGCCGCCCGCGAGCGCCGGCTCCCGCTGTGCCACGGCGGCTGCCCCCGATGCCGTCCGCGGCGCGGGCGCGGCACGACGGCCGCGGGCGGCCCAGGCCGTGAGGACGCGGTCGACGACGAACCCGAGCAGCGTGCCCACGACGATCCCGACGGCGACGGCGAGCAGCGGGTGGTCGCCCAGCGGCTGGGCGGCCACCACCCCGAGCAGCACGGACCACGTCGCCCACGCCAGGGACGCGACGGCCGACAGGCCCATGAAACGGCGCCGCGAGAACCCGACCGCGCCCGCGGTGACGTTGACCGCCGTCCGCCCGACCGGCACGAAGCGCGCCCCGAGGACGACGGACGCGCCGCGCCGCTCGAAGGAGCGGGCCGCCCAGGCGACGGCGCGCTGCCCGCGCGGGCCGCGCAGGAACGGGACGCGCGACGTGCCCAGGGCCCGCCCGAGCGCGTAGGCCACCTGGTCGCCGCACCAGGCGCCGAGGGCCGCGACGAGGACCACGAGCGCGAGGTTCACGCCCTGTCCGGTCTCGGCGCCCACCGCCATCATGATGATCACGGTCTCGCCGGGCACGGGCGGGAAGAAGCCGTCCGCCGCGGTCGCCCCGAAGAGCGCGGGGAACGCCCATGCGGAGGACACGAGCGCGAACAGCGTGCTCTCCAGCTGCCCCCAGACCTGGGCCAACCCGGTGGCGATCGCGTCGATCATGCCTCCCACCCTGCGGCGCCGGCCCCGCCCGCGACCATGGGGTGTGCCCCCGGTTCGACCCTGGGGGAACCCTGAGGCGCCCCGGTCAGCCCGGCCGGCCGCCGACGCCGAGGAGCGCCTCGCGGCTGCGTGCCACCTGGTCGCGCAGGGCCTCGAGCAGCGCCGCGACGGCGGGTCGCCGCCACGACTCCGGGTGCACCACCGCCCAGTACGGCAGCCGGTCGCGCACCTCGCCCGGGAGCAGGCGCACCAGGTCGGCGTGCCGGTCGGCCATGAAGCACGGCAGGAACCCGACGCCCGCGCCCGCCCGGGTGGCCTCGACGTGCACGAAGACGTTGGTCGACGTGAGCGCGTCGCGCATCCCGGGTACCAGCCGCCGCGGGGCGTCGAGCGCGTCCACCTGCAGCATCGAGTTCACGAAGTAGACCAGCCCGTGGTCCGCGAGGTCCGCCACCGTCGCCGGGGCGGCGTGACGCGCGAGGTAGTCCCGCGACGCGTACATGCCGAGCTCGTAGTCGCCGAGCCGCACGGCCTTGGCGCGACCCACCTGCGGCTCGCCCACCACGACCTCCACGTCCACGCCGGAGCGGTGCTGCATGGCGTGCCGGGTGACGGTGACGAGCTCGACGGACAGGTCCGGGTGGCGGCTGCGCAGCGCGGCCACGGCGGGCGACGCGACGTAGGCGCTGAACCCGTCGGTCGCCGTCATCCGCACGACGCCGGTGACCGGGTCCGGCTCGCCGTCCGGCGTGGCGAGACCGGAGACGGCCGCGGCGACCGCCTCGGCGGCGCGCGCGGCCCGCTCCCCCAGCCGCGTCAGCTCCCAGCCGTCGGCGCCGCGCACCAGCACCCGGCCGCCGAGCGCGCGCTCGAGCGCGGCCACGTTGCGGGCGACGGTCGTGTGGTTGACGCCGAGCACCTCGGCCGCGGTGGTGTACCGACCGGTGCGGGCGACCTCGAGCAGCACGAGGAGCTGGTCGGGCGAGGGCGGCGTCGTCGGCACGCCGGCACCCTACTGCCCGCCGCACCCGATGTGCATCCGTGCACACCACGCGTGCTCGGTTGGACGTTGCGCGCACACGGGCGGGACCGGCAGCATCCTCGGCGTCAGGTGGCGACGACGCCACGGTGTCAACGACGACACGGAGGAACCATGGCCGCGGGCCAGAGCACGGCGCCGGACGGCGCGACGCACGGCACGGGCGACGGCGGCAGCGACCGCTCGTTGCTCACCAGGATCGTGTCCGCCTCGATGGCCGGCACGGTCGTCGAGTGGTACGACTTCTTCCTCTACGCGACCGCCGCGGCGCTCGTGTTCGACAAGGTGCTGATGCCCGCCATGGGCAACCAGTACGACGGCATCATCGCCGCCTTCGTCACGTACGCGATCGGCTTCCTGGCCCGTCCGCTGGGCGGCGTGATCTTCGGGCACCTCGGCGACAGGCTGGGCCGCAAGCACACCCTCCAGGTCACGATCATGATGATCGGCGCCGCGACCGTGCTCATGGGCTGCCTGCCGAGCTACGACGCGATCGGCCTCGCGGCGCCCGCCCTGCTCGTGCTGCTGCGCTTCGTGCAGGGCATCGCGCTCGGCGGCGAGTGGGGCGGCGCCGTACTGCTCGTCGCGGAGCACGCGCCGGACCGCAGCCGCGCCCAGTGGGCCGCGTGGCCGCAGGCCGCCGTGCCGGTGGGCAACCTGCTCGCGACCGCCGTGCTGTGGATCATGTCCACCACGCTGTCCGACGCCGCGTTCCTCTCCTGGGGCTGGCGCGTCGCCTTCTGGCTGTCGGCCGTCGTCGTGCTGGTCGGCTACTGGATCCGCACCACCATCACCGACGCCCCCATCTTCGAGGAGGCGAAGGCCGAGCTCGAGGAGGGCACGACGTCGGGCTACGGCGTCCGCGACGTCGTCCGGCGGTACCCGCGCGGCGTGCTCACCGGCATGGGCCTGCGGTTCGCGGAGAACATCATGTACTACCTGGTGGTGAGCTTCTCGATCGTCTACCTCGGCACCGGGCTCGGGATGGACACGGCGTCGATCCTCGGCGTCGTCGCGATCGCCCACGCCTTCCACTTCGTCGTGATCCTGTGGGTCGGGCGCCTGGCCGACCGCCTCGGCCGCAAGCCCGTGTACCTCGCCGGCGCGATCCTGGGCGGCACCTGGGGCCTGTGGGCGTTCCCCGCGTTCGGCACGAGGAGCACCGTCGTGGCGCTCGTCGTCATCATGGTCGGCCTGCTGTTCCACGCGCTCATGTACGCCGGGCAGCCCGCCATCATGGCCGAGATGTTCCCGACCCGGATGCGGTACTCGGGGGTGTCGATCTCCTACCAGGTGACGTCGATCGTCGCCGGCTCGCTGGCCCCGATCCTCGCCACCACCTGGCTCAAGACCACCGGCTCGTGGTGGCCCACCGCCGTCTACCTGCTCGTGGCCGGCGCGATCACCACCGTGGCCGTGCTGAGCATGCGCGAGACCCGCGGCATCTCCCTGCGCGACCTCGACGCCCGCGACCGCGAGACCGCCGGGGCGGCGGCATGACGGGCGGCTCCACCCGCCCGTCGCCCGGCGAGCGCACGCTCGCCGGGCGTCGGGCCCTGGTCACCGGCGGCGCCTCCGGCATCGGCGCGGCCTGCGCGCGGGAGCTCGCCGCGCGCGGCGCCGAGGTGGTCGTCGCGGACGTGGAGCCCGACGGCGCGAAGCGCCTCGCCGACGAGCTCGGCGGCGAGGCGTGGGTCGTCGACCTCGCGGACTCCCGCGCCCTCGACGACCTGCGTCTCGACGTCGACGTCCTGGTGAACAACGCCGGGATCCAGCGCGTGAGCCCGGTGCAGGACTTCCCGCCCGACGACTTCCGGCTCGTCCACCGCCTCATGCTCGAGGCACCGTTCCTGCTGGTACGTGCGGCCCTGCCCCGCATGTACGCCCGCGGGTGGGGGCGGGTCGTCAACGTCTCGTCGGTGCACGGGCTCGTCGCCTCGCCGTTCAAGGCCGCGTACGTCTCCGCCAAGCACGGCCTCGAGGGGCTGTCCAAGACGGTCGCGCTCGAGGGCGGGCCGCACGGCGTCACCAGCGTCTGCGTGAACCCCGGCTACGTGCGCACCCCGCTCGTGGAGGCGCAGATCTCCGACCAGGCCGCCGCGCACGGGATCCCCGAGGAGGAGGTGCTGGCCCGGGTGATCCTGGCCGAGCCGGCGGTGAAGCGCCTCGTGGAGCCGGAGGAGGTCGCGTCGCTGGTGGGGTGGCTCACCGGGCCGGACGCGTCGATGGTCACCGGCGCCTCGTGGACGATCGACGGCGGATGGAGCGCACGATGACCGGGCTCGACAAGGTGGTCGCGACGGCCGCCCAGGCCGTCGCCGACGTGCCGGACGGCGCCTCGCTCGCCGTCGGCGGCTTCGGTCTCTGCGGCAACCCGGTCGCCCTGATCGAGGCGCTGCTCGCCCAGGGCACCACCGGCTTGTCCGTGGTGAGCAACAACTGCGGCGTCGACGACTGGGGCCTCGGCCTGCTGCTGGGCGCCGGGCGCATCCGGAGGATGACCAGCTCGTACGTGGGCGAGAACAAGGAGTTCGAGCGGCAGTTCCTCGCCGGCGAGCTCGAGCTGGTGCTCACCCCGCAGGGCACGCTCGCCGAACAGCTGCGGGCGGGCGGCGCCGGGATCGCCGGGTTCTGGACCCGCACCGGCGTGGGCACGCAGGTGGCCGACGGCGGCCTGCCGCGCCGCTACGACGGCGCGGGCGGCGTCGCGGTGGCCTCGCCGCGCAAGGAGGTCCGCACCTTCGCCTCCGGCGACGGCGCCGACGCCGAGTTCGTGCTCGAGGAGGCGATCACCACCGACTACGCCCTCGTGCACGCGGCGCGGGGCGACCGGCACGGCAACCTCGTGTTCCACCGTTCGGCCCGCAACTTCTCCCCCCTCGCCGCGATGGCGGGGCGCGTGTGCGTGGCGCAGGTCGAGGAGCTGGTGGAGCCCGGCGAGATCGACCCCGACGACGTGCACCTGCCCGGCGTGTACGTGCACCGCGTGGTGCACGTGCCCGGCGGCGAGAAGCGGATCGAGAAGCGCACCACCACCCCGACGTCCACCGCGACGTCGGGCCGAGAGGAGGGCTGAGCCGTGCCGCTCACCCGCGACGAGATGGCCGCGCGCGCCGCGGCGGAGCTGGCCGACGGCTGGTACGTGAACCTGGGCATCGGCCTGCCGACGCTCGTGCCGAACCACGTGCCCGCCGGCCGGCACCTCGTGCTCCAGTCCGAGAACGGCCTGCTCGGCGTCGGCCCCTACCCCGCCGAGGCCGACGTCGACCCCGACCTCATCAACGCCGGCAAGGAGACCGTGACGCTGCTGCCCGGCGCCTCCGTCTTCGACTCCGCGACCAGCTTCGGCATGATCCGCGGCGGCAAGATCGACGCGGCGATCCTCGGCGGCATGCAGGTGTCGGCCGCCGGCGACCTGGCCAACTGGATGATCCCCGGCAAGATGGTCAAGGGACCCGGCGGCGCGATGGACCTGGTGCACGGCGCGCGGCGCGTGATCGTGCTCATGGAGCACACCGCCCGCGACGGCTCCCCCAAGCTGCTGCCCGCGTGCACCCTGCCGCTCACCGGCCGCGGCGTGGTGCACCGTGTCATCACCGACATGGCGGTGCTCGACGTCGCCCCCGAGGGCTTCGTGCTCCGCGAGCTCGCGCCCGGCGTCTCCGTCGACGACGTCGTGGCGGCCACCGGCGCCCCCCTCACGGTGTCCCTCGACGCCGTGCGGGCCGCGTGAGCCGCCCAGCTCTCAGGCGGCGGCCCGTCGCGAGCGGGCCACGAGCACGAGGGCGACCAGGACGCCGACCACGCTGACCACGGTCGCGACCCAGAACGCGGCCGAGTAGGCGCCGGCCGGGTCGGTCGCGCCGGCCGCCAGGAGGGCCGTGACCACCGGGGCGGCCGCCGCGGAGCCCACGGTGCGCACGACGCTGTTGAGGCCGGTCGCCGCGCCCGTCTCCGTGGGCGGCGACCAGGTCACGACGAGCTGCGCGCAGATCGCGTACCCGATGCCGTTGCCGAGGCCGAGCACGGAGAACGCCACGACGACGGCCCACGGCGTCGCGGGCCAGAGCGCCAGGCCGACCGCGCCGACGGCCATGACCCCCGCGGCGAGCGCCCCGGTGCCGCCCGGGCCGATCCGCCGCACCAGGGCCGGCGTGGCGCGGCCGCCGAGGAAGACGAGCACGGCGCTGGGGAGCATGGCCAGGCCGGACACGGTGACGCTCATCCCGTGGCCGTACCCGGTACCCGCGGGCGCCTGCAGGAGGAGCGGGAGCGCGACGTAGCAGACGTAGGGCACGAAGCCCACGGCCACGGTGAGCAGGCTGACGAGCACGATCGGGCCGTGGCGGAAGGTGCGCACGTCCACGACGGGGGCCGCCGTGGTACGCTCGACGAGCACCAGCACGGCGAGCAGCGCCACGCCGACCAGGCCGACGACGAGGGTCCGCGCGGAGGTCCAGCCCCACGCGCCGCCCTGCGAGACGGCGAGCAGCACGCCGACGAGGCCGCCCGCGAGCAGCGCGATGCCGGGCCAGTCGGTCCGGCGCCGCACGGCGGGCGCGCCGCCGCGCGGCACCCACGCGGCCACCAGCGCGCCCGAGCCGAGGATCAGGACGGCGCCGAGGACGAACAGCCAGCGCCAGCCGAGGGCGTCGACGACCACGCCGCCCACGACGAGCGCGGCGCCCGCGCCGAGGCCGATCATCCCGGGGATCCACCCGAACGCTGCCGCGAGCCGCGGCCCGGTCAGCACGGACCGCGCGAGCGCCAGGGCCAGCGGGAAGGTCGCGGTGCTCACGCCCTGCACCACGCGGGCGGCGAGCAGGACGCCGAGCGTCGGGGCGGCGGCCGCCACGAGGGTCGCCGCGGCGAACACGACGATGGTGCCGAGCAGCACGCGACGGTGCCCGAACCGGTCGCCGAGGTTGCCGACCACGGGCGCGAGGACCGCCCCGGCGAGCAGGAACGCCGTGAGGATCCAGCCGGTGCCCTGCGCGGTCGCACCGAGCTCGCGGCCGAGCGTCGGCAGCGCCGGGACGACGAGCGTCTGCATCAGGGAGAAGGCGAGCACGGCGGCGCTCAGCGCGAAGGTCACGCGGCCGGGGTGCCGCACGACGGTGGCGTCGGCGGGCTGGCCGGGGGCGGCGTCGGGCGCCGGGCGGGACGGAGGCACGGTCGTGCTCGCTCTCTGTGGTGGGGGTGGCTGCGCCTCGTCGCGCGTGGCCGATCGAAACGGAACGGAATGCTCGTTCCGATTCACTCTAGCACCGGGAAGGCGGCTACCGTGAGGCCATGCCCTCCGCCCCCGCCGACGACCGCGCCGACGACCGACCGCTCCCCGGCCGGCTGCGGGAGGCGCGCGCCAACGACACCGCCGTGCTCGCTGCGGCGCGCGAGGTCTTCGCGGCCCAGGGGCACGGCGCCTCCATGGCCGACGTCGCCCGGCACGCGGGCGTCGGCGTCGGCTCGGTCTACCGCCGCTACCCCACCAAGGAGGCCCTGGTCGAGGCGCTCCACGTGCAGGCGGTGCGCGGGGCGGCGCGGCTCGCGACCGAGGTGGCGGACCAGTGCGGGACCGACGCGGTGCCCGAGGCCGACGGCGCCGTCGGCACGTTCCTCGCGCGGCAGATCACCGGCGCGTCCGGCCCCATCCTCCGGCCGCCGGGAGCCGGCGGGCCCCTCCCCGCCGACCTCGCCGCGGCGACCCGCGACCTGCGCGTCGGCCTCGAGCGGCTGGTCGCGTACGACCGCGCCGCGGGCCTGCTGCCGACCGGGTTCACCACCGCGGACGTCATGCAGCTCCTGCTGCACCTGCGCCCCGCGCTCCCCTTCCCCCGCGCCGAGGCGGACGCCCTGCACCTGCGCTACCTCCGGCTCGTCCTGGCCGGGCTGCGCTCCCGGGCGGGCGAGGACGCCGGCCTCGACGGCGCCGGGATCGGCGACGGCCCGAGCTGGGACGAGTGGGTCGGCGCCTGGCACGACTGAGCGGCACCACGACCGCGCGCCGAGCAGGCGGTTGCGCACGGAATGCCTGCTCAGAACGTGCGCAACCGCATGGTCGGCGTCATTCGTCCCCGGGCGCGTGCCGCTCCAGGAACTCGTAGACCTCGGTCGTGTCCACGCCGGGGAACGCGCCGGACGGCATCGCCGCCAGCATCGACGCGTGCGGGCGGGCGCTCGGGAACGCGTGCCCGCCCCAGCGGCGGGCGAGCGGCTCGGCCGGCCGCCGGCAGCAGCTCTCGTCCGGGCAGCGCGACGTGCTGCGCGCCGTCGTCTCCCGCCCCAGGAACCACTTGACCTGCGCGTACGGCACGCCGACGCTCACGGAGAACCGCCCGTCGGGCGTGTCCTGCACCCGGGAGGTGCACCAGTACGTGCCGGTCGGCGTGTCCGTGTACTGGTAGTACGGGCTGAGCCGGTCGGCGATACCGAACACCACCCGCGCCGTCCAGTGTCGGCACACGTGCTGCCCCTCCACGGTGCCCAGCGGATCGGCAGGGAACCGCACGCCGTCGTTCTCGTACGCCTTGTGGATCGACCCCGACTCGTGGACCTTCATGAAGTGCACCGGGATGCCCAGGTGCCGGGTCGCCAGGTTCGTGAAGCGGTGCGCCACCGTCTCGTAGGAGACGGCGAACGCGTCTCGCAGGTCCTCCAGCGAGATCGACCGCCGCTCCTTCGCCTCGCGCAGCTGCTTGACCGCGTCACGCTCGGGCACCAGCAGCGCCGCGCACAGGTAGTTGGCCTCGACGCGCTGGCGCAGGAACTCGCGGTAGTCGCGCGGCTCGGCGTGCTCCAGCACGTGCGACGCGAGCGCCTGCAGCACCGCGGAGCGCGCCTCCGACCGTCCGCGGATCCCGTTGCTCGGCAGGTAGACGCGCCGGTGGAGCTGGTCGATGACGGCGCGCGTGGACTGCGGCAGGTCCGGCTCGTAGTGGATCGAGAAGCCGAGGTGGGCGGCGAGCTCCCCCACCGCCCGCTGCGGCAGCGGGCCGCGACCGTGCCCGACGTCGTCGAGCAGGCCGCGCGCGACGATCTCCAGGTCGGGGAAGTAGTTGTCCTGCGCGCGCATGTCGGCGCGCAGCTCCGTGTTCGCCCGGCGCGCCTCCTCCGGGGTCAGCGCGCGCTCGGAGTGCAGCCGCTCCAGCTCGCGTTGCAGGCCCACGATCGCCTCGAGCGCGTCGGTCGGGAGGGACTTGCCGACCTTCACAGGGTGCACGCCGAGCGCGGAGAAGAGCGACCCCCTTTGCACGCGCTCCAACTCGATCTCGAGCGCGTCCCGGTGCGACGGCGCCTGGGCGGAGAGCAGGTCCTCCACGCTCGCGCCGAGGGCGCGGGCCACCGCCTGCAGGCGCGCGATCGTGGGCTCGCGCTTGCCGTTCTCGAGCATCGAGACCTGCGACGGCGCACGTCCGATGGCCTCTCCGAGCTGTTCCAGGGTCATGCCGCGGCGGGTGCGCAGGTGCCGGATGCGGCGGCCGATCGTCAGGGCGTCGGCCTCCTGGTCGATCGGCAGCGTCGCGTCGTCCCGGGTACCGGGCCGGGGGTCGGTCGAGATGGCCATGCTCGAGGGTGACACGTGCCACACCTTCCGTCCAGGAGAAGAACCCCGGAATTTCTCCTCAGAATTCCTGGCCGCGGGGTGGCACGGCACGCGAGGGTCGTGGTCATCGGCACCGCCACCGACGACCGAGACACACGAAAGAGGCTCGACATGACCGCCATCCTCGACTCCCGCAGCACCACCCGCGCCGGCGACCAGGCCCAGACGGCCACGCAGCTCGCCGAGCAGTGGGCCACCGACCCGCGCTGGGACGGCATCAGCCGCGACTACACCGCGGAGGACGTCGTCGCGCTGCGCGGGTCGGTCGGCGAGGAGTTCACGCTGGCCCGGCGCGGCGCCGAGCGGCTGTGGCGCCAGCTGCACGAGGAGGACTTCATCAACGCGCTCGGCGCGCTGACCGGCAACCAGGCCGTGCAGCAGGTCAAGGCGGGCCTGCAGGCGATCTACCTCTCCGGTTGGCAGGTGGCCGGCGACGCGAACCTGGCGGGCCAGACCTACCCCGACCAGTCGCTCTACCCGGCGAACTCCGTGCCCGCCGTCGTGCGCCGCATCAACAACGCCCTGCTGCGCGCCGACCAGATCGACGTCTCCGAGAACGGCGCCCCGACGCGCGACTGGCTCGCCCCGATCGTGGCGGACGCCGAGGCCGGGTTCGGCGGGCCGCTCAACGCGTACGAGCTGATGCGGTCGATGATCGCGTCGGGCGCCGCGGGCGTGCACTGGGAGGACCAGCTCGCCAGCGAGAAGAAGTGCGGCCACCTGGGCGGCAAGGTGCTCATCCCGACCCAGCAGCACGTGCGCACCCTCAACGCCGCGCGCCTCGCGGCGGACGTCTCCGACGTGCCGTCCGTGGTGATCGCCCGCACCGACGCCGAGGCCGCCACCCTGATCACCTCCGACGTCGACGAGCGCGACCGCCCCTTCCTCACCGGCGGCCGCACGGGCGAGGGCTTCTACGAGGTGCGCAACGGCGTCGAGCCGTGCATCGCCCGGGCCAAGGCCTACGCCCCGTACGCCGACCTCATCTGGATGGAGACGGGCACCCCCGACCTCGAGCTCGCGCGGAAGTTCGCCGAGGCCGTCAAGGCCGACTTCCCGGACCAGATGCTGGCCTACAACTGCTCGCCGTCGTTCAACTGGAAGAAGCACCTGGACGACGACACGATCGCGAAGTTCCAGCGCGAGCTCGGTGCGATGGGCTTCCGGTTCCAGTTCATCACGCTGGCCGGCTTCCACGCCCTCAACTACTCGATGTTCGACCTCGCCCACGGCTACGCCCGCGAGCAGATGTCCGCCTACGTGCGGCTCCAGGAGGCCGAGTTCGCCGCCGAGGAGCGCGGCTACACCGCGACCAGGCACCAGCGCGAGGTCGGCACCGGCTACTTCGACCGCGTGTCGACGGCGCTCAACCCCGACGCCGCCACCCTCGCGCTCGCCGGCTCCACCGAGGCCGCGCAGTTCTGAGAGCCGCGAGGCTCTGAACCTCCCCCACCCGCTCAGCCCCGACAGACCGGAGGCACGCCATGACCACGCTCACGTCCCCGACCACCGCCCCGGTGCCCGCCGTCGCGCCCGCCGTCGGCACCCCCCTCGCCGACACCGCGACCGACCCGTTCGTCTGGGGCGGGACGTCGCTCGCGGAGGGGCACCTCACCGTCACCGCCCCGCTGGAGGCGCGCGACGAGGAGATCCTCACCCCGGAGGCGCTGGCGTTCCTGGCAATGCTGCACGACCGGTTCGCCGACGACCGCACCGGGCTGCTGCTGGAGCGGCAGCGGCGGATGCGACGCGTCGCGGACGGCGAGGACCCGGACTTCAACCCCGCCACCCGGCCCGTGCGCGACGACCCGTCCTGGCGGGTCGCGGGCGCGGCCGGGGCGCCGGGGCTGAGCGACCGACGGGTCGAGATCACGGGCCCGACGGACCCGAAGATGACGATCAACGCGCTGAACTCGGGCGCCCGGTGCTGGCTGGCCGACGCCGAGGACGCGCAGTCCCCGACGTGGCGCAACGTGGTGGAGGGGCAGCTCGCCCTGCGCGACGCGATCCGCGGCACGCTGACGTTCACCAACCCGGCGGGCAAGCAGTACGCGCTGCGCTCCACCGACCTCACCGGGCTGCCGACGATCGTGTTCCGCCCGCGCGGTTGGCACCTGTTCGAGTCGCACCTGGCGTACACCGGGCCGGACGGCTCGACCCAGCCGGCGTCGGGCTCGCTGGTGGACTTCGGCCTGTACCTGTTCCACAACGCGCACGAGCTGGTCGCCCGGGGCCGGGGGCCGTACTTCTACCTGCCGAAGCTCGAGGGCTACCGCGAGGCGCGGCTGTGGAACGAGGTCTTCGAGGCGGCGCAGGAGGCGCTCGGCCTCCCGCGCGGCACCATCCGCGCGACCGTCCTCATCGAGACGCTGCCGGCCGCGTTCGAGATGGAGGAGATCCTCTACGAGCTGCGCGACCACTGCGCCGGCCTCAACGCGGGGCGCTGGGACTACCTGTTCAGCGTGATCAAGTGCTTCCGGAAGCGGGGATCGTCGTACGTGCTGCCCGACCGGGGGCAGGTGACGATGACCGCGCCGTTCATGCGGGCGTACACGGAGCTGCTGGTCGCCACGTGCCACAAGCGCGGGGCGCACGCCATCGGCGGCATGAGCGCCTTCATCCCCGACCGCCGCTCCCCCGAGGTGACCGAGCGCGCCGTCGAGCAGGTCTGGGCCGACAAGACGCGCGAGGCCCACGACGGCTTCGACGGCACCTGGGTGGCCCACCCGGACCTGGTCGAGGTGGCGCGCGGGGCCTTCGACGAGGTGCTCGGCGACCGCGAGAACCAGACCGACCGCCTGCGCGACGACGTCGAGGTGGGGCAGGCGGAGCTGCTCGACGTCGCCTCCGCCCGGCGCGGGGGCGCCACCGTGACGGCGGGCGGGCTGCGCACCAACGTGTCCGTGGGGCTGCGGTACATCGAGTCGTGGCTGCGCGGCACCGGCGCGGCGGCGATCGACCACCTCATGGAGGACGCGGCCACGGCCGAGATCTCCCGGTCGCAGGTGTGGCAGTGGGTCGCGTCGGGCACGACGACGGACGACGGCCTGCCCATCACCCGCGTGCGCTGCGAGGCCGTGCTGCGCGACGTCCTGCGCGGCCTGCCCCGGTTCGCCGGCGACCGCTTCGAGGACGCCGCGGCACTGTTCCGCGAGGTGGCCCTGGGCGAGGAGTTCCCGCCGTTCCTCACCACCGGCGCGTACGCCCGCTACCTGGCCGGCTGAGCGCCCTCCCGTCTGTCGCCGAACAGGCGGTTGACACCGTGATCGCGACCCAGCGGGGCCGACAACGGTGGCAACCGCCTGTTCGGCGTTGCCTCGGGCAGGATCGAGGGATGACGACGACGCTGCGCGAGCTCCTGCTGGGCCAGGTCGAGTTCTACTGGGACGTGCACCTGTGGCCGCGGCTGCATGGCCTGACGGATGACGAGTATCTCTGGGAGCCGGTCGACGGCGCATGGAGCCTGCGGCGTGACGACGCGGGCACCGTCCGGATCGAGCTGACGCCGGTGGACCCGCCCGTGCCGCCGGTGACGACGATCGCGTGGCGCTGCGCGCACCTGGGGCGCGACGTCTGGGGCAAGCGGGGCCGCGCGCTCTTCGGCCCCACGCCCGCCCCCGCGGACGCCGACATGTTCGACGCACGGCACTGGCCGGAGCCCCTCCCGCTGACCGCCGGCGGCGGCCTCGACCTCCTGCGCGAGGGGTACGGGCTGTGGCGCGATCACCTCTCGCGGCTCGACGACGACGCGCTCGCCGCGCCGCTCGGGCCCCGCGGCGGGCCGTACGCGGAGGACTCGCTCGCCGCCCTCGTCGTGCACCTCAACCGCGAGGCGATGGCGCACGGCGCCGAGATCTGCCTGCTGCGCGACCTCTACCGCGCGCAGAGTCAGCGCCGCGACCCCCTCGTCGCGACGGCGCTCGGCGGCAGCTCGGCCGACCTCGAGCGGATGCTCCGGCTCGACGGCGGGCTGGGCGACCTGCCCGACCGGCACCCGACTCTGGTCGTCGAGCTGGCCGGGCTGGGCCGCTGGGACGCGGTCCGGTCGCTCGTGGAGCGCGGCTTCCCGGTCACGGTCGCGGCCGACGACGGCTCCACGGCGCTGCACTTCGCGGCCACCACCGGCACCCCGGGCGACGCCCGGCGGCTGCTCGACCACGGCGCCGACCCCGCGGCCGTCGACGGCCGCTTCGGGACGACCCCGGCCGGCTGGGCGGGATTCCTCGGCCGCACGGAGCTGGCCGAGGTGCTCACCCCCTGACCGCCGAGCATGCGGTGGCGCACCTTCTGAGCGCTCAGAACGTGCGCCACCGCATGCTCGGAAGCGGGGGGGTGGTGTGGCCTGTGGATCACCACGGCGGGCGGCCTCTCCGGTGCGGCAGGGTGACGGCGCCTGGAACCGCGACCTGCGCGAGCAGGCCGACGCCCAGGGCGTACGGCTGCGCGGGTTCTTCGTCGCGGCGGGCGGCCAGGTGCGGCCGCTGGTGCTCGACGGGGCGTGAGCAGCACGAAGCCCCCGCCACGGTCTCCCGTGGCGGGGGCTTCGCAGATGGGTCTCAGCCGATGGGCTCAGATCCCCCGAGGGTCACGCCTCGGTGTGGCCCTTGCGGCGCCGGATGCCCAGGGCCGCCAGGCCCGAGGCGAGCAGCGCACCGACCAGGGCCAGCAGGCCTCCGGTGTCCATGCCGGTCCGCGGCAGCGTCCCGCTGGTGCCGGTGGTCGCGTCCTGCGAGCCGGAGCCCACCACACCGGACTCCACAGCACCGGAGCCGCCGTCCGAGCCGCCCGAACCGAGACCCGAGCCGGCGAGCGATCCGACCGTGCCGGCGCTCGATCCGTCCGTGCCACCGGCGCTACCAGCACCGTCGGTGCCGTTGGTGCCGTTCTCACCGTCAGCGCCGTTGGTGCCGTCGGTGCCGTCGGTGCCGTCGGTGCCGTCGGTGCCGTCGGTGCCGTCGGTGCCGTCGGTGCCGTCGTCACCGCCCGGACCCTTCGCCCGGGTGACCTCGATGGTCACCGAGTCGTCGACCACCTCGCCCGTCGAGTCGACGGCCGTGGCCGTCACCTCGTACGAACCCACCGGCAGGTCACGGAACAGGGCGTCGTAGGTCGTCGCCTGTGCCGCGGCCCGGGCGACCGGGCTGTCGGTCTCGGCGACCTTCAGGCTCCGCACGAACTGCTCGCCGGAGTCCCGTACCGCCGTGATGGTCACGGACTGGATCCCGTGGGACCCCTTGGTGAGGGCCGAGCCGACCTGCACCGCGTCGTCCGTGGTGAACGTCGTGCCGTGCTTCGGGGTGGTGATCTGGATCTGCGGGGCCACGTACCCGATCGCCGCGTACGCACCCGAGGCCGTACCGGTGAACTTCTGCACCTGGCGGCCGTCGCGGACCACGCGGGTCATGTCGACCGTCACGTCACCCGCCTCGACGCTGCGGATCCCCGTCAGAAGCTTCTGCCAGGGCACCTCCTCGCCGGCGCGGACCAAGCCGAGGTCGATCGTCGTGCCGTCCGGAAGTCTCAGCACGGCCTTGACCGCACCCGAGCTCGTGTTGGTGAACGTGCCCGCGAGGATGACCTCGCCGTGCGCGTCCAGCGACGACTCCGCGACCACCGTGCCGGTGACCTCGACGGCGTCGGCCTCCTGGTAAGGAGCCTCGGCCGTGACGCGCTGGCCCGTCGGGTGCGAGCCCACGGAGGCGATCACGTCGATCACGCCGGCGCTGATCCAGGCCTTGCCCGAGTCGAACTCGTACTCCAGGACGTCCCCGTTGCCGACGCCCGTCGTGACGAGGTTCTCGCCCCAGGGGTTGACGATGGTGACCGTGGCCCCGTCCGGGCCCGTGTAGGTCACCGTGCCGGAGACCCGGACGGTCCCGCTGTCCGCATCGGCCTGGGCCGTGGCCGTGGCCTCGACCGCCGCCTTCGCGACGACCTTGAGCTTGGCCGCCTTCGACTTCACGACCGCGCCGCGACCGTCCGTCACCGACGCGACGACCGAGTACGTGCCCGGCGCCAGGTCCGTCGGGGTGTCGACCTCGAAGCTGCCGCGGAAGCCGGTCGTCGCCGTCAGGGTCCGCACGTCGTCACCCTGAGTGAGGGTCACCGACACCGTCGAACCCGACGGGACCTGCGGGGACCCACCGGTCACGTGTCCGTCGAGCTCGACCGACCGGCCCTCGATCACCGAGCCACCGTCCACGGAGACCGTGGGCGCCTCGTACTTCTTGACCTCGAACTGCTTCTGCTGGACCGGGGACACGTTGTCCTTGACGTCCACCGCCCGGACGGACACGGTGTGATTGCCGCCCTGGAGGCCGTCCTTCGACAGGGTCCACGTGCCGTCGGCACCGACCGAGACGTCCTGCCACTGGCCGTTGTCGATCCTCACCTGGACCTTCTGGAGGTCGTGGGAACCCTTGGTCGCGGTGCCGGAGAACGTGAACGTCTCGTCCGACCAGTGACCGTCCGCGCCGTCCGAGGAGACCTTGGGCGCGCTCACCGACGGCTTGACCAGCGTGGCGACCTTGAGCGTCGCGGTGTCGGTCGCGTTGGTGCCGATGACCTTCGCCGTGACGCGCCACTCGCCCTCGGTGAGCCCCGTGATGTCGATGGTCCAGGTGCCGTCTGGGGCGACCTTCGCCTCGCCCGACTTCTGCACGTGGCCCTTCGTCAGAGTGACCCGGACGCCATCGCCGTCACGGCCCTGCGTCGAGGTGCCGGAGATCGTCGCGGTGTCGCCCTCGACGATCTGGGCGGTCCCGGTGATGTCGATCGCGGGCCGCACGACCTTCTTGACCTCGAAGCTGACGTTCGCCTCGTCGGTCTTGCCGTTCTTGTCGGTCACCGTGATGGTGCCCGAGTACTTGCCAGCCTTCAGCTCGCCCATGGCCTTGGTGGCTGTGCCGTTGCTGTACGCCATGTCGTACGAGTTGCCGTTCAGCACGAGCTTCGCGCTCTGGACGTCGGCCGAGCCCTTCGTGACGCTCGCCGACACCGTGACCTTCTCGTCGTCGTAGTGCTCGGTCGCGCTCTGGCCGGTCGACTTGACGCTCGTACCCGTGATCTGCGGCGGGAGCTTCTGCTTCTCGGTGACCGACAGGCTGCCGGTGGCGTGACCGACCTCCCTCCAGCCGAGGAGGTACCACTGGTAGGTCGTTGCCCTCACCGTGTAGGTTCCGGGCGCGAGGTTGGTCCCGAAGTCGGCCGTCCACTGCCTGGCGTCGACCGTCCTGGACGCAACGCGAATCCCGTTCTTGTAGAGGTGGACGCGTGTCTCGAAACCGGTGCCAGCCTGGGTGGTCGTGCCGGACACCCTCGCCGACTGCCCCTCCTCGACCGTCACGTCGTCGACGCTGACGGTGGCCCGGGCTTGCTTCTCCTGCGTCTGTGCGTCCTCCGTCTTCTCCGGGGCGCGCTGCGTGGTGGCCTTCTGATCGGTCGAGCCGGCCGACGTCCCGTCGTCCTTCGACGAGCTGCTCGCCGGAGCCTCGGGGGCCGCCGACTCCGGGGTCTCGGGCTCCGGGGTCTCGGGCTCCGAAGTCTCCGGCTCGGGGGTCTCGGTCGCCGGGGCCTCGTCGGACGATGAACCGCCGCTGGCGGAACCGTCCTCGCCCGACCCGTCGGCGGGGGCCTCGTCCGCCGTGCTGGTCGCGGTGGCGCCATCGTCGGCCTGTGCGCCGGCGCCGAGCGCCACGCCCGAGAGCGCGATGCTTGCCGCGAGGAACGAGCTTCCCGCCGCACGTGCCATGCGCCGGCCGTTGCGGACCGGACGCGTCGTTCTGTTCGACATGGTGTTCTCTTCCTGTCCTGCGAGGGCTCTCCCTCGCGACGTCTGTGGCGGCCTGCTGCCCTCGCGTTCGGGGGCGCGGCCTCGAATCGATTCAAGGCGCCGATGCGCGATGCACGACCGGTTGCTCGCAGCACGTGCCTCGATGGCCGCCTGGTCGTGCGCCGAGCGACGCCGCCGTGCGCCGTGGGGCCGACCCGTGCAGGCCGGGCGTGCGAGCCTCCCCGCGCCGTGCCGTCCCGCCGCGGCTAGCGTGTGGCCGTGGCCACCGGACCCGAACTGCTGCACCGGGGGATGCGCGACGGCATCGTCAGACAGCTGCAGGCGGGCACGAGCGTCGAGATCGTGGGCCTTCCGGGCTCGGGCCGCAGCACTCTCGCCGGCGCGGTCGCCGCCGCGCTGGAGGACGCCGGCTGGACGGTGCTGCGCGTCTACGGGGTCCGTGTGCTCCAGAACCGCCCGCTCGAGGTGCTCGCCCTCGCCGGTCTGGTCCCCCGCTCGGACGCGCGCAGCAGCTCTGCCGTGGCCGTGGCGTCCGCGCAGCTCGAGGCAGCGCTCGCGCCGCACCGCGCGGTCCTCGTCATCGACGACGTCGACGCGATCGACGAGACGTCGGCGGGTGTCGTCGCGGCGACGCACGCGCGCCACGCGTTCCCGATCCTGACGACCTCACGCCCCCGCCGCGGCGCGCACCTCATTCCCGGGGTCGACCTCCAGCCGGCGACCCGGGTCACCCTGTCGGCCCTCGGCCTGGACGCGCTGCAGGACCTCGTCGCCGGCGTGCTGCCCGGCTCCGTGTCCGCGTCGCTCACGGGAAGGCTGTTCACCATGTCGGGCGGCCTGCCGCGGCTCGCGCTGGCGATGCTGTCGATCGCCCAGCGGCGAGGCGACGTGCGGCAGGATCACGGGACCTGGCACCTCGACGGCGACCTGTTCTCACTCGAGCTGGCACCTGCGCTCGAGCCTTTCCTCGACGGGCTCGGCGCCCACGCCCGCTCCGCGATCGAGACTCTCGCGGTCGCCGGCACGCTGCCGGTCGCCACTGCTCGAGATCTCACGTCCACGGAAGCCTTGGCGGAGCTCGAGGCAGCTGGCCTGCTCCGGTACGGGACCCGGGGCGAGGATCTCGTCGTCGGCCTCTTCCCGCACGCCGTCGCCGAGTACCTCCGCCACGTCCTGCCCCGCATCCGCCGCTTCGAGCTCGACGAGCGGCTGGGGGCCGTGCGTCCCGAGGGCCGCCCGGCCCCGATAGACCGCCCGCTGCCGGTGCGCCTTCCGCTCCCCTCGACCCTCGTCGACCCGTTCCTCTCGGGCGAGGGACCTGAGGAGGCGGGCACGGTGCTCAACCGGCTCTTCGCCGAGGAGTGGTACCGCTCGACGCTCACCCGCCGGCACGAGTGGGAGGCGGGCCCGTCGCCGAAGACGGCGATCCCCTACATCCGCACGCTGGTGATCGGGGCTGCGGACTCCGCCTCCGTCCACGCCGTCATCGACGCGACGCCCCCGGGCGACGACCCGGTCTGGCGCACCCGATGGACCATCTGGTGCGCGAACGTCGCGGCCGAGGTGGACGACGACCTGTCGGGCGCTCTTGCGACCCTCGCCGTGGCGCGGGCGACGGCGGGCGACCTCGCGCCGTGGCTCGAGGCCGAGGAGCGCCGGCTGCGGATCCTGCACGACCGGGTGCCCTTCGGCGCCCAGGAGCTGGACGCCCCAGCGGTGCCCGAGGTGGCACGCCAGACGGTGGAGCGGGTCGAGACCCAGCGCCGGCTCGCGTCCGCCGACGCGGACGGGGCGCTCGCCTGGGACGCGGCGTCGGCCCCTGGTCAGGACGTCGAGCAGACCGTGTGGTCCGGCGTCGTCCGCGGGGTCGCCCTCGTCGCGGCCGGCCGGCACGACGAGGCCCTGAAGGTCTCGCGGGCCCTCCTCGAACGAGGTCGGGCCGAGCTGGACCCCGACGTGATCCACGGGCACGGCTACGTGGTGTCGCTGGCCCTCTTCCTGGGCGCGCGCATGAGCGAGCTGCACACCCATCTCGGGACGGTGCTCTCCACGGGGCTGCGTCCCACGCTGCACCGGCAGTTCGAGGCCGGGAACCGGTCCGTCGCGGCAGCGCTCGCCGCCATGGAAGGGCGGAGGGAGTCCGCGAGCGTGCTCGTGCAGCAGGCGTACCAACAGCACGGCACGCTCGGCCCCTACCCCTTCACGACGCCCACCTGGGCGGCGGGGCTGCTGGACACCCGGGCTCACGGCGAGTCCACCGATTCCCGCCGTCGTGCCGCGGACGACCTGTGGGCGGAGGCCCAGACCTTGTTCGGCCGTGGCGCGATCCTGGCGGGCAGCGTCGCCGGAAGTCTCGCCGTGGACTTCGCCGTGGACGCCGAGCGGCTCGCCACCCTCGACTCGCTGCGCTCCTCGACGAGCTGCCGTCTGGTGTCGGCGCTGGTGCAGCTCGCGCACGCGTCGGACGCGACCGCGGAGGAGGCCTTCGACATCGGACGCCAGCTCGTCACCGAAGGGCAGGTCCTCCTCGGCGCCCGCGCCTTCGCGCACGCCGCCGGCCGCGTGCAGGACACCGGGGACGCGACCGCACTGCGCCGGACCCTCGCCGAGGCCCGCGAGCTGGTGCGCAGGCACGGGGGCGAGCCCGGGGCGATCGTGCGGCCGGTGGACCGCGCCGTGGGGCTCACGCCCCGCGAGCGGCAGCTCGCCTCGCTCGTCTCCGCCGGCACCTCGAACGAGGAGATCGCGCGCCAGCTGCACCTCAGCGTCCGCACCGTGCAGAACACGCTCGGCCGGGTCGTCGCGAAGCTCGGCGTGGACAGCCGCAACGAGCTCACCCCGGACCTGCTGGGCACCTGAGCCTGTGGATAACGGCAGCGGAGCCCTCGTCGGCTCCGGCAGGGTGGCCAGGCATGGACACCATCACCCCGTTCCGCCCGGGCGACGAGGTCGCCGACGACGCCGAGCTGCTGGAGCTCGCCCACTTCCTCGCGGGAGGCGTCCACCCCCGGGGGCGCACGCTCACCGTGACCTGGCTCGACGCCGACGACCGGCTCCTCGGCCTCGCCCTGCCGATCGAGGACGTTCCGCTGCGCCCCGACGCCGCGGCCCTCGTCGGTCTGGGCACCGTGCTGCGCAGCGTCGTCGACGACGAGGCGCCCGGCGGCTGCGCCGTCGTCGTGCTGGAGCGCCCCGGCGACGCGACGCTCACCGTCGACGACCGCGCCTGGAACCGCGACCTGCGCGAGCAGACCGACGCCCAGGGCGTGCGGCTGCGCGGGTTCTTCGTCGCCGCCGGCGGCCAGGTGCGGCCGCTGGCGCTCGACGACGCGTGACCTCAGTCCTCGACGTGGACCGACTGGCTGCCGTCGACGACGTCGGCGGTGCCGTGCCGCAGCGGCCGCGGCTCGAGCTCCAGGAACACCAGCCCGCTGTCGCCGATGCGCGACCACGTGACGGCGAACCCGGACGGCGCGGCGCCGTCGTCGAACAGGCGCGCGCCGGAGCCGACGACGACGGGCGCGACGACGAGGCGCCAGACGTCGACGAGCCCCAGGTCGTGCAGGGTGCTCGCGAGACGCGCGCTGCCGTGCACCTGCAGCTCGCCGTCGCGCCCGTCCTTGAGGGCCTGCACCTGGGCGGCCAGCGAGGCGTCGCCGGCGGGGTCGATGACGGTCGTCCCCGCCCACGCCGGGTCGCGCAGGGTCGAGGACACGACATAGCGCGGCCCGGCGTCGATGCGGGCGGCGAGGGCGTCGTCCGGGTCGGTGACCTGCCCCCACGACGCCCAGAACATGTCGTAGGTGGTGCGGCCGAGCAGGAAGGCGTCGACCTCGGCGAACCAGCCGTCCACGACCTCCCCGAACACCGGGTCCGTGGTGAACGGGACGAACCAGCCGCCCTCGGTGAAGCCGTCGCGGGTGTCCTCCTCGGGCCCGCCCGGACCCTGCACCACCCCGTCGAGCGACGTGAAGATGTTGACGCTGAGCCGCATGGGATCCTCCGTCATCGACCACCCGGCCGGCCTTTGCCCTGGACTTCCGCGCCTCGGCGGCATACTTTCACCTCGGCAGCATGCTGTGACCGGATTCACACACGCTACCGGACCGACGAGGAGGGAGCCGGGCCGTGGCCGACGTGCTGGTGCTCAACGCGGGCTACGAGCCCCTGCACCGCGTGTCGGTCAAGCACGCCATCACGATGCTGGTCCGCGAGGTCGCGGTCGTCGAGGAGGCGGTCGAGGGCCACCGCTTCGGCCCGTACCCGATGCCCCGCGTGCTGCGCCTGGTGCGGTACGTCGCGATGCGCTGGCGCTACCGCAGCGCCGGGCGGCCGGCGGTCACCAAGGACGGCGTGAAGCGTCGCGACGGGGCGTGCGCCTACTGCGGCGGCCCGGCGGAGACCGTGGACCACGTGATCCCCCGCTCCCGCGGCGGCGACTCGTCGTGGCTGAACCTCGTCGCCGCCTGCGAGGCGTGCAACGGGCGCAAGGCCGACCGCACGCCGCTGGAGGCCGGCATGCCGCTGCTGCTCGCGCCGTTCGTCCCGCCCGCGGAGCACGGGATCGTGCGCCGTCGACGGCGCACCGCCGTGACCGCGGCGGCCTGACGCCCCGGCACCAGCCGGGGCGTCGGCGGGCCGTCAGGCCGCGGGGGCGTCGTCCGGCAGGTCCGGCACCACCGTGAGCGACCCGGTGGCGGGCAGCGCGTTCGCGCCGCCGTGGTCCGCCGGGGTGAGGGCACGGGACGCGATGACGCTGCTCGCGAAGTTCGCGTGGCACTCGGTGCAGTACCACTCGGGCGTGGGCACGGGCACCTCGAAGCCGCCGTACACGACGTCCGGCTCGGCGTTCATCACGTCGTCCTGGAACGTCATGCCCCACACGATCCGCTTGGTCTTGCCGCGCGCGCCGCAGCCCGGGCACTGGGGCCGCATCCGCGCGCGCTGCGACGCCACGGTGTGCGCGTGCAGCAGGTCGTGGCACTGCCCGCACAGCAGGTGCACGTCGCGCACGAGCTGCTCGAGGGTGCGCCCGCCGGCAGTGGTGGTGCCGAGGCGGACGGCGCCGTCGTCGTGGGCCTGCATGCGGTGCACGTCGACGAACCGCTCGCAGGTGGCGCAGCGCTCCTCGCGGCGCATCGACCAGCCCGTCACCGCCCGGTGGCCGAGGATGCGCAGGGCGTGCACGTCGGGCGCGGTGGCGCCGGCTCCGCAGTCGCCCGGGTCCAGCGTGTGGACGGGCCCGCCGCGGAACTGGTCCGCGACACCGTCGAGCACGAGGCGCGCGTGCTCGGGCGGCAGCCAGCCGGACGTGCCCGTGTAGGTGTCGGCGCCCTCGAACAGGTCGGCCCAGACGATCGGCCGGTCCGGGCCGAACAGGTCGTCGCTCACCCAGCTCTCGCCGTCGCTGGCGCCCATGAGCTCGACGGCGGCGACCACACCGGCATCGCCGAGCACCGTGACGACCACGTCCCCGCGCTGCGGACCGTCCGGGCCGGCCGGCAGCCGGTGCTCGGGCGAGCGGGTCGCGATCGCGACGGACTCCGTCAGCCAGTCGGCCGACCAGTGCAGGAACACGGACGGCACGAGCCACGCGGGCAGCGCCGACAGGGAGGGGAGGGTCTCTCGGGTCACCGGGAGAACATATCGGGCGCCGACCCTCCGACACCACGGGCATGGTCGTTCCGGTCGCGACGTCCCCGCGCTAGGTTCCCAGCAGGCACGACGGCGACGCCGCTCCGCACCGTGCACGACACCAGGCACCGCCGCCGCCCCGCCGACGAGCTTCTGCCGCGAGGAGGCACGGATGAACATCGGATTGTGGGTCGCCGCCGGGCTGCTGGCCCTGCTCTACCTGGCGGTGGGCTTCGTCAAGCTGACCCGCGGCCGCGAGCGCCTGCGCGCGTCCATGGGGTGGGTGGAGGACTTCCCGGTCGTCGTGGTGCGCTTCATCGGCCTGGCGGAGATCGCCGGCGCGTTGGGTCTGATCCTCCCCCTGGCCGCCGACGTCCAGCCGTGGCTCACCGCGACCGCCGCGACCTGCCTCGTCGTGCTGCAGGCGTTGGCGATCTCGGTGCACGTCCGCCGTGGCGAGCTGGCGCAGCTGTGGGTCAACGTGCTCCTGCTGCTCGCCGCGGCGTTCGTGGCCGTGGGGCGGTTCGCCGGCTGGTAGGAGCCGTGCGCCGCCGGGCCCCGGCCGTCAGCAGACGCTGTCGCGCGGCGCCGGCACCCCGAGACCGAACAGGGGCCGCAGGCGGAGCCCCACCCAGGTGCCGAGGAGCGCGACCGCGCCCCAGATCCAGCCGTGCGCCGACCCGGACGCGATGCCGGCGAGATAGGCGCCGATGTTGCAGCCACCGGCGATGCGCGCGCCGATCCCCATCGCGATGCCGCCCAGGACCGCGCCGAGCGCCAGCCGGGCGGGCACGCGGGTGTGCAGCCTCCACACGCCGGCCGCGGACGCCGCGAGCGCCGCGCCCACGATGATGCCGATGTCGGTCAGGCTCGTCTTGTCGGTGAGCACCGGGCCGGCGAGCGCAGCGGCCTGCGGCTCCGGCTGGAAGTAGGCCCAGGCCTCGGGGTTGCCGCCGAGCAGCCCCACGAGCTTCGAGCCCCACAGCGCGAACGCGCTGGTGATGCCCCACGCACCCCCGGAGACGAGCATCACCAGCCCGCCCAGCACGGCGAGCACGAGGGCGCCCACGACCAGCGGCCACGACCCGCGCACGACGCGCGCCCACGGCGTGCGGGCGGACGGGACGGCACCCTCGGGCGGCGGCGTGCGGCGGGCCTGCACGACGCGCGACGCGGCCCACACCAGCGACAGCAGCGCCAGCGTGACGGCCAGGGAGCCGGCCCACGCCCAGCCGCTGCCGCCGAACCAGTCCGCGAACAGCACCGGCTCGAGCGCGGGCAGGTCCTGCCAGAGCGGCGCCTGCCAGGCGGCGAGCGTCGACCCGACGACGAACCCGCCGAGCGTGAGCACGATCGACGTCTGCCCCGAGCCGACGGCGAACAGCGTGCCGGACGCGCACGCGCCCCCGACCTGCATCCCGACCGCGAAGAGGAACGAGCCGAGCAGCAGGCCCACGCCGATGGTCCCGGCGCTGGGCGCGGGCACCGAGCCGAACAGCCCGACGCCGGAGCCGATGAGCAGGGCGAACAGCACCGCCGTCGCGCCGAGCAGCACGGTGTGCGCGCGCAGCCCGGCGCCGTTCCCGACGGCCACGAGGCGCCGCCACGCGGACGTGAAGCCGAACCGCGAGTGGAAGAGCGCCGTGCCCAGGCCGATGCCCAGGAGGAGCAGCACGGCGGGCTTGGCGCCGTGCTGCGCCGCGGTCCAGGCCACGAGCGCGACGCCGGCGACGGCACTCACGGCCAGCGGGACCCGGGACACGGGCGGCGCCGGGGGCGCGGCCGGGGCGGGCACGCTGGTCGGGGCGGGCGCGCGCAGGGAGCGCTGCGGACGGACGGGGGCGGCGGTGGTCACGACGGATTCCTCGGGACGGGGGTGCGGACGGTCGGACCGTACCCCTCGGCAACCGTCGGTCTCTAGGTCCGGGCCGCGCCGTCCCACATCATGGGACCGCCCGCGCTCAGCGCAGCGCTCCCCACTCGGCGTCGGTGAGCAGCCGCGACCGGATGAGGAACCGCACGCCCTCCGGCGCCTCCACGCTGAACCCTGCGCCGCGGCCGGGGACGACGTCGATCGTCAGGTGCGTGTGCCGCCAGTACTCGAACTGCGCGCGGCTCATCCAGACCGGCACGGCGAAGGTCTCCCCCGTCGCGCCGGGCTCGTCCGCCGGCCCGTCGGTCACGGCGAGGTCCCCGAGGTGCACGTCCGCGTCCCCGAGGAGGAAGTCGCCGTCGGGGTAGCACATGGGGCTGGAGCCGTCGCAGCAGCCGCCGGACTGGTGGAACATCAGCTCGCCGTGCTGGCGCCGCAGCCGGGCGAGGAGCCCGGCTGCGGCGTCCGTCACGGCGACACGGGAGATCGTGTCGTCGGTCATCGGTCTAGAAGAACCCGAGCTTCTGGCCCGAGTAGCTGACCAGGAGGTTCTTCGTCTGCTGGTAGTGGTCGAGCATCATCTTGTGGTTCTCGCGCCCGACGCCGGAGCCCTTGTACCCGCCGAACGCCGCGGCCGCCGGGTACGCGTGGTAGCAGTTCGTCCACACGCGCCCGGCCTCGATGGTGCGCCCGGCGCGGTACGCCGTCTCGCCCTGCCGGGACCAGACGCCGGCGCCGAGCCCGTAGAGGGTGTCGTTGGCGATCTTCATGGCGTCGTCGAAGTCCGCGAACTCCGTCACCGACACGACCGGCCCGAAGATCTCCTCCTGGAAGATCCGCATCGAGTTCTTGCCCTCGAAGACGGTGGGCGTCACGTAGTAGCCGCCCGCCAGGTCGCCGTCCATCTCCGCGCGGCCCCCGCCCGTGAGGACCTTGGCGCCCTCCGCCTTGCCGATGTCGATGTACGACAGGATCTTCTCGAGCTGGTCGTTGCTCGCCTGCGCGCCGATCATCGTGTCGGTGTCCAGCGGGTTGCCCTGCTTCACGGCCTTCGTGCGCTCCAGCGCGTCGCCGAGGAACTGGTCGTAGATGTCGGCCTGGATCAGCGCGCGCGACGGGCAGGTGCACACCTCCCCCTGGTTGAGGGCGAACATCGTGAACCCCTCGAGGGCCTTGTCGTAGTAGTCGTCCTTCGCCGACGCGACGTCCGAGAAGAAGATGTTCGGGCTCTTGCCGCCGAGCTCCAGCGTCACCGGGATGATGTTCTGCGACGCGTACTGCATGATCAGGCGGCCGGTCGTCGTCTCGCCGGTGAACGCGATCTTGCGGATGCGCGAGCTCGACGCGAGCGGCTTGCCCGCCTCGACGCCGAACCCGTTGACGACGTTGACCACGCCGGGCGGCAGCAGGTCGCCGATGAGGTCCATGAGGAACAGGATCGACGCCGGGGTCTGCTCGGCCGGCTTGAGCACGACGGCGTTGCCCGCCGCGAGCGCCGGGGCCAGCTTCCACGTGGCCATGAGGATCGGGAAGTTCCACGGGATGATCTGCCCGACCACGCCGAGCGGCTCGTGGAAGTGGTACGCGACGGTGTCCTCGTCGATCTCCGAGATCGACCCCTCCTGCGCGCGGATGGCGCCCGCGAAGTAGCGGAAGTGGTCGATGGCGAGCGGGATGTCGGCGGCGAGGGTCTCGCGGACGGGCTTGCCGTTCTCCCAGGTCTCGGCGACCGCGATCTCCTCGAGGTGCGCCTCCATGCGGTCGGCGATCCTGTTGAGGACGTTCGCCCGCTCCGTGACGGACGTGCGCCCCCACGCGGGCGCCGCTCCGTGGGCGGCGTCGAGCGCGCGCTCGATGTCCTCGGCGTTCCCGCGCGCCACCTCGGTGAAGGTCTGCCCCGTGACCGGGCTGGGGTTCTCGAAGTACTGCCCGCTCGCCGGCGGGACGTACTCCCCGCCGATCCAGTGGTCGTACCGGGCGCGGTACTCGGCGATCGCCCCGGGCTGACCGGGGGCTGCGTAGACGGTCATGCTGCCTCCTCGCACGTGCGGCGCCTCGTCGCGCCGCGATGGACGCGACGGTAGGAGGCGCAGGGTTGCAGTTCCGTTGCAGTGCGGTCCGCACGACGGTCCGGGCTGGACCCTGGCCCGAGCGGACCGCAGGATCGCCGGAGGGCCGGGAGCCGGCCCGCGACGGGACGGGAGGCGTCGATGCGCGGCAGGTCGCGGTTGCTGATCGGCGCGGGAGTGGTGCTCGCCGTGGTGGTGGGCGCCTTCGTGCTCACGCCGGGCGCGCTCGCCCGGTCCCTGTTCGTCCTCCGGGAGCAGCGCACCTCCTGCGGCGAGGTCGAGCACGGCGCGCAGGGTGGCGGGATCCCTGCCGACGCGCGTGACTGCCTCGACGCGGCGTGGGAGTCCGGGGCCGAGCTCACGGTGATGTCTCCGACCACCGAGGGCGACCCGACGTTCACCTACTACCGCGTCGGGGGCGGCGGCCTCGAGATCTTCCGCGACACGACAGGCGACACCTATGGGTCGGGCACCTGGAGCCGCAGCGTCTGCCCCGGCGACGACCTCGAGGGCGCGCTCGAGCGCTGCTGACCCTCAGCCCAGCTCGGCGTCGAGCAGCCCGGCACGGGCGCGGGCGCGCACGGCCTGCGGGCTGCCGGCCGGGGCGACATCGAGCAGGCGGGTCCAGGCGGCGTGGTCGTCGGCGCCGTCGGCACCGCGCACCCATGCGTCCAGGGCGTCCGGGTCGCCGGCGGCCAGGACGGCGGCACGGACCTCGGCCGCGAGCTCGGCGCGCAGCTGCTCGACGCCCGGGGCCACGGACCGCGGCAGCAGCGGCGCGTAGGCGTCGACGGCGCCGCGCGCGTCGCCGTCGGCGAGGGCCGCGCGCACGTCGCCCGCGTCGGTGCGCAGGGGGCGGGCGAGCCGGTACGGCCGCGACCCGGCCAGCAGCGCGCCGACGACGTGCCGCAGCCGGGAGACCTCGGCCCGCACGGTGACGTCGGAGAGCTCCCCGGGGTGCAGCAGCACGGCGAGCTCGTCGGCGGCGAGACCCGACGGGTGCTCCGCGAGCAGCAGCAGGATCTCGGCGTGCCGCAGCGACAACGACCGCTCCCCTGCGGGCGTCCGCAGCACGGGCCGCCCGAGCACGCGGAGGTCGACGGGGCCGACGCCTGCCGGGTGCGCGGCCGCGGCGGCGCGGGTCGCGAGCTCGCGCTCCACGGTCGCGACGGTGGCCCGCACGAGCGACAGCACGACGTGCGTCGCCGCGGCCCGCCGCCCCGTGACGTCGAGGACGCCGAGCACCCGGCCCGTGGCGGGGTCGCGGATGGGCGCGGCGGCGCAGCTGAGCTCCTGCACGGGTCGGGAGAAGTGCTCGGCGCCGATCACCTGGACCGCCCTGCGGGTCGCGAGCGCCGTGCCCGGCGCGTTGGTGCCCACGCTCTCCTCGCCCCACACGGCGCCCTCGACGAAGCCCACGCGGTCGACCGCGCCGCGGAGGCGACGGTTCCCCTCCACCCAGAGCAGGCGGCCGATCTCGTCGGAGACGGCGACGACCAGGCCGTCGTCCGCCGCGCCGTCGACGACGAGCTCCCGCACGACCGGCATGACGGCGGCGAGCGGGTGGGCGGCGCGGTAGGCGGCGAGCTCGGCGTCGGCCAGCGCGACCTGCGGGTGCGGGGTGTCCGGGTCGACGCCGTTGCGCAGGGAGCGGCGCCAGGAGTCGGCGACGACGGGGTCGATGCCGCCGGGCGGCTCGCCCGTGCCGAGGAAGCGTTCGTACGCGGCGCGCACGGTGCGCGGGTCACGACGCACCCCGACCCCGCGCGGGCCGTGCCCCGCGGAGAAGCTGTCCCCGTGCATCGCGACCTCCCGACGTCGTCGTCCGGGCGCCGCCAGTCTAGGGGGCGGACGGCCCGGCCACGGATCGCCGGACCCTGGATCACCCCCGAGCCGTGGGCAGCGTGGTGCCCATGGCACGCAGCGCGCACGACCTCACCCCGAACAAGGTGGCCGTGGGCGCTGTCCGAGGAGCTCACCGGGGTCGCGTTCGACCGAGGCGGGTCAGGCGCGCCCGAACGCCTTGCGCAGCTCGTCCTTCGCGCGCTCGAGGACGTCGCGCTGCGCGGCGGGGAGGTTCTTCCCGGCGCGGTTGACGTAGAACGTCAGCATCGACATGGCCGAGCGGTACGCCGAGCCCTTGCGCCGGTCGCTCGCCTCGGCCGACCGCTTCAGGGATGCCGCGATGCGCGCCGGGTCGTCCCAGGTGAAGACGTCGTCCTCGAGGTCGAGCGCGTCGGAGTGCTCGGTCACGTCCTGCGACCACCGCTCGCCGTCGTCGCCCTTCGTCATGCCCTCGACGCTAGACGCGGGGCCAGGATGCTCGCAGCCCCGCCGGCGCCGCTCAGTCGCGCAGCGCGAGACGGCGCGCGAGCACGGCGCACACCACGAGCTGGAGCTGGTGGAAGATGATCACCGGGACCGCGATCACGCCCGCCGCGGCGACGGGGAACAGCACGCTGGCCATGGGCAGGCCGGTGGCGAGGGACTTCTTGGACCCGCACATGAGCAGCGCGATCCGGTCCTCGGCGGGCAGCTTGAGGGCCGCCCCGCCCCACCACGTGAGGCCCAGCATGATCGCGAGGAACACGCCGCTGACCACCAGCAGCGCCACGATCGCCCAGCCGGAGATGCCGGCCCACACGCCCGCGGAGCTCGCCGCCGCCACGGCGGAGAACACCACGACGAGGATGGTGCCGCGGTCGACCGACAGGGTGAGCCAGCGCCGCGCGCGGACCCGGTCGCCCACCCAGGGCTGCAGCAGCTGGCCCACGACGAACGGGAGCAGCAGCTGGAGCAGCACCGTCTGCAGCCCGTCGAGGCCGTGGCCGGCGGTGGCGCTCCCGCCCTCCGCGTCGGTCATGAGCCACAGCACCAGCAGCGGCGTGAGCACCATGCCGAGCACGTTCGACACCGTGGCCCCGCAGATCGCGCCCGCCACGTTGCCGCGCGCCACGGACGTGAACGCCACCGACGACTGCACCGTGGACGGCAGCAGGGACAGGTAGAGCATCCCGGCGGCGAGCGGAGCGCCGACCAGCGGGGCGATCGCCCACGCGACGACGAGCCCGAGCACCGGGAAGAGCACGTACGTGGCGACGAGGATGCCGCCCTGCAGACGCCAGTTGCGCAGGCCCGCCCACACCTCACGGGTCGAGAGGCGCGCGCCGTAGACGAGGAACAGGATCGTCACCGCGACGTCGGCCGCGACGTCGACGACCTGCTGCACGCCCGGGCCGACGGGCACCACCAGCCCCAGCACCATCACCACGACCAGCGTGACGACGAACGGGTCCACCCAACGGCTCAGCACACGACGCACCGGGCGAGTGTAGGGAGTCTCGCGCCCGGGGCACGGACACGTCCGCGGGGTGCGGGTGCCGTGCCGCCGGTCGCCGACCGCCGGGTCAGGCCTCCAGGCCCTGGCGCAGCCCGTCGAGGAGCGGCGTGGTGGGGCGACCGATCAGGCGGGCGAGGTCGCCCGACGTCTCGGCGAGCAGGCCCGCGCGCGTGTCGCCGTCGAGGGCGACGACGAACCCGGCGGTGCCCTCGTCCAGGCCTGCCGCGAGCAGCTGCTCGCGGTGCTCGTCGGCGGTGAGCCGCCGGTACGTCACGGGCCGGCCGACGATCTCGGTGGCCGCGGCGGCGAGCTCGTCGAAGTCCCACGCCACGTCCCCGGACAGCTCGTACACGGCGCCGTCGTGGGCGCCGTCACGGCGCGCGTCGAGGGCGACGACGGCCGCGGCCTCGGCGTAGTCCGCGCGGCTCGCGCTGGCGACGCGGCCGTCCCCGACGCTGCGCGCGATCTCGCCCGTCTCGCGCGCCTGCTGCACGTCGCCGAGGTAGTTCTCGGTGTACCAGCCGTTGCGGAGCACCGTGGTGGCCAGGCCCGAGGCCGCGAGCAGCTCCTCGGTCGCCTTGTGCTCGGGGGCGAGGATCAGGGGCGAGGTGTCGGCGTGCGGGGCGCTCGTGTAGACGACGCGGCGGACGCCGGCGCCCTTGGCCGCCTCGATCACGGCCTGGTGCTGCGGCACCCGGCGGCCGACCTCGGAGCCGGAGACGAGCACCAGCACCTCGACGCCGTCGAGTGCGGGGACCAGGGTCTCGGGGCGGTCGTAGTCGGCCTCCCGGACCACGACGCCGGGCCCGTCCGGCCCCGCGAGGTCGGCGACCTTCGCCGTCGAGCGGGCGAGGGCCACGACGTCGGCGGGCGCGGCGCCCCGGGCGAGGAGGGACTCGACGACGAGGCGGCCCAGGTGGCCGCTGGTACCGGTGACGGCGATGGTCATGGTGATGCTCCTTCGGAGGCAGGCTCAGGTCGGGATCGCGGCCGGCCCGTGCCGGGCCGACCCCGCCAGCATGCACTTACTTTTCGTAAGTGCCAACCCACGGCAGGTGCGGTGATCATCACAGTGCCCGCCTCCGCGCCGCGCCGTATCCTGGGCGGGTGACCACCGACTCCCCCGCAGCCGCTCTCGACGGCGTCCGCAGCGACGACGTCGCCCCGGGCCCGACCGACGCGATGATCGCCGACGTGTTCTCCCGCGGCTGCACCTCGCGCCAGGCGCTCGAGGCGGTCACCGGCCGCTGGGGCGTCCTGACCGTGGCCGGGCTGCGCGACGGCGCCGTGCGCTTCAACGCGCTGCGCCGCCGGATCGACGGTGTGAGCGAGAAGATGCTGGCCCAGACGCTGCAGACGCTCGAGCGCGACGGCATGGTCGCCCGGGAGGTCCGCACGACCATCCCCCCGCACGTCGAGTACTCGCTCACCGACCTCGGCCGCCGCGTCGCCGACCGGCTCGTCGGGCTCCTCGACGTCCTCGAGGGCTCGGTCGACGAGGTCAGCGCGGCCCAGCGGGCGTACGACGCGCGCCGGGACGCCTGAGCCTCACGTCCGCGAGGTCACGTACCAGAGCACCAGCGCGACGACGACGAGGAGCACGACGAGCACGGCGACCGTGATCTTGACCGCGCTGAACGGCCGCCTCCCGACCACCTGCCCCGTGTTCGCGTTGACCATGACCTGCCACTGCCGGCCCGCGTACACGTAGGTCGCGATCCACAGCGGGAGCAGGACCAGCTTGAACATCACGTCGGTGTACGCCGTCGCGACCGAGCCGACCCGCTGCTCGTCGCCACCGATGTCCCGGCGGACGTCGGCCGTGATGGCCTTCGCCATCGTCGCCTTGGCCCGCTCGAGGCCGGCGGCGGGCTCCACCTCGTACCGCGCCGCGGAGTACCCGGCCAGGTACTCGGCCCGGAACGGCACGGCGTCCTCGAGCGCCCACGGCCCGAGCCGGCGCAGATCGGTCTCGGACACCTGGGACGAGGCCGGGACCAGGACGTCGTCGAAGGACCGCTCGACCCGGCCCGAGACCGGCGTCCAGCTCACCCGCCGCTCCTGGCGCCCCTCGTCGCCGTCCTTCACGGTGACGTGGTACTCGTCGCCGCGCTGACCCGTGTACGACGACGACGTCTCGGCGTCGAAGGTCCAGTGGGGCACGTACGAGCCGTGCAGCGACTCCGTGTCGCCGACCTTCTTGAGCTCGCTCGGCGCGAACGGTCGCGAGCGCACCCACCGGCGGAACGCCTCGCGTGCCCGCGCCTGCTCCACGCCGAACGGGACGACCGCCTCCGGCTGCACGAGCCCGTCCGCCTCCGCGACCGCGACGAGGTGGCCGCCGCAGAAGCGGCAGGCCGCGGACAGGTCCGTGCCGCGCGTCGTCGCGCCGCACCCGTCGCACGTGAGCAGGCGGTCCTCCAGGAGGCCCGCGCGCGACCCCTCCTGTGCGGCGGCCCACGCGTCGAACGAGTGCTCGTCGACGGCGTCGCCCGCCGCGTGGACGATCTCCACCTCACCGCCGCACGCCCCGCACCGCAGGTGCTGCGTGCCGGGCACGTAGGCGAGCTGGGAACCGCACGCGTCGCAGCGCGTGCGCACGAGGTCGTCCCGCACGTCGCTCACGGCCGGCCCCCGGTCCCGCTCGACGGGCCCGCCTGCGGCGGCAGTGGGGGCGGCGTCGCCGCGAGGAGCGGGGCGAGCACGGGCACCTGCCCGGCCGGCGTCCACGCGGCCATGCCCTGCTGCCACACGAGGGTCTCGCGCGTGAGGTCGCCGGTACCCACGAGCGCGGCGAGGTCCGCCGCGGTGCCCGGGCCGGCCTGCGACCCGGCGGCCGACCAGAACCACGGGGACTCGGCGACCGGCAGGGGCGGCGGGCCCGCGGGCGGCGGCGCGGCCGCCGCGGGCGGCGCGGGC
>NZ_JBHTVT010000004.1:66056-252953 GCF_042792795.1 Isoptericola sp. NPDC056605 | reverse complement strand
GGCCCGCCCGCCACTCCCCCCCCCACCGCGACGTCGGTCCCTCCCGGAACCGTCTTTACGGTCAGGCGACGCGGGTCTTCGGCGCGTTCTCGGCGGTCTTGGCCGGGTCGCGCACGACGACGTCGCCCAGGACGTCGTCGATCGTCGCCAGGAGCTCGGCGGGGATCGTCACGCCGGACGCCTTGACGTTCTCGGCGACCTGCTCGGGCCGGGACGCGCCGACGAGCGCCGCCGCGACGTTGTCGTTCTGGAGCACCCACGCGACGGCGAGCTGCGCCATCGACAGACCCAGCTCGTCGGCGACCGGGCGCAGGTTCTGCACGCGGGTGAGCACGTCGTCGTCGAGGAAGCGGCGGATGCTCGACGCGCCGCCCTTCTCGTCGGTCGCGCGCGACCCGGCGGGCAGCGGCTGGCCGGGCACGTACTTGCCGGACAGCACGCCCTGCGCCATCGGCGACCACACGATCTGCGACAGCCCGCACTCCTGCGAGGCGGGCACGACCTCGTCCTCGATGACCCGCCAGAGCATGGAGTACTGCGGCTGCGAGGAGATGAGCTGGAACCCCAGCTCCTTCGCCAGGGCCGCGCCGGCGCGGATCTGGTCCGCCGTCCACTCGGAGACGCCGATGTACAGGGCCTTGCCCTGGCGGACGATGTCGGCGAACGCCTGCATCGTCTCGGTGAGCGGCGTCTCGGTGTCGTAGCGGTGCGCCTGGTAGAGGTCGACGTAGTCCGTGCCGAGGCGCTTCAGCGAGCCGTTGATCGACTCCATGACGTGCTTGCGCGACAGACCCGTGTCGTTGGGGCCGCCCGGGCCCGTCGGCCAGTACACCTTGGTGAAGATCTCGAGCGACTCGCGTCGCTCGCCCGCGAGGGCGTCGCCGAGGACCTGCTCGGCCTTCGTGTTGGCGTACACGTCCGCGGTGTCGAACGTCGTGATGCCCGCGTCGAGCGCGGCGCGCACGCACTGCGTCGCGACGTCGTTCTCGACCTGCGAACCGTGGGTGAGCCAGTTGCCGTAGGTGATCTCGGAGATCTTCAGACCGCTGTTGCCGAGGTACCGGTAGTTGACCATGCGTCCACCCTAGGGCGGGCGCACGGTCGCACCGGACGGTGCCGGCGGTGCCGGATCACTCCGGCCAGACGCCGTGCTTCTTCGACGACGGCTTGGGCAGGCGCGAGCGGCGGATCTGGAACGCGCGCATGACGGCGTACATCATCGTGCCCTTCGGCACCTCGCCGAACTTCAGCAGCAGCCGCTTGCGGAGCCCGCGCCACAGCAGGAACGCGTCGGCGATGGTGAGCAGCACGACGGCGTACAGCAGCATCAGCACGAGCGCCGACATGGTGACGTTCTGCATGAAGATGAAGTTCAGGACGATGAAGCCGAACGCGACGGGCAGGAAGAACTCGCCGAGGTTCCAGCGCGCGTCGACGTAGTCGCGCGCGTACCGCTTGAGCGGGCCCTTGTCGCGCGGCGGCAGGTGGCGCTCGTCGCCCGTCTGCATCGCCCGGTACTCGAGGTTGCGCTGCTCGCGCGCCTTCTCCCGTGCCGCCTTCGTCGCCGCCTTGCGGTCGTCGGGGACCAGCGGGCGCTTGTTGGCGGCCTCGGCCACGCTGCGCTTGGGCGTGGGGCGGCCCTTGCCGGAGGGGGCGCCGGCCTTCTCGATCTCGGCGGCCGCGTCGACGGGGTCGGTGGAGTCGGGGGACGACGGCGTCGCGTCGGGCTTGTTGCGGGAGAACACGCTCCCAGGGTAGTCGAGCGCGCGGGTAGCGTGAGCCGCGTGACCGACACCCCCCGCACCGCCCCTGCCGGCGTACCGACCGACCGGCCCGTCGACGACGCCACCACCCTGAGCGCGCACGTCGAGCGGCAGTTCCCCGCCCTCCAGGCCGACCTCGAGCGCCTCGTGCGCATCCCGAGCGTGTCCGCCGCCGCCTTCGACCAGGCGCACGTCGCGGCGAGCGCCGACGCCGTCGCCGCGCTGCTGCGCGACGCAGGGCTGCCCGACGTGCGGATCCTGCGCTCGGACCGCCCCGACGGGACCCCCGGGGCGCCCGCCGTCGTCGCCCGCCGTCCCGCGCCCGAGGGCGCCCCGACCGTGCTGCTGTACGCGCACCACGACGTCCAGCCCCCGGGCGACGCCGCCGCGTGGGCGACCGACCCGTTCGAGCCGGTCCAGGTGGGCGAACGGTTGTACGGCCGCGGTGCCGCGGACGACAAGGCGGGGCTGGTCGCGCACGTCGGCGCGCTGCGCGCCCTGGCCGCCGTGGCTCAGGAGGGCGGCACGGACCTGCCCGTCGGGATCACGGTGTTCGTCGAGGGCGAGGAGGAGTCGGGGTCCCCGAGCTTCCGCCGGTTCCTCGCCGACCACCGCGAGCTGCTCGCGGCGGACGTCATCGTGGTCGCCGACTCCACGAACTGGAAGGTCGGCGTGCCCGCCCTCACCACGTCGCTGCGCGGCCTGGTCGACGGCGTGGTCGAGGTCGAGGTGCTCGGGCACGCGGTGCACTCCGGCATGTTCGGCGGGCCGGTGCTCGACGCGAACACCCTGCTCGCACGCCTGATCGCGACGCTGCACGACGACGCCGGCAACGTCGCGGTGGCCGGGCTGGTCGCCGCCGGCGAGCCGGAGGTCGACTACGAGGAGGCGGCGTTCCGCGCCGACTCCTCGGTGCTCGACGGCGTGACGCTCGCGGGCGAGGGCACCATCGCCGGCCGGCTGTGGACCAAGCCGGCGCTCTCGGTGATCGGCATCGACGCCACGAGCGTCGCGCACGCGTCCAACACCATCGCGCCCCGCGCGGCCGCGAAGCTGTCGCTGCGCATCCCGCCGGGGCAGGACCCGCAGGCGGCGGAGGACGCGCTGCGCGCCCACCTCGAGGCGCACGCGCCGTTCGGCGCACGGGTCGCCTGGCGCTCGGGCGAGCAGGGGCGGGCGTTCCACGCCGCGGAGGACTCGGCCGCGATGCGCGCCGCGCGCTCGGCGTTCGCGGCGGCCTGGGGCACGGACCCGGTGGACATCGGCGTCGGCGGGTCCATCCCGTTCATCGCCGACCTGCTCGAGTTCTTCCCCGAGGCCGCCGTGCTCGTCACCGGCGTCGAGGACCCGGACTCCCGCGCGCACGGCGCCGACGAGTCGGTGCACCTGGGCGAGCTGCGCAAGGTCGTGCTCGCCGAGGCGCTGCTCCTGCGGCGCGTCGCCGAGCTCGAGGGATGAGGGAGGGGGCGACGTGATGTCGCAGCAGCTCGAGGGTGCGGTCGCCGGGGCTCGGATGGTGCCGATGCTGCCCTGCGGCGGCACGGAGGAGGACCTCGACGCGATGGTGGCCTTCTGGACCGCGCTCGGTCTCGAGGTCACCTACCGCCAGCAGCGCCCCAACCCGTACGTGGCGTTCGGGCGCGGCGGGTTCGACGTCCACTACTACGGGATGCCCGACTGGGACCCGGAGCAGAGCCACTCGACCTGCGCGCTCGTCGTCCCGGACACCGAGCCGGTCTACGAGGTGTTCGCGGCGGGGCTGCGGAACCTGTTCGGGCGCCTGCCCGTGTCGGGCGCTCCGCGGATCACCCGCCCGCGGAAGCGGGCGAACAACGCGGGGCTCAGCGGGTTCAGCCTCGTGGACCCCGCGGGGAACTGGGTGCGGGTCTCCCGGGCACCGGACGCGCCGGTCGTCGCGGGCGAGGGGGGCACGACGTCCTGGACGACGGAAGGCGGCGGGCCGCTGGCGCGCGCCCTGGAGAACGCCGTCGTCGTCGCGGACTCGCACGGGGACGTCGGCCAGGCGCGGAAGATCCTGGGTGGCGCCGTCCGTCGTGCTCGGGCGGCGGGGGCCGCCCCGGCCGCGGGCGAGCTCGCGCCGGCGCTCGCCTACCTCGCCGAGCTCGCTGTGCGCGCCGGAGACCCCGCCGCGGCGGGCGAGCTCGTCGCCGAGCTCGAGACGCTCGCCGAGGCCTCCGGCCGCGACGCGGAGGGGGACGCCGTCCGGAGCGCGCTGTCCGAGGCGCGGGTGCTCCGCGACGCCGGGCCCGCCTGAGCCGGCCCGATCCCGGCCCGGGTCAGGCCTCCGACCGGTCCCGGTGTGCGACGTCGAGCGCCCGCGCCCAGGCGGCGACGTCGTCGGGGAGGTCCGGGCTCTGCACGGGCGCCTCCGGCCCCATGAGCGCCACGACGTCGGGCGCGGGGACGCGGGAGCTTCCCGGGCCGAGGAACCGGCCGGCCACGTAGCCGCGGCCGTAGAGCTGCCCCCGGCACGTGAAGACCTGCTCGATGTAGATCACGCGCTCGTCCCAGCCGAGGACGCGCGTGCTGATCTCGAACCGGTCGCCGAGCTTGAGCGAGCGCTTGTAGGTCATGGTCGACGCCGCGACCACCGGGTACCACTTGCGGTCGCCGATCTTGGCGAAGCCGTCGAGGTCGGCGATGAAGTTGGACCGCGCCACGTCCATCATCTGCAGGTACGAGCCGTTGTTGACGTGCAGGTACAGGTCGAGGTCGCCGGGGTGCACGCGCATGCGCGTCACGGACGGGTCGAGCAGGCCCTGGCCGGGCACCGGCTTGCGGGGGCGCAGGGAGGCCCAGGTGAGCTGGATCATTCGAGTCACCTGCGCAGGTTATATCGGCGACCGCCGGTATCAGATACCTGGGCTCGTCGTCCGTCAGACCGGGGGAGCGGGGTCGTACTGGATGCCCCGGCGCACCGCGCGCGCGACCTCGGTCGACTCGAGCCGCGCCACCAGGTGCAGGGCCATGTCGATCCCCGCCGAGACGCCGGCGGCGGTCACGACGTCCCCGTCGTCGACGAACCGCGCCTCGGTGTCCACGACGACGCTCGGGTCGATCTCGGCCAGCTCGTCGTAGTGGTCGCGGTGCGTGGTCGCCGGCCGTCCGGCCAGCAGCCCCGCCGCCGCGAGCACCAGGGCTCCGGTGCACACGCTCGCGAGGACCGGGGTCTGCGCGCGCACCTGCCGCAGCCAATCCAGGTGCGTCGGGTCGGCGATCATCGCGCGAGTGCCCCAGCCGCCCGGGTAGACGAGCACGTGCAGCGGGCCGACGTCGTCCGCGGAGTGCGCGGGCACGACCCGCAGGCCCTTGGCCAGGCGCACGCCGTCGCCGTCGCGGGAGAAGGTGCTCACGTGCGGCTTCGGGCCCGACTCGGTGCTCGAGTGCTGCTCCCAGGCCGCGAGCACCTCGAACGGCCCGACGACGTCGAGCTCCTCCGCGTCGTCGAACACGAAGATGCCGATGTGGAGCCCGCCGTCGGTGCTCATGCCTTCTCCTGCGTCGTCGGGGCCATCGCCGGCCCCTGGTCAGATCTAGCTCACGGTCAGATGCCGGGCAGCGCCAGCATCTGGTCGAGCGCCACCCGGGCCCAGTGGG
Source organism: Isoptericola sp. NPDC056605 (assembly GCF_042792795.1). Taxonomy (NCBI): domain Bacteria; kingdom Bacillati; phylum Actinomycetota; class Actinomycetes; order Micrococcales; family Promicromonosporaceae; genus Isoptericola; species Isoptericola sp. NPDC056605. The sequence continues at coordinate 247,572 of NZ_JBHTVT010000004.1, read as the reverse complement.
CGTCGTCGGCGTCGACCACGATCCGGTTGACCATCCGCCCCTCGACCAGCGACTCCATCGCCCACACCAGGTGCGGCAGGTCGATGCGGTTCATGGTCGAGCAGAAGCACACGGTCGAGTCGAGGTAGTGCACCTGCTTGTCCGGGTGCGCCTTGGCGAGGCGGCGCACCAGGTTGAGCTCGGTGCCGATCGCCCACGCGCTGCCGGGCTCGGCGGCGTCGAGGGCCTTGATGATGAACTCGGTGGACCCCACCTCGTCCGCCGCGGTGATCACCTCGTGCTTGCACTCCGGGTGAGCGATCACCGTGACCCCGGGCACCTTCGCCCGGACGTCCTCGACGTTGCGCGCCGAGAACCGCCCGTGCACCGAGCAGTGCCCCCGCCACAGGATCATGCGCGCGTCGCGCAGCTGCTGCTCGGTGAGGCCGCCCAGCGGCTTGCGCGGGTCGTAGACCACGCAGTCGTCCAGGCTCAGGCCGAGCTGGAGGACGGCGGTGTTGCGGCCCAGGTGCTGGTCCGGCAGGAACAGCACCTTGCCGGTGCCCTCCACGCCACCCACCCGGTCGAACGCCCAGCGCAGCGCGACCTGCGCGTTCGACGACGTGCACACGGTGCCCCCGTGCCGGCCGGTGAAGGCCTTGATGGCGGCGGAGGAGTTCATGTAGGTCACGGGCACGGTGTCGCCGGCGATGCCGACGTCCTGCAGCACCGCCCACGCCTCCTCGACCTGGCCGATCTCGGCCATGTCGGCCATGGAGCAGCCGGCGGCGAGGTCGGGCAGCACGACCTGCTGCGCGTCCGACGTGAGGATGTCCGCGCTCTCGGCCATGAAGTGCACGCCGCAGAAGAGCACGAACTCGGCCTCGGGACGGGCAGCGGCCTCGCGCGCGAGCTTGAAGGAGTCGCCGGTGACGTCGGCGAAGTCGATGACCTCGTCGCGCTGGTAGTGGTGCCCGAGCACGAACGCGCGCTCGCCCAGGGCGGCCCGCGCGGCGCGGGCGCGCTCCACCAGGTCCGGGTCGGACGGCGACGGCAGGGCCCCGGTGCACTCGACGCCACGCTCCGAGGCGAGGTCGCGGCCCTGGCCGAGGAGCAGCAGCGCGGAGGGTGCGGGTTCGGCGAAGCCGGTCGTGGTGCCGGTCGTGGCGCCGGTCGAGGTGCCCGCGGTGTCGTTCAGCAGGGTGGTCACCCGCCTATGTTTCCACAGGGCCTGCGTGCGGCACGCCGCGCGTCCGCCCCGGCGGGGGCGCGTGCCCGAGCCGTCGGCCTGCCGTCCGCCCCTCCGGCAGCACGCCCCGGGGCGTCCGCGCCTCGGCTCGGTGTGCCACGATCGCGGCATGCAGGTGCTGCTCTGCGTCGGCGAGGACGCCGGCCCCCTGGCCCCCGCGCTCGCGACGGCGTGGCGGGAGGCCGCGCCGTCGTGCGCCGTGACCACCGTCGTCCTGCCCGACCCCGCGCCGCAGGGGGAGGCCCACCCGTCGTCCGTCGGGGTGTTCGTCCCCCTCGACGCCCTCGGGCTGGCGAGCGTCTCCGGACCGGAGGACGGTCCGCTCGCCGCCCCGGCGGCGACGTCCGACCTCGTCGTCGTGCACGTCCCCGTGCTGGACGGCACGACCCTGCGCGAGGGGCGCGTCCCCGCCGCCGTGGCGGCCGCCGCCCCGCACGCCCTGCCGGTCGTGGTGCTGGCCGGCCGCAGCGAGGTCTCGCGCCGGGAGTGGTCCGGGGCCGGCGTGAGCGGCGTGCACGAGACCGGGGACGACGTGGTCGCGGCGACCGCGCGCGTGGCGCGGACCTGGGCGCCTTCCTGGGCCTGACCGGTCGGGCGGTGCCGTCCGGGCCCGACGGCACCGCCGCGCCGCGCCTGTGACTCGCGTCATCGCGCCCACGGAATTCGCGCGTAGGATCGGGAACAGCTCTACCGGCCCGCCTGTTGGAGGAAGCATGACCGACACCACCGAGATCGCCACGCACGGCGTGGACCTGTCCGACGTCGCCGCCGACAAGGTTCGCAGCCTCCTCGAGCAGGAGGGCCGCGACGACCTGCGTCTGCGTGTGGCCGTCCAGCCCGGCGGCTGTTCCGGCCTGATCTACCAGCTCTACTTCGACGAGCGCATCCTCGACGGCGACGCGCTGCGTGACTTCGACGGCGTCGAGGTCGTCGTGGACCGCATGAGCGTGCCCTACCTCGAGGGCGCGAAGATCGACTTCGCGGACACCATCGAGAAGCAGGGCTTCACGATCGACAACCCGAACGCCGGCAGCTCCTGCGCCTGCGGCGGTTCCTTCAGCTGAACCGCTGAGCGACTCCGACGGCCCGGCCACCCCCCACGGGGCGGCCGGGCCGTCGTCGTTGCGGGGCGGTGTCGTTGCGGGGCAATGTCGTCGCGGGCCAGTGTCGCCGTGGATCAGTGTCGTCGCGGATCAGGAGGCGGCGCCCAGACGCACGGTGATCGACCACGTCGTCGGAGCGGTCCCGCCGGCCACGCCGCCGTCCTCGTCGCCGTCCTCGTCGCCGCCCCGGTCGTCGGGCTCCTCCGCCGCTCCGGTCTCGGCCTCGGTCCCGGTCGTGGTCTCGCCGACCGTCGCGTGCCCGCGCATCCGGGCCCAGGCGGGCACGTCGAGACGGGCCGCAGGGTCGGTCGACAGCACGGTCACGAGCGTCCCGGCGGGCAGGTCGCGGGCCGCCGCGGCGAGCCGGATCACCGGGAGCGGGCAGCGCAGGCCGCGGGCGTCGACCACCACGGGGTCCGCCCCTGCGCCGATCTCTGCGCCAGACCCTGCGCCAGACCCTGCGCCAGACCCTGCGCCAGACCCTGCGCCAGACCCTGCGCCGTCGGTCCTCACAGCCCGGCCACCCCGAGCATGTCGCGCACCCGCCGGACGGCGCCCGGCAGGACCGCGAGGAAGCGGTCGACGTCGTCCCCGGTGGTCGACCGGTCGAGGGCGATCCGCACGTTGCCGTGCGTGAGCACCCCCATCGCCGCGAGCACGTGCGACGGCTCCAGGGTGCTGGCGGTGCAGGCCGAGCCGGAGCCGACCGCGAACCCGGCCCGGTCCAGCTCGGTCACGAGGGCCTCGCCGTCCACGTACAGGCAGGAGAACGTCACGACGTGGGGAAGCCGGTCGTCCGGGTCGCCCACCACCTCGACGTCGGGAACGGCGGCGGCCGCCGCCCGCACGCGCGCCGTGAGGAGCCGGCGCCGCTCGTCCTGGGCGGCGCGGTCGGCCGTCGTCGCCTGGAGGGCCACGGCGGCGGCGAACGCGGCGGGCACGCTCACCCCGCCGGGCGCCCAGGGGTCGGCGTCCTCCGGCCCGGGCGGCACGGCACGCACGCGCTGGCGCACGGCGAGCACGCCGACCCCGGCGGGCCCGCCCCAGTCGGGCGGGTGGGCGGCGAGGAGGTCCCAGGAGTCGGGGACGACGTCGTGACCCAGCGACGCGCCCGCGTCCACGAGGAGGGGCACCCCCGCCGCCCGCGCGGCGTCGTGCACGACGGCCAGCGGCTGTCGCGTGCCGACCTCTCCGTTGGCGTGCTGGAGCGCGGCGAGCGCGACGCCGGGTCGCGCGACCCGCTCCGCGAAGGTGGCCGCGTCGACGCGGCCGAGGCGGTCGACGTCCACCACGACGCGCTCGCCCTCCTGGGCCCCTGCGGCCGCCGCCGCCGCCGCGTGCAGCACCGCCGCGCGCTCGGTGGCGCCCACGACGACGTCCCCACCCGCGCGCCGCTGGGCCTGCGCGGTGCCCAGCAGGGCGTCGCGGAGGGCGGACGCGTGGCTGGCGGTGAAGCGCACCTCCTCCGTGCGCGCGCCGAGGACGGCGGCGACGGCCTCTCGTGCGCCGTCGAGCAGCCGCGCCGCGCGGCGTCCCTCGGTGTGCAGCCGGTGCGGGTCGGCCCAGCCGTCCTCGAGCGCCTGCAGCAGGGCCTGCCGCGCGAGCGGGTGCAGCGGGGCGCCCCCGCCGTTGTCCAGGTGCACCCGTGAGCCGGCGGTCGCTGAGGACGTCGCCGCGGTCGCCGCCTGGGACGTCGGGGTGGACGGCGCCGAGGGGGAGTGGTTCCCGGTCGGGTCGGTGGTGTCGGTCACAGGCGTGCTCCGTGGGGGCTGACGTGCGTCCCGACACCGTCGGCGGGCGGGTCGGGCGGGCGCCCGAAGCGCGCCCGGGGCACGATCGTGCCATCTTCGGGGTCTCGAGGTCCGGTCGGTCGGGGTCCGGGAGCGCTCCGAGGATCTGACACTCCTGAGGATCGATCTGACACTCTCCAGGGGTCTGTGTGCAAGAAGGAGATGTGGACGTCCCGTGCGGAAAGAGTCACGCCCCGAGGGGGCTTTTGCGGCGTCGAACCTGCTCCGGGCGCGCTAGGCTGCACTTCATCGAGGACGAAGGTCCTGTCCGCGTGCCTGTTGCCCAGAGGGGCCGTGGCGGTCGGGCAGGACGTGACGTGAAAGGCCTCCCTTGCACTCGAAGAGCCCCACCCGCACCCGGCGGGTCATCCTGCGCGCGACGGCTATCGCCGGCGCCGTCGCCGTGTTGGCCTCCGGTTGTGCCAGCGACTCCGTCAAGCGCGGATACCTGCCCGGCTACAGCGACGGGGAGGTGACCAACCAGACCGAGCGAATCACCAACCTCTGGGTCGGCTCCTGGATCGCGGCGCTGATCGTCGGTGTGATCACGTGGGGCCTGATGCTGTGGTGCGTCGCGGCGTACCGCAAGCGTCGGGACGACCACCAGCTCCCGATCCAGACGCGCTACCACATGCCGCTCGAGATCATGTACACGGCCGTGCCGACGATCATGATCCTCGTCCTGTTCTTCTACACGGACCGCGACATGTCGGCGGTGCAGGACACCAGCGCCGAGCCGGACGTGAACATCCAGGTCATCGGCAAGCAGTGGAGCTGGGACTTCAACTACCTCGACGACGACGTCTACGACTCCGGGCAGCACCTGCTCGACGTCGGCGGCCAGACGCTCGACGACGAGGTGGACGGCGCCCCGGGCACGTCGAAGGACGTCCCGACGCTGTACCTCCCGGTCGACCAGACGGTCGAGTTCACCCTGGACTCGCGCGACGTCATCCACTCCTTCTGGATCCCCGCCTTCCTGTACAAGCAGGACATGATCCCGGGCCGGACGAACACCTTCCAGGTCACCCCGACCCGTGAGGGCACGTACGCCGGCAAGTGCGCCGAGCTCTGCGGCGAGTTCCACTCCGGGATGCTCTTCAACGTCAAGGTCGTGTCGCAGGCGGAGTACGACGCCCACATGGCCGACCTCGAGGCCGCGGGCCAGACCGGCGAGCTCGGGCTCGACCTGAACCGCCAGCAGCACGACGCGAACTTCCCGCAGGAAGACACCCTCCCGGAGGTCGAGAACTGATGGCGGCCACGACTGCCCCCGCGCACGACGTCGAGGTCATCCCCGGTCTCGCGCCGAAGCGCCAGAACCTCGGTCGCACCGTGGTCAAGTGGATCACCTCCACCGACCACAAGACGATCGGCTACCTGTACCTCATCACGTCGTTCATCTGGTTCGCCGTGGGTGGCATCCTCGCCCTGCTGATCCGCGCCGAGCTGTTCATGCCCGGCCTGCAGGTCGTGCAGAGCAAGGAGCAGTACAACCAGCTCTTCACGATGCACGGCACGATCATGCTGCTGCTGTTCGCGACGCCGTTGTTCGCGGGCTTCGCCAACGTGATCATGCCGCTGCAGATCGGTGCGCCCGACGTCGCGTTCCCGCGGCTCAACATGTTCGCGTACTGGCTGTTCCTCTTCGGCGGCCTCATCGCGGGGGCGGGCTTCTTCACCCCGCAGGGCGCCGCGTCGTTCGGCTGGTTCGCCTATGCGCCGTTGTCGAACACCACGTTCAGTCCAGGGCTAGGCGGAGACCTCTGGGTGTTCGGGCTCGCGCTGGCGGGCTTCGGCACGATCCTCGGTGCCGTCAACTTCATCACCACGATCATCACGATGCGCGCGCCGGGCATGACCATGTTCCGGATGCCGATCTTCACGTGGAACACGCTCGTCACGAGCCTGCTCGTGCTGATGGCCTTCCCGCCGCTGGCCTCTGCGCTGTTCGCGCTGGGCGCCGACCGTCGCCTCGGTGCGCAGGTCTTCAACCCCGAGAACGGCGGGGCGATCCTCTGGCAGCACCTGTTCTGGTTCTTCGGCCACCCCGAGGTCTACATCATCGCGCTGCCGTTCTTCGGCATCGTGTCGGAGATCTTCCCGGTCTTCAGCCGCAAGCCGATCTTCGGCTACAAGGGCCTGATCTACGCGACGATTGCGATCGCGGCGCTGTCCGTGACGGTGTGGGCCCACCACATGTACGTCACCGGCGCGGTGCTCCTGCCCTTCTTCGCCTTCATGACGATGCTGATCGCCATCCCGACCGGCGTGAAGTTCTTCAACTGGATCGGCACGATGTGGCGCGGGAAACTCACGTTCGAGACACCCATGCTGTGGTCGATCGGCTTCCTCGTGACCTTCCTCTTCGGCGGTCTGACGGGCATCATCCTGTCGAGCCCCGCCCTGGACTTCCACCTGTCCGACTCGTACTTCGTGGTGGCGCACTTCCACTACGTGGTCTTCGGCACCGTGGTCTTCGCGATGTTCGCCGGCTTCTACTTCTGGTGGCCGAAGTTCACGGGCCGGATGCTCAACGAGCGGCTCGGCAAGGTCCACTTCTGGCTGCTGTTCGTCGGCTTCCACATGACCTTCCTCATCCAGCACTGGCTGGGTGTCGAGGGCATGGCCCGCCGCTACGCGGACTACATGCCCGAGGAGGGCTTCACCTGGGAGAACCAGGTGTCGACCATCGGCGCGTTCATCCTGGCCGCCTCGACGCTCCCGTTCCTGTGGAACGTGTACACGACCTGGCGCAACGCGCCGAAGGTCACCGTCGACGACCCGTGGGGCTACGGCCGCTCGCTCGAGTGGGCCACCAGCTGCCCGCCGCCGCGGCACAACTTCACCTCGCTGCCGCGCATCCGCTCGGAGTCGCCGGCCTTCGACCTGCACCACCCCGAGGTCGCGGCGATGGAGCAGGCGCCGGGCCACGGCCCGCTCAACCAGGTCTTCGGTGACCCGGAGCGCCGGGGGCACCAGCAGCTCGTCGAGGAGCGACGCGACAGCGCGCAGTCGTCGGCCGCACAGTCGACCACCACCGTGATCGACGACGAGGAGGAGAACCGCAAGTGAAGATCGAGATCAAGCTCTTCCTGTTCCTCGCCCCGTTCTTCGTCCTGGTCGGCGTGATCTACGGGTTGGTCACGCACTTCCAGGAGCCGGTCGGCTACCTCGGCATCCCCCTCGTAGGGGCGCTCGTCGCCATGGTGGGCGCCTACCTGGCGCTCACCGCGCGTCGCATCGACCCTCGCCCGGAGGACGACGAGGAGGGCGAGATCGAACAGGGCGCCGGCGACCAGGGCGTGTACTCGCCGTGGAGCTGGTGGCCGCTGGTCATCGCCGCTGCCGCCGCGGTCGCGTTCCTCGGGCTCGCCGTGGGCTGGTGGGTGCTGTACATCGGCTTCATCCTCGGGGTCATCGGGCTCGTCGGCTGGGTGTTCGAGTTCAGCCGCGGGCAGCACGCCCACTGACGCTCCTGCTCCGACGAGAGCCCCTCACGCGACTCGCGTGAGGGGCTCTTCGCCGTTCCGGGGGGAGGCGACGTCGCGGGACACGGATCGGCAACGATCGGCGTCCGCGCGGTCCGACCCGCCCACTGGACGACGGTCCCGTGATGCAATGAAGTCTCACGTTTCCCCGAGAAGGAGCAGCATGCGCGTCCCCCAGAAGACCGTGGCCCTGGCGTCGGCAGGCCTGGTCGGCCTCGCCCTGAGCGCCTGCGGGGGCGCGTCCCCGGCACCCGCCGGAGGCGAGCAGGCCGCCCAGGAGCAGGCGGCGGAGATCGCGACGGTCTCGACGATGACGGACCTGGCCGGGAAGATGAAGGCCGCGCAGGGAGAGGCCTCGACTGCGCACATGGAGCTGACCTACTCGGGGGAGCTTGCCGAGTCGGCCGGGATGACCGAGAGCACCACGACGGCCGACGTCGCCTACGGCCCGACGTTCGAGGAGACGACCCTGCAGATGACCATGGCGGTCATGGGCATGGACATGGACATCGTGCTGCTCGACGGCACGATCTACCTGTCCATGGGCGAGATGACGCAGGGCAAGTACCTGTCGATGACCGCCGAGGACATGGCGGACGACCCTGCCCTGGCCGGCACGATCGACTCGATGGAGTCCATGGACGCCGCCGCGCAGGCGGAGGCGATGGCCGACGCCGTCACCTCGTTCGAGCACACCGGCTCCGAGACCGTCGACGGCGTCGAGACCGAGGTCTACACGGCCACGATCGACCCGTCCAAGGTGAAGGACGGCACGGCGGGCATCGATGCGTCGACCGCGGACCAGCTCGGCGAGATCTCCGCGGTGTACAAGGTGGACCCGAAGGGGCTGCCCGTGGAGGCCGACATCACGATGGAGGTCGAGGGCCAGGAGATGGTCGTCGAGTCGACGTTCAGCAAGTGGGGCGAGCCGATCGACGTCCAGGCGCCCGCCGACGAGGACGTGATCCCGTACTCGGAGTTCGGCCAGAACTGATCCCGAGGCTGCCGCGCAGCTCGGAGAGGACGACGAAGGGCCCCGCACGCGGATGCGTGCGGGGCCCTCGCGCGTGCTTGCGCCGCCCTGTGCGGGCTGAGCGGGTCAGGCGGGGACGATGAGCCCGGCGGTCTGGGTGCGGGCGCGCTGGAGGCGTGCGGCGACGTCCTGCCAGTTCGCGATGTTCCAGACGGCCTTGACGTAGTCGGCCTTGACGTTGAGGTAGTCCAGGTAGAAGGCGTGCTCCCACATGTCCAGCATGAACAGCGGGGTGATGCCGACGGGGACGTTGGCCTGCTGGTCGAAGAGCTGGAAGATCGCGAGGCGCTGGCCGATGGAGTCCCAGCCGAGCACGGCCCAGCCGGAGCCCTGGATGCCGGTGGCGACGGCGGCGAACTGGGCCTGGAACTTCTCGAACGAGCCGAAGGCGTCCTTGACGGCCTCGGCGAGCTCGCCCTCGGGCTGGCCGCCGCCCTCGGGGGAGAGGTTGTTCCAGAAGACGGTGTGGTTGGTGTGGCCGCCGAGGTTGAACGCGAGGTTCTTCTCGTGCAGGTTCACCGCGGCGTTGTCGCCGGACTCGCGGGCCTCGGCGAGCTTGTCCAGGGCGGTGTTGGCGCCGGTGACGTAGGCGGCGTGGTGCTTGTCGTGGTGCAGCTCCATGATCTTGCCGCTGATGTGCGGCTCGAGGGCGCTGTAGTCGTAGGGCAGGTCAGGGAGCGTGTAGACAGCCATGCTGAGTTACCTCCGGTTGCGTGCCGCACGTCGTGCCCGGCGTGCGATGGGGGACGTCGTCGACGACCGGTCTCCGACCGAACTCATCGGCCGGGGACGACGACGGCCCGCGCACCCCGCCCGACGAGTCGGGGGAGGGGAGCGCGGGCCACCGTTCCAGCCTGCAGGAGACTCAGTGCTCCCGCTCGACGTTGCCAGACCCCGAGACCAGCTCGGGGGTGTCGTGGGCGGGCTCGAGCTCGTCGTGCTCGCCGTGGGCGTGCGCCGCGGCCAGCTCGGCCGGAGTCACGGGCTCCACCCGGTCCTCGTAGAAGAACTGCGACAGCTTCTGCCAGCGCTTGTCCTTCTTGTAGCCCTTGCGCTTGACGCCGCGGGCGTCCGTCGCAGGCTCGACCTCCAGGGGTCGGTGCGCCTCGTAGTTGACGCGCAGCCAGCGCTCCTGCTCGTCGAGCGGGCGGTGGACCTCGATGTACTCGCCGTTGGCGAACCGCACGATGCGGCCGGTCTCGTGACCGTGCAGCACCAGCTCGCGGTCCTTGCGCTGCAGGCCCAGGCAGATCCGCTTCGTGACCCAGAACGCGAAGACCGGGCCGACGAAGAACAGGATCCGGAAGACCCAGGTGATCGTGTTGATCGACAGGGCGAAGTGCGTCGCGATGAGGTCGTTCGACCCGGCCAGCGCCAGGATGACGAACGCCGTCAGGAACGCGACACCGAGGCCCGTGCGGGCCGGGACGTTGCGCGGGCGGTCGAGCACGTGGTGCTCGCGGTGGTCGCCGGTCACCTTCGCCTCGACGAACGGGTACACGAAGAGGAACGTGAACAGCAGGCCCGGGATGATGACCGCCGGCACGAGGATGTTCAGCGACAGCGTGAAGTCGCCCCACGTGACGATCTCGGCCTGGCCCGGCATGAGGCGCAGCGATCCCTCGAGGAACAGCATGTACCAGTCCGGCTGGGCTCCCGCTGACACCGGTGACGGGTCGTACGGGCCGTAGTTCCAGACGTTGTTGATCGCCATCGTGCCGCCCATGAGGGCCAGCACGCCGAAGATGATGAAGAAGTTGCCGCCCATCTTCGTGGCGAACGCCGGGACCGCGGGGTAGCCGACGACGTTCTTGTCGGTGCGGCCACCGCCCGGGTACTGGGTGTGCTTGTTCAGCACCATGAGGAACAGGTGCACGCCGACCAGCGCCAGGATGAGCGCGGGCACGAGCAGGATGTGCACCGTGAACAGGCGCGGGATGATGTGCTCGCCCGGGAACTCGCCGCCGAAGACGAACCAGGAGAGGTACGACCCGATGATCGGGATCGACTTGATGACGCCGTCGGTGATGCGCAGGCCGTTGCCGGAGAGCACGTCGTCCGGGAGCGAGTAGCCCGAGAAGCCGGCGAGGAGGCTGAGGATCAGCAGCATCGTGCCGACCAGCCAGTTGAGCTCGCGGGGCTTGCGGAAGGCGCCGGTGAAGAAGACGCGCATCATGTGCACCACGATGCCGGCGACGAAGATGAGCGCCGACCAGTGGTGGATCTGCCGCATGAGCAGGCCGCCGCGCACCTCGAACGACATGTTGAGCGTCGACGAGAAGGCCGTGGACATGAGCTGGCCGTCCATCGTCGCCGGAGCGCCGTGGTGCGTGACGAGCGCCATCGACGGGTCGAAGAACATCGCCAGGAACACGCCGGAGATGAGCAGCACGACGAACGAGAACAGCGCGATCTCGCCGAGCATGAAGGACCAGTGGTCCGGGAAGACCTTGCGGACGAGCTGCTTCGCGAGCACGCCGACCTTGGTCCGCTGGTCGAGGTAGTCGGCGGACTTGCCGATCACGGTCGTCGGCTCCGCCGTGGCGGGGGGAGTGGTCGTGGTGCTCACTTCAGGCGCTCCCAGTAGCTCGGGCCGATGGGCTCGTTGAAGTCGTCCTCAGCCACAAGATACCCCTCGTCGTCGACGGTGATGGGCAGCTGGGGCAGCGGGCGCTTGGCCGGTCCGAAGACCACCTTGCAACCGTCCGCGATGTCGAACGTCGACTGGTGGCACGGGCACAGCAGGTGGTGCGTCTGCTGCTCGTAGAGGGCGACCGGGCACCCGACGTGGGTGCAGATCTTCGAGTACGCGACGATGCCGTCGTAGGAGGCGCCCTCGCGGTGGTCGCGCTTGAGGTCGCGGGGGTCCATGCGCACGAGGAGCACGACCGCCTTCGACTTCTCCGTGATCCACTCGTGCGACTCGCGCTCCTCGGCGGGCACGTCGGGGATGACGTGCGCGACGGAGCCGACCGTGAGGTCCGAGGCCTTGATCGGGCGCCCGGAGGGGTCGTACGCGAGGCGGACGCCCTTCTTCCAGATCGTGTGGCGGAACGAGGCGACGTTCCACGTGCCACCGACGCTCGACACGAGCGGCACGGCGATGGTCAGCGGGAAGAGGGCGAGCGCGGAGACGACCGCGCCCTTGAGGACGGGGCGGCGGGCGATGCCGGAGTCCTCGAGACCGTCCTTGAACTGCTGCTGGACGACCTCGCGCACGTCCTCCGAGCTGCTGCTCGAGTGGCGCTCCTCGACGTACTCCTTGCCCGACATCAGGGTCTTGGCCCAGTGCACGGCCGCGAAGCCGATGCCGAAGAGGGAGATCGCGATCGCGACGCCGAGCAGCACCGTCGAGAGGCGCACGCCGGGCGTGGTGCCGTCCGGCCGGACGGCGAAGTAGGCCACGATCGAGCCGATCGTGCCGAGGCACGACACGGCGAAGAGGATCGCGATGATCCGCTCGTTGCGCTTGGCGGCCTTGGGGTCGGTGTCCGTCAGGCGGGGGTGGTGCGCAGGGACGCCCGGGTCCGCGAAACGGTCGGTCCGGGCGACCGTGCCGTCGCCGTCGTGCCGGGCCACGTCGCGCGACGGGCCCTGGGGGTTCTGGTTCTCGCTCACGAGGACTTCGCTCCGATCCACACCGCGCCGCCGATGATCAGGCCGATGCCGATGATCCAGGCCCAGAGGCCCTCGCTGACCGGGCCGAGCGAGCCCAGGGTGAGGCCACCGGCCGAGCCCTGGTCCTGCTCGTCGAGGAAGGCGATGATGTCGCGCTTCTCGTCAGGGGTGATGTTGGCGTCGTTGAACACCGGCATCGACTGCGGGCCGGTGAGCATGGCCTGGTACACGTTGCGACCGGAGGTGTCCCACAGCGGCGGCGCGAACTTGCCCTCCGAGAGGGCGCCACCGGCGCCCACGGCGTTGTGGCACATGGCGCAGTTGGTGCGGAACAGTGCCATGCCGTTGGCGGCGTCGCCCTTGCTCCCGTCCACCTGCTCGTCGGTGGGGATGGCCGGGCCGGCGCCGAGGGACGCGACGTACGCGGCGAGCGCGGCGGTCTGCTCCTCGTCCATCTGCCGGGGCTTGGCCTCGGCCTGGGGGCCGTTCATCTGCATCGGCATCCGGCCGGTGGAGACCTGGAAGTCGACCGCGGCCGCGCCGACGCCGACGAGCGAGGGCGCCTCGGTGGTGCCCTCCGCGTTCGGGCCGTGGCAGGTGGCGCAGTTGGCCTGGAAGAGCTTCTTCCCGGTCTCGATGTCCGCGGTGCTGGCGGTGTCGGCCTGGGCCGGGCTCGGGGCCAGGGCGGCGTAGACGCCGCCCGTGACCAGCAGCGCCAGCAGCAACAGCACGACCGGCGCGAACCGGTGGTGCCTGCGGGCGGCGAGTGCCTTCACGAAATGATCCTCGTCTCGCAGATCGAAGGTGCAGGGTCAGTGCCGGCGGCGACGCCGGCCGGGGGGTTCAGCGCAGGAGGTAGATGACGGCGAAGAGGGCGATCCACACCACGTCGACGAAGTGCCAGTAGTAGGACGTGACGATCGCGGTGGTGGCCTCGTGGTGGCCGAAGTTCTTGGCGGCGAAGGAACGCCCCAGCAGGAACAGGAAGGCGATGAGGCCGCCCAGCACGTGGAGGCCGTGGAAGCCGGTGGTCAGGTAGAAGACCGAGCCGTAGGGGCTGGACGAGATGGTCAGGCCCTCGTGCACCAGCTCGGTGTACTCGAAGATCTGGCCGCCGATGAAGAACGCACCCATGAGGTAGGTCAGCGTCATCCACTCGTGCATGCCCCACCTGTTCACCTGCAGCAGGGAGCCGGAGCGCACCGGCTTGAACCGCTCGGCGGCCCACACGCCCATCTGGCAGGTGACCGACGACAGCACCAGCACGGTGGTGTTGATCGTCGAGAAGGTGATGTTGAGCTTGTCCGCCTGAGCGGCCCACTCCGCCTCGGGCATCACCGACCGGACGGTGAAGTACATCGCGAAGAGGCCAGCGAAGAACATGAGCTCGCTCGCGAGCCAGACGATCGTCCCGACCGACACGGGGTTCGGACGGTTGACGCTCACGTGCTGGTGGGCATGGGGGGCAGCAGCCGTTGCGGTCGACACGTCAGCCATTATGGCCGACATACGGCCGGTTCGAGCCACCCGGGCGGGCCTTGCGCGAAGTCGATGTGCACAGAATCTGCGGAAACTCGCCACTCTGCCACTACGAGGTGACGGATCCGTGGAGAGTGCCAGTAAAAGACCACGTTCGGCACCTGCCCGAGGTGACGCGAGTGTGCCACGATGCCAGCAAACGTCGACGTCCGACGGCCGCGGTACGGGTGGCGGACGTCGTGACCGTGCCCGAAGCCGTGCACGTCCGCGAAGGGGAGCCAGACAGTTGACGGATCAGACGGACCAGACGGACCCGACGACGACCAGCCCGACCAGCCCGACCAGCCCGACCAGCCCGACCGGAGCGATCGCCCCGACGGCCCGCACGGGCCCGGCGGCCCGGGGGCCGCGCATCCTGCTCTACAGCGACGACCGGACCGTCCGCGCCCACGTGCGCACCGCCGTCGGCCCTCGTCTGCGCGCGCACGCCCCGGAGATCGCGTGGGCGGAGGTCGCGACGCCGGCTGCGCTCATCGCGGCGGCCGACCGCGGCGGGTGGGACCTGCTCGTGCTGGACGGAGAGGCGGACAAGTCCGGGGGCATGGGACTGTGCCGCCAGCTCAAGAACGAGGTGTACCGCTGCCCGCCCGTCGTGGTCCTCACCGGCAGGCCCGACGACGGATGGCTAGCATCGTGGTCGCTCGCCGACGCCGTGGTGCCGAGGCCGCTCGACGCGATCGAGCTGCAGCGCACGGTGGCCGGCTTCCTGACCGCAGCCGCCTGACCCGCCGCGGGGCCGCCCACGCCCTGTCGGAGGGCGTCCTGCTCCGACCCCGAAGGGACCTCCGTGGCCTCCACCGACCCGGCCTCCGACCTCACCTGGCCCGGCATCCTCACCGAGCTGGTCGCCGGGCGCGACCTGACCACCGCCGAGACGGCCTGGGCCATGGACGAGGTCATGTCGGGCGAGGTGCCCCCGACGCGTCTTGCCGGCTTCCTCGTCGGGCTCCGGGCCAAGGGGGAGACGGCCGCGGAGCTCACGGGGCTCGCTGACGCGATGCTCGCGCACGCCACGCGGATCGAGGTCCCGGGGAGGACGGTGGACATCGTCGGCACGGGAGGCGACCGGCACCACACGGTGAACGTGTCCACGATGGCGGCGGTCGTGATCGCCGGGGCCGGGCTGCGGGTGGTCAAGCACGGCAACCGCGCGGCGTCCTCGTCGTCGGGCTCGGCGGACGTGCTGGAGGCGCTCGGGATCCGCCTCGACCAGGCGCCCGAGCGGGTCGCGGCCCTGGCCGAGCAGGTCGGCATCACGTTCTGCTTCGCCGGCCTCTTCCACCCGTCGATGCGGCACGCCGGCGTGGCCCGCCGCGACCTGGGCATCGCCACGGCGTTCAACTTCCTCGGCCCGCTGACCAACCCCGCCCAGCCCGGGGCGACGGCGGTCGGCTGTGCCGACGCCCGCATGGCGCCGCTCATGGCCGGGGTGTTCGCGAGCCGCGGGACGGACGCGCTCGTGTTCCGCGGCGACGACGGCCTCGACGAGCTCGCGGCCACCGGCGGCACGACCGTGTGGGAGGTGCGCGGCAGCGCGGTCGTCGAGCAGCGGCTCGACGCCGCGGCGGACCTCGGCCTGCAGCGCATCGAGGTCGCCGACCTCCGCGGGGGCGACGCCGCCCACAACGCGGGCGTGGCGCGCCGGGTCCTCGACGGGACCGACCGCGGCCCGGTGCGCGAGACCGTGCTGCTCAACGCCGCCGCGGGCCTCGTCGCCGACGGGAGCCTGCCCGGCACCGGTCGGGGCTCGCTCGTCGAGCGGCTGGCCGCGGGGATGGAGCTCGCCGCCCGCAGCGTCGACGAGGGCGGGGCCGTCCGGGTGCTCGACGGCTGGGTCGCGGCGACCGCGGCCTGACAGGGCAGCGGGGCGGCCGGGCGGACCCGGCCTGACAGGGCAGCGGGGCGGCCGGGCGGACCCGGCCTGGTTGCCCCGGTTCTCGGTCGTCCGGTCTCAGTCGTCCAGGCCGAGGGCGAAGGCCTGCTCGAGGTCGACGTTCGAGTAGGTGCGGAACGCGATGAGCGTCTCCGTGCGCACCACTCCGGGGACCTTGCTGATCCCGTCGGCGATGACGTCGGCGAGCTCCTCGTGCTCGCGCACCCGCACCATGGCGACCAGGTCGGCCTTGCCGGTGACGGAGTAGACCTCGCTGACTCCCTTGAGGTCGGTGACCTTGGTGGCGACCTCGGGGATCTGGTCGGCCTCGGTGTCGATGAGCACGATCGCGGTCAGCATGCCGTCATCGTAGCCACCGACCCCGGGTCCGCGACGTGCTCGGTGGTCTCGTCGGGCGTGCCCGGGCCGGCCCACAGGCCGGCGACCGTCGTCGAGACCGCGCCGAGGTCGGTGTGCGCGGCCGCGGAGCGCACCGGGCACGTCCAGGGGTCGCTCACGTGCACGAGACGGACCCCGGGCTCCTCCAGCCAGGCCAGCACCAGGGCGGCCTCCTCGGGATGGCATGCGGGCGCGGGCGCCACGGGCGGGGCGACGAACTCCGCCGTGGCGCGCAGGGCGTCGACCACGGGCAGCGGGTCCTCGTCGGGACCGGTCACGGCGGTCGCGGCGAGCCGCGCGTGCTTCACGACGACGAGCTCCCAGCCGCCCGCGGGGGTGGGCCGCGCGGCGACGAGCTCGGCGCACCGGGCGACCGGGTCCAGCCGCTGGGCGCGCGCCGCGCCCTGCACGAACGCCCGGAGCCGGTGGGTCACCGTCCCGGCCTCCTCGAAACGTTCCTGCGCCGCGAGCCTGGCCACCCGCGCGGCGAGGGCGTCGACGACGGACGAGGGGTCGGACGTCAGCGCCGTGCGGGCCGCGTCCGCGACGGCGTCGTACCCGTCGTCGGCGCGGCCGGCCGCCGTGCACGGCGCGGAGCAGCGGCCCATCCCCGCGAGGGCGCACGGGCTGCCGGCCGTCCGCGCGACGCGGGGGAGGCGCGCCGTGCACTGGCGCAGGGGCAGGGCGTCGTGGACCGCCTCGACGGCGGCCAGCGCTGTCTGTCGCGACGTGAACGGGCCGATGTGCGGCGTCCCGGCCCGCACGTCGCGCACGACGGACAGCCGAGGGTAGGCCTCGTCCGTGAGACGCACCCAGGTCTGGCGCTCCGGGTGCTTGGAGCGCCGGTTGTACCGCGGGGCGTGCTCGGCGATGAGGCGCAGCTCGCGCACCGACGCCTCGAGCGGGGTCGCGCAGACCACGGGGGTGACGGCGTGCGCGATCCGCACCATCTCGGTGATGCGCCCGCGCTTCTCCGCGGCCGTGAAGTAGGACCGCACCCGCTTGCGGAGGTTCGTGGACGTGCCGACGTACAGCACCTCGTCCCCGGGGCCGCGGAAGAGGTACACCCCCGGGGCCTCGGGCAGGCCGTCCGCGAGCGTCCGCTTGCGGCGCACGTCCGGCGGGACGGGGTCGGCGGCGCCGGCGAGGTCCTCCAGGTGGGTGATGCCGAGGGGCGCCAGGCGCTCCAGGAGCGCGTGCAGCACGTCCACGGTGGCCCGCGCGTCCGCCAGCGCGCGGTGCTCGGGCGTCACCCGTGCCCGGAAGAGCGCGGCCAGGGTGGACAGCTTGTGGTTCGGCGCCTCGTCGCGGGTGACGACGCGGCGCGCGAGGGGCACGGTGTCCACCACCCGGAAGCCCGGCCAGTCGTAGCCGAGCCGGTCGCAGGCGGCGCGCAGGAAGCCGACGTCGAACGGTGCGTTGTGCGCCACCAGCACGGCGTCGCGGGCGAACTCCAGGAAGCTCGGCAGGACGAGCTCGACCGGGGGAGCCGTGGCGACCATGGACGTCGTGATGCCGGTGAGCCGGGCGACGAAGGCCGGCACGGGGTGGCCCGGGTTGACGAGCGACTGCAGCTCGCCCAGCACCTCGCCGCCCCGGACCTTGACCGCGCCGATCTCCGTGATGCCGCCGTCGGCGGCCCGGCCACCGGTCGTCTCGAGGTCGACCACGACGAAGGTGACGTCCCGCAGGGCGGTACCGAGGTCCTCGAACGAGGGCTGGAGCGCGGTCGGGTGCCCGGTGCTGCGCGTCGGGGACGGGGTGGTGCTCGGCATGCCGGGACCGTAGCGGCGGCCTCCGACAGGGCAGCCGGGCGTGCCGGGCCGGGCAGAGGTCGAGCCCGCCGGGACGAGGTCCCGGCGGGCTCGACGGAGCCGGCACGTGCAGCCGCCCGGTGCTGGTGCGAGGCGGCGCCGGTGTCAGCTCGCGGACTTCTGCCGCGTGTCGACGTACAGCTGGTCGATCTCGGTGGCGAAGTCCTTGACGAAGACGTGACGGCGCACGCTCTGCTTGGGCGTGAGGTACCCGTTCTCGACCGTGAGGTCGCCCGGCAGCACGGCGAACTTGCGGATCGACTCGGCCTTCGACACCGCCTGGTTGGCACGGGTCACGGCGGCGTCGAGCGCCGCCAGCACGTCCGGGTCGGTCGAGGCCTGCTCAGGCGTCATCTCCGGCTTGTCGTGCATCTTGAGCCAGCCGGGCAGGCCCTCGGCGTCGAGCGTGATGAGCGCGCCGATGAACGGGCGGTTGTCCCCGACCACGACGCACTGGCTCACGAGGGCGTGCGCCCGGATCCGGTCCTCGAGAAGCGCCGGGGCGACGTTCTTGCCCCCGGCCGTCACGATGATCTCCTTCTTGCGGCCGGTGATCGTGAGGAACCCGTCGTCGTCGAGGGTGCCGAGGTCGCCGCTGCGGAACCAGCCGTCGTCGAACGCCTCGGCGGTCGCCTCCGGGTTGTTGTGGTACCCGCGGAACACCTGGATGCCGCGCAGCAGCACCTCGCCGTCCGGGGCGATCCTGACCCCGCAGCCGGGCAGCTGCGGCCCGACCGAGCCGATCTTGATGGCGTCGGGGCGGTTCACGCTGGTCGGCGCGGTGGTCTCGGTGAGCCCGTAGCCCTCGAGGATCGTGACGCCGAGGCCGCGGAAGAAGTGACCGAGCCGTTCGCCGAGCGGGCCGCCGCCGGAGACGGCGTACTGGGCCTGCCCGCCGAGCACGGCACGCAGCTTCGAGAACACGAGGGTGTCGGCGACCTTGTGCTGGACGCGGAGCCACAGCGACGGGCCCGACGGCGTGTCGAGCGCCCGCGAGTAGGCGATGCCGGTCGCGGCCGCCCAGTGGAAGATCTTCAGCTTGCCGCCGGCAGCCGCCTTCTGCTCCGCCGCGTTGTACACCTTCTCGAAGACGCGGGGCACCGCGAGGATGTACGTGGGCCGGAAGGCCTCCAGGCCGGCGGTGACCGTCTTGAGGTCGGCCCAGTGGCCGAGCACCGTGCCGCTCGCGATCGCGAGGATCTCGATGTAGCGCGCGAAGACGTGCGCCAGCGGCAGGAAGAGCAGCGTGCGCCCGCCGTCCTTGAACACCTCGGGCACGGCGGCGACGGCGTTCACGCCGAGCAGCGTGAGGTTGCCGTGCGTGATCTCGGCGCCCTTGGGGGTGCCGGTCGTGCCGGAGGTGTAGATGATCGTCGCGACGTCGGCGAGGTCCGCGATCCCGCGGCGGCGGACGATCTCGTCGTCGGCGACGTCGGCGCCCGCGGCCGTCAGCTTGGCGATCGCGCCGTCCTCGATCTCGAGGACCTCGCGCAGGGCCGGCGCACGGTCGGAGACCTCCGCGACGGTGGCGGCGAGGCCGGAGTCCTCGACGACGAGCAGCGTGATGCCGGAGTCGGTGAGGATCCACTCCACCTGCTCGGCGGACGACGTCTCGTAGATCGGCACGGGGACCGCGCCCGCGGCCCAGGCGGCGAAGTCGAGCAGGGTCCACTCGTAGCGGGTGTGGGACATGATGCCGACGGGGTCGCCGGGCTGGACGCCCTTGGCGACCAGCCCCTTGGCGACGGCCACCACCTCGGCGTCGAACTGTGCGGCCGAGACGGGCTGCCAGCCGTCGCCGGAAGGACGCTCGGCGAGCGTGGCGCGCGGGTCGCTCGCCACACGGGTGGCGAGGAGGTCGTTGAGGTTCGACGTGGCAGGCAGCTCGACCGCCTGCGGAATGGTGATCTCGTCCATGCTGACTCCATCGTCCATGCTCATGCATTGGCCAGGGGTGCGTTCCCCGGCCGCCACGATACCGGGTCTCAAGAGTGGTCCAGGACACGGTTCGGTGACGGTCCGTGGCCGATGGCGGCGTCCCGGTGATGGACGAGCGTCGCACCCCCGGGTCGTGGTGGCTAGTCTTGTCCCTGCGCGCACCGCGCGCCCCCGGCGCCGCGACGGCGACCCGGGTGTTGCGCCGTGTGGACGCGGCGTCCCGACACATGAACGCGAGGTCTTGCATGCACGCCATCGGAGTCGACATCGGCGGCACCAAGATTGCCGTGGGTGTGGTGGACGAGGCGGGCAAGATCCTCGCGAAGGTGCGGCGCGAGACGGTCGCCGACGACGTCGCCTCGATCGACCGGGCGATCGCGGACGCGTGCACCGAGCTGGCCAAGGAGCACGAGATCGGCGCGATCGGCCTCGCCGCCGCCGGGTTCGTGAGCCCCGACCGGCGCTCGGTGCTCTTCGCACCGAACATCGCCTGGCGCGAGTACCCGCTGGCCGAGCGGATCGAGGGCCTGCTGGACGTCGACGTCCCCGTGGTCGTCGAGAACGACGCGAACGCGGCGGGCTGGGCGGAGTTCCGGTTCGGCGCCGCCCGCGAGGCCACCGACATGCTGATGCTGACGGTCGGCACCGGGCTCGGCGGCGCGATCGTGGTGGACCGCGAGCTCGTGCGCGGCAAGTGGGGCGTCGCGGCCGAGGTGGGCCACATGCGCGTCGTCCCGGGCGGCCACTACTGCGGCTGCGGCCACGAGGGCTGCTGGGAGCAGTACGCGTCCGGCACGGCCCTGGTGCGCGACGCGAAGCAGGCCGTGATCGCCCAGCCGGAACGGTCGGCCCGGCTGGTCGAGCTCGCCGGCGGCGACGTGTCCGCCCTCGAGGGCCCGCACGTCACGCAGGCGGCGCAGGAGGGTGACGAGCTCGCGGTCGAGCTGCTGGCGACGCTGGGCCGGTGGATCGGCGAGGGCTCCGCGTCCGTCGCCGCGCTGCTGGACCCCGAGCTGATCGTCATCGGTGGGGGCGTCGGCGCGGCCGGCGACCTGCTGCTCCTGCCCGTGCGCAAGGCCTACGAGGCGCAGCTCTCGGCCCTCGGGCACCGCCCGGTCGCCCAGATCGAGCTCGCCGAGCACGGCAACGAGGCGGGCATCATCGGCGCCGCCGACCTCGCCCGTCGCTGACCCGACCGTCCCTCCGGCCGGTCGGCTCGCCCGACCAGCCCTCCCGGGTCGGTCAGACGACGGCGCCCGTGCTGTGGTCGTCCGGGTCGCGGCGGTGCGGCATCCGCCAGATCAGGATGCCGAGCGCGACGAGGAAGAGGACTCCGGCGACCGGGCCTGACCATCCGGGGATGCGCAGGGCCGGCACGGCGGCGCGCAGGACGACGCCGAGCACGACGAGCACCGGCACCCCGACGACCGCCGCCCACGCGAGGGTGAGGAGGGGGTCGCGGGACAGGACCGGGTCGGGTTCCGGCGGCGTGAAATGAGACTCCGTCTCTTCGAGTTCCTCGATCTCCGGCGTGACGGGCCAGTCGCGGGGACCCGGGCTCACCACCCGTCCGGGCGGCGGTGCGGCCTCCTCGCGGCGCTGGTCCTCGGTCGTGTCGTCCGTCGTGTCGCCCGTCGTGTCGCCCGCAGGCTCGTCCGGACGGTCGGCGTCGGCGGGCTCGTCGAGGGGCCCCAGCTGCGCGACGATGTCGGCCCAGCGGGCCTCGACGGCGTCGTCGGGCAGGTCGTCGTCCGGCAGGTCCGGTTCGGCGTCCGGGTTCGGTACGGGCATGGGTTCACTCTATTGTCGTGGGCGATGCTTCGTGTCGACGGTCCCGCCCGTCGGCGCCACGGCCCGTCACCGGCGGTCCGCTGAGCGGGGCGCCGTGCAGCACTGGGCGAGGAGGACAGTTGTTCTACTGGGTGATGAAGAACGTGGTGGTGGGGCCGTGGCTCCGGCTGGCGTTCCGCCCCTGGACGAAGGGCGTCGAGAACGTCCCGACCTCCGGCCCGGCGATCCTCGCGAGCAACCATCTCGCCGTCATCGACTCGTTCGTCCTGCCGCTCGTGCTCGACCGCCAGGTCCAGTTCCTCGGCAAGTCGGACTACTTCACCGGCGGCGGAGTCCGGGGCCGGATGGTGGCCGGCTTCATGCGCGGCGTCGGGACGATCCCGGTGGACCGGTCCGGCGGCAAGGCCAGCGAGGCCGCGCTGAACACCGGGCTGCGCGTGCTCGACGACGGCGACCTGTTCGGCATCTACCCCGAGGGCACCCGCAGCCCCGACGGGCGGCTGTACCGCGGCAAGACCGGCGTCGCCCGCCTCGCCCTGGAGTCCGGCGCCCCCGTGATCCCGGTGGCGATGGTGGGCACCGACGTCGCGCAGCCGATCGGCCGGTCGATCCCCAAGCCGATGCCGATCGGCATGGTCTTCGGCGAGCCCCTCGACTTCAGCCGCTACCGGGGGATGGAGGGCGACCGTTTCGTGCTGCGGTCGGTGACCGACGAGATCATGTACGCCATCCTGCGGCTGTCCGAGCAGGAGTACGTCGACGTGTACGCGGCCACGATGAAGGCGCGCCTCGCGGCGGCCCAGCACCAGCCGCCGGAGGAGCCCGGCGCCGGGTCCTGAGCCGCCTCAGCCCACCGCTCAGCCCACCGCTCAGCCCACCGCTCAGCCCACCGCTCGGCCCACCGAAAGGCTCAGCCACGCGTCCGGCGGCACGTCGGGGCGGCCGGGGACCGCGCGGTGGGCGACCGACCACGCGTCGCCCGCGACGCGTGGCCAGAACGCCGCCGCGGCGGCGTTGGCGTCCTGGAACGCGATCTCCCACGGCCCGGGCACGTCCCGCAGCACGGCGGCGGCGACGTCGCGCCCGACGCCCTGCTGCCGGGCCGCGCGCACCACGAAGAACGCCGACAGCACCCGGGTCGGCGCGTCGAGCCCCCGGACCAGGGCGAACGCCACGGGTCGCTCGCCCGTCCGTCCACCCGCCCCGGTCGCGTCGCCGTCGACCGTCGCCAGGTACCCGCGCCAGACCGCGGGACGACGTCCCCTCCCGTCCTCGTCCCCCTGCGCGTCGTGTTCGATCCCGTCGACCCCGTCGATCTCGTCCAGGGCGGCGCGGAGCCGTTCGTCGCGAAAGGTCCCGTCGGGCCCGGGGAGCTCACCCGAGACGGCGGACATGTCGTGACGGAAGAGCGGCCACAGCCGCTCGAGGACAGGGCGGTCCGCCGGCGTGGCACGCCGGACGCGGACCGGCGGGTGAGCGGGGTGGGCGGACGGGTCGGGGAGGGGCGCAGGTGTCGTCATACGCAAGAGCCTCCCGGCGCCGGACGGCGGGGGAGGCTCGCCCGACATCATCGCACGGCCGGGATCCGGAGCGCGCGGTGCGTTCGCCCGCCGGACGTGCGGGGCCCGGCGCGGGGAGGTGCTCCTAGGATGGGAGGGTTCCCGTCCCCCACCGAGAGGTAGCCCCTGTCATGTCGGTTCGTCGCGTGGCTCTCCTGACCGCCGGCGGCTTCGCGCCCTGCCTGTCCTCCGCCGTCGGCGGCCTCATCGAGCGCTACACGGAGCTCGACCCGTCGATCGAGATCATCGCCTACCAGTACGGCTACCACGGGCTCCTCACGGGCACGAAGATCGTCGTGGACGAGGAGGGCCGCAAGCAGGCCGGCATCCTGCACCGCTTCGGCGGCTCGCCGATCGGCAACTCCCGCGTGAAGCTCACCAACGCCGCGGACTGCGTCAAGCGCGGCCTCGTGCAGGAGGGACAGAACCCGCTGGAGGTCGCGGCCGAGCAGCTCAAGGCCGACGGCGTCGACGTGCTGCACACCATCGGCGGCGACGACACGAACACCACGGCCGCGGACCTGGCCGCGTACCTGCACGACAACGGGTACGAGCTCACCGTCGTGGGCCTGCCCAAGACGATCGACAACGACGTGGTGCCGATCAAGCAGTCGCTGGGCGCCTGGACGGCGGCCGAGGAGGCCGCGGGCTTCGCCGCGAACGTCATCGGCGAGCACCGCTCCGGCCCGCGCATGCTGATCGTGCACGAGGTCATGGGCCGCCACTGCGGCTGGCTCACGGCGGCCGCCGCGAAGGAGTACCGCACGTGGCTCGACGCCCAGGAGTGGGCGCCCGCTCTCGGCCTGACGCGCGAGCGCTGGGACGTGCACGCGGTGTTCCTGCCCGAGCTGGAGATCGACATCGACGCCGAGGCCGCCCGCCTGCGCGCCGTCATGGACGAGATCGGCAACGTCAACATCTTCCTGTCCGAGGGCGCGGGGATGAACGAGATCGTCCAGCAGCTCGAGGCCGCCGGCGAGGAGGTGCCGCGCGACCCGTTCGGGCACGTCAAGCTCGACACCATCAACCCGGGCCAGTGGTTCGCCAAGCAGTTCGCGGAGAAGCTGGGCGCCGAGAAGGTCATGGTGCAGAAGTCGGGCTACTACTCCCGCGCCGCGGCGGCGAACGCCGAGGACCTGCGTCTCATCAAGTCGATGACCGACCTGGCCGTCGAGTGCGCGCTGCGCGGCGAGCCCGGCGTCATCGGCCACGACGAGGAGGACGGCGACCGCCTCAAGGCGATCGCGTTCCCCCGCATCGCCGGCGGCAAGGCGTTCGACGTCAGCCAGCCGTGGTTCGGCGAGATCCTCGAGGGCATCGGCCAGCCTCTGGTGCCCGCGAAGCCCGCCGCGCACTGACGACCCGGTCGCGCCCGACCCGCAGCCAGAGGAAGAAGCCCGCATGACCACCGCCGTCGACACCCCGCCCGGGAGCGACCCCGAGGGCCTGGACCGGTTCCGGACCCTCGAGGCGCGCCAGCAGCCCGTGTGGCCGGACGCCGAGGCGCTCGCGGCGGTGGCGGGCCGGCTCTCGCAGGCCGCGCCCCTCGTGGTGCCGGCCGAGGCCCGGCTGCTCACGGAACGCCTCGCCGCCGCGGGCCGCGGCGAGGCGTTCCTGCTGCAGGGCGGGGACTGCGCGGAGACGTTCGCCGACGCGAACGCGACCCGCATCCGCAACAAGATGCGCACCATCCTGCAGATGGCCGTGGTGCTCACCCACGGCGCCAGCACGCCCGTGGTGAAGATGGGGCGGCTGGCCGGGCAGTACGCCAAGCCGCGCTCGTCGGACCTCGAGACCCGCGACGGCGTGACGCTGCCCGCCTACCGCGGCGACATGGTCAACGGGCACGAGTTCACGACCGCGTCGCGCACGCCCGACCCGCGGCGGCTCGAGCAGGCGTACCGGATCTCGTCCGCGACGGCGAACGTGGTGCGGGCCTTCACCCAGGGCGGCCACGCCGACCTGCGGCGCGTGCACGAGTGGAACCGCGGGTTCATGCGCAACCCCGCCTACGCGCGGTACGAGCGCACGGCGGCGGAGATCGACCGGGCGATCCGCTTCATGGAGGCCTGCGGCGCGGACTTCGACGCCCTGCGCTCCGTGGAGTTCTACCTCAGCCACGAGGCGCTCATCCTCGACTACGAGCGGGCGCTCACCCGGGTCGACTCCCGGTCCGGCGAGGCGTACGCGACGTCGGCCCACTTCCTGTGGATCGGCGAGCGCACCCGCCAGCTCGACGGCGCGCACGTGGAGTTCCTGTCGCGTGTGGCCAACCCGATCGGGGTCAAGCTCGGCCCGACGACGTCGGCCGACGACGCCCTCGCGCTGGCCGCGCGGCTCAACCCGGGCAACACCCCGGGCCGGCTCACGTTCGTCACCCGGATGGGCGCCGGCAAGGTGCGCGACGTGCTGCCCGAGGTGGTCGAGAAGGTCACCGCCGCGGGTGTGGCCGTCACCTGGGTGACCGACCCGATGCACGGCAACACCATCACCTCCGACAGCGGCTACAAGACGCGCCGGTTCTCGGACGTGCTCGACGAGGTCACCGGCTTCTTCGAGGTGCACCGCGCCCTGGGCACGGTGCCGGGCGGCCTGCACATGGAGCTCACCGGCGACGACGTCACCGAGGTGCTCGGCGGCAGCGAGGAGATCGACGACGCCGGGCTGGCGCTGCGCTACGAGACGCTCGTCGACCCGCGCCTCAACCACCAGCAGTCGCTCGAGATGGCGTTCCGCGTGGCCGAGATGCTCACGAGCTGGTGACGCGCCCGACGGTGCGGCTCACCAGACCGTCAGGGTGACCGTGCTGCCCTTCGGGGCCTTGCCCGTGGTGTCCTGGAACCGGACGGTGTCGAGGATGCCGCCCAGGTAGGCGTTCTCGTCGACCTTGAAGCCCGCCTTCTCGAGCGCCTCGCGCGCCGGCCCGGTGTGCTTGCCCACGACGTTCGGCACCTCGACCAGGGGCGGGCCCTGGGAGATCGTCAGCGTCACCGTGTCCGTGCGGTGCGCGGTGGCCCCCTCCTTCGGGTCCTGGGCCAGCACGTGCCCCTTCGGGACGTCCTCGGAGTACTTCGGGTCGGCCAGCTCGACGACGAGCCCCAGGCCCTCGAGGTCGGCGACGGCCGTGTCCTTCTCCTTGCCCACCTCCTGCGGCACCTGCACCGGGGCGGGGCCGTCGGAGACGGTGAGCGTCACGACGGTGTCGTGCCGCTGGCGCGAGCCCTCGTCGACCGACACGTCCAGCACCTCGCCGCGGCCTGCCTCGTCGTCGTACGACCGGGCGGGGTCGCCGACGGTGAAGCCGGCGTCCTCCAGGGCGCCGGTGGCGTCCTCGTGGTCGGCACCGACCAGGTCGTCCGGCACCGTGAGCATCTGCACGCCGCGGGACACGACCAGCTCCACGGAGCCGTCCGTGCGCACCCGGTCGCCGGGTGCGGGCACGGTCGTCACGACCGACCCCTGCGGGACGTCGTCGTCGAAGGCGCGGCTCGTCGTGGTGCCCAGCCCGGCGTCCTCGAGCACGGCGCGGGCGTCGTCGGCAGCCACCCCGGCGACCCCGGTCGGCACCGAGGTCCACGCGCCGGGACCGTCTGCGAACCACCACCACGTGCCCAGCCCGCCGCCGGCGAGCACCAGCACCAGCGTGAGGGTCCACGCGACCGCGCGACGACGGCGGGAGGGACGCCGGTAGGCCTCGGTGGGCTGCTCGACCAGCAGGTCGGTGGGCTGTGCCGGCGCGCTCGCCGACACCTCCTGGAAGAACGCCGTCGGGATCTCGTCGACCGCGTCCGTCCCCGCGCTGCCGTCGTCCTCGCCGTCGTCGGGCGGTGCGTCGCCGGTCCCGGGCGAGCCGCCCGGACCCGCGGCGTCGGAGGGACCGGTGCCGGCCCCGGGCCGCTCCGCCCGTCGCGCGAGCAGGGTGTCGTCGAGCGACGAGCGCACCGCCTCGACGGCCGCGAGGGCGGCACCTGCGTCCGGCGGGCGGCGCTGAGGGTCCCGCGCCGCGAAGGACGCGACGAGCGCGTCGACCTCGGCGGGGAGCCAGTCCACGAGCGCGGACGGGGCCGGGAGGTCCTCGTGCACGTGGTGGAAGGCGACCTGGATCGGCGTCTCGCCCGCATAGGGCAGCGTGCCCGTGACCAGCTCGTAGGCGAGCACCCCGACCGCGTAGACGTCGGTGCGGGCGTCGCAGGTGCCGCTGGTGATCACCTCGGGCGCCAGGTACGCGACCGTGCCCAGGACGGTTCCGGTGGTGGTCGTGGTCACCTCGGTGACCGCGCGCGCGAGGCCGAAGTCGGCGACCTTGACCCGTGCGCCCGGCACGGTGCTGCCGGCGGAGTCGTCCTGGGGGCCGTCGGGGGCGGCGTCGTCACCGACGACGAGCACGTTCTCCGGCTTGACGTCCCGGTGGACCAACCCCTTGCGGTGCGCGGCGGCGAGGGCCGCGAGCACCTGCGCGACGACGTCGAGGGCGCGGCCCAGGGTGAGGGCGCCCGACGCGTGCAGCTCGCGCCGCAGGTTGGTGCCCGGCACGTACTCCATGGCGAGATAGCTGGTGTCGCCGTCGACGCCCTGGTCGTAGACCGCGACGACGCCGGGGTGGGTGAGGCGTGCGGCGGCGCGCGCCTCACGGCGGAAGCGGGACACGAAGGCGGCGCCGTCCACGCCGTCCGCGAGGTGCGGGTGCATCACCTTGACGGCGACCTCGCGGTCGAGCCGGCGGTCGGTGGCCCGGTACACCGTGGCCATGCCCCCTCGGGCGACGCGCGCGACGATCTCGTACCGCCCGTCGACCAGGCGGCCGAGCATCGGGTCGGTCGTCGTGATGGCCACACGACGAGTGTAGGGGCGCCCGGTTCGGCAGGCCCGTAGGCTGGTCCGGTGAGCGACACCACCACGCCGGAGCCCGGC
The DNA here is from genome assembly GCF_042792795.1 of Isoptericola sp. NPDC056605. Lineage (NCBI taxonomy): Bacteria > Bacillati > Actinomycetota > Actinomycetes > Micrococcales > Promicromonosporaceae > Isoptericola > Isoptericola sp. NPDC056605. The sequence continues at coordinate 219,485 of NZ_JBHTVT010000004.1, read as the reverse complement.
GCCCCCGCCTCCGGCAGCACCGACGACCGCACCGACGACCGCACCGCCCTCGAGTCCCTCGTGGACGAGTGGCTCACCCTGCCCGACGTGGCCGAGGCCCTCGGGACCGAGGTGAGCAAGGTGCGCGGCCTGGTCTCGGAGCGCTCGCTGGTGGGGATCAAGCGGGGCGAGCGGAACACGTTCCAGGTGCCCGCCGCGTTCCTCGTGACCGACGACGGGGCCCCGCACGTGCTCCACACGCTGCGTGGCACCGTGCTGGTGCTCTCGGACGTCGGGCTGGACGACGCCGCCATCCTGCGCTGGCTGTTCGAGACCGAGCCGTCGATCGGCCGCACCCCGATCGGAGAGCTGCGCGCCGGTCGTCGGGCCGAGGTGCGTCGGGTGGCGCAGGCGCTGCTCTGACGCCCGGTCCCTCGGTCTGAGGGCGGCCGGAGGGTCAGGCCGCCCGGTCGACGGCGGCCCGCGCGAGGTCCAGGAGGACCTCGCGCCCGGGCTCGGCGAGCGGGGCCGCCGACAGCGCGTCCAGCGCGCCGTCCGCGAGACCGTCGATGAGGGTCTCGACGCCGTCGAGCGCCCCCGAGCCGGCGATGATCCCGCGCAGCCGCTCGACGGTGGCGGCGTCCAGGGCCGGGTCGCCGAGCCGTGCGACGACGAGGTCGCGGTCGCCCGCGCCCGCGGCGGCCAGCGTGCGCGCCACCAGCACCGTGCGCTTGCCCTCGCGCAGGTCGTCGCCGGCGGGCTTGCCCGTCACGGACGGGTCGCCGAACACGCCCAGCACGTCGTCGCGGAGCTGGAACGCCTCCCCGAGCGGCAGCCCGGCGTCCGAGACGGCCGTCACCCGCGCGGGCGACGCCCCCGCGAGGACCGCTCCGAGCACGAGCGGGCGCTCGACCGAGTAGCGCGCCGACTTGGCGCGCAGCACGTCGCGGGCGCGCTCCTCGTCGGCCGCGGGGTCCAGGCCCCAGGGCTCGGCCTGCACGAGGACGTCGAGGTACTGACCCACGACCACCTCGGTCTGCATGGCGTCGAACAGCGCGCGGGCCGCGGCCGCGCGCTCGGCGGGCAGGTCGGCGACGGCGGCCGCGATCTCGCGCTGGCACGCCACGAGGCACAGGTCGCCGAGCAGGATCGCGGCGGACGTGCCGAACCGCTCGGCCGAGCCCGCCCAGCCCGCGGCGGCGTGCCGCGCCTCGAACGCGCGGTGCGCGGTGGGCTCGCCGCGGCGCGTGTCCGACGCGTCCATGACGTCGTCGTGCAGCAGGGCGGCGGCCTGGAACAGCTCGAGTGCCGCACCGGCCCGCACCACCGCGTCCCGCTCGGGGCCGACCGCGGCGCCGCCGTGGGCCCGGTAGGACCAGTAGCAGAACGCCGCCCGCAGCCGCTTGCCCCCGCGCAGCAGCACGGCGGCCTGGTCGGTCAGCGCGGTCGCCGCGGTGCCGATCGAGGCGACCTCGCGGGCGAGGGCGTCGAGGTGCTCCTCGACCCTGGCGTCGACGTCGGTGCGGAGGTTCTCGAGGTCGACCAGCGACGCGGCAGTGGGCATGCCGACAGCCTATGCGCCCGGTCGGGAGGTCCCGACGGGGCGAGGCCCGTCAGCCGACGACGACGGAGCCGCTGACCGTCACGAGGCGGCGCTCGCCCTCGTCGAGCACGCCGAGGGTGACGGACTCCACGACCGGTCCCGCGTCCTTCTTCCCCTTCGGCGTGCTCTCGCGGCCGAAGGTGGTCTGGGCGGTGAGGCCGGACAGGCTCGACGTGCCGGACTCCTCGAAGCCCGCCTTGCGCAGCCGCTTGGCGAGCTGGTCGATGACCTCCTGCGTGCCGCGCTGCGTGGCCAGGTTGAGGGTGACGTCGGTGAGGCCGGCCTCGCCCGAGGTGGCCGAGCTGGCGAGCACCGTCGCGTCCTCCGGGGCCCCGAGCAGCTTCTCGGGGAACCCGTCGGCGTACCCGCCGACCGTCGTGTCCGGGTCGAAAGTGGGCAGGGCTGACGCGTCGCCCGGCCCCGCCTCCGGAGCGGGTGCCTCGGTCGCGCCGCGCACCCCGACCCCGGACCCGTCCTCTCCAGTCGCGGCGACGTCGTCGTCCGGTGCCCCGGCGTCGCCGAGCAGCCCGCAGCCGGACAGCGCGAGGAGCGCGGTGAGCGCCGCGGCGCCGACGCCGCGGGCCCCCGCCGCGGGTGCGGGACGCGACCGGGCCGCGCGGCGCGGAAGGCGGGGGAGCGAGGGCACGGCGCCTACCGTAGCGGCCCGCTGTGCCCCGCTCGCACGTCCGGACGGGTGGGACGCCGCGGACGTCGCGCGGCGACGCGGGCCACGGAGCCTGCCCCCAGGCGGGCGCCGTCCACAGCAGGGCACGCCAGCGGCGCAGGGGCCCGAGCGGTGCCCTGGGATCGGACCCATGGACGCCGCATATGCCACCGATCGCGCCGGGGAGTCCGGCCTCGCCTTCGACACGCCCGTCGTGCTCCGCTCCTCCCGTGACCTGCTCGCGGCCGTGCCGTACCTGCTGGGGTTCCGGCCGCGGGAGTGCGTGGTCGTCGTCGCCGTCACCGGGGAGGGCCGGGTCGGCCTCGTCGTGCGGACCGGACCGGCAGACCGCGGCGAGGCCTCCGGAGGCGACGTCGCCGAGAGGTGGGGCCGCACGGACGTCGTCGCCCGGGCGGTTGCCGGGGTCGGGGCCCGCCTGGCGCTCGTCGTGCTCTACACGGCGTCCCCGCCGGACCAGGCCCGGGCGCGCGAGGCAGCCGGGGTGGCGGCGCTGGCGGAGTCGCTGGGCCCGGCGGTCGACGTCGAGGCCTGGCTGGTCGGCCCGGACGGCTACCGCGGCCTCGACTGCGTCGATCCTGCGTGCTGCCCGGCGCGAGGGCGGCCGGTGGGCGAGCTCGAGCACGGAGAGGTGGGGGCGGCGTTCGTGGTCGCCGGGCGGGCGGTCGCCGACACGGAGCAGGAGGCGCACCGGGTGCGCGCGCTGCCGGCGAGCGTGCGGGACCGAGTCGCCAAGGCCGCCGGACGCGCGGCGCGGGCGCGCGAGGCGGCAGGTGACACGACCCGTGCGGCGCCTCGTGGGACGGCCCGTGACGAGCTGGGGCACTGGCGTGCCGAGGCCTACGGCGTCTGGTGCGACCTGGTGCGCCAGGCGGCGGCGGAGCTGCGCACGTGCCCGGACGGCGACGTCGAGCTCCCCGCAGCACGACTCGGCCGCCTGGCGGTGGCGCTCGCGGACGTCAGGGTCCGTGACGCCGTGCTGCTGTCGTTGGTCCCGGGGGCGCGCGAGGCGGCGGACCGGACCGCCGGGGCGGGCGGGGACGCCGCCGTCACGCGCGACGTGGAGGCCGCCACGGCCCGAGCGATCGCCCGGGTGGTGGACCCGAGGGTCGGGGTACCGCCGGACGGGGCGACCGCCGACGCGGCCCGGCTCGTGCTGGAGCAGCTGGTGGGAGGCGCGCCGCGGCGGTGGCACGCGCCGCCCCTCGCGCTGCTGGGTTTCCTGGCGTGGTGGCGGGGCGACGGGTGGCTCGCGGCCCGCCGCGTGCGGGAGTCCGCGCGCCAGGACCCGACCTACCGGCTGGCCGCGCTCGTGGCCGGCGTGCTGGAGGCCGCGGTCCCGCCCGGGTGGGTGAGCGCGGCGCGGGGGCCCGCTGTGGAAGGTGCGTCCGGTGCGGTCGGTGTGACCTGGCCGACTGTCGGGTAGCGTGCCCCCATGGCGATCGTCGTCGGACTCCTGAGCACGGCCGAGGGACAGGCGGCGCTGGCCGCAGCGAAGCGCGAGGCGCGGGAGCGGTCCGTCCCGCTCACGGTCGTCGTCGCCCGGGACGACGGCGGGCCCGAGAGGCAGGCGGTCGAGGACGACCTGGCCACCTCAGGGCTCGCCTACTCGGTGGTGGGCGGAACAGGTGACCTCGCCGAGGATCTGGTGCGCACGGCGCAGGAGGCGGGCGCCGAGCTCATCGTCGTGGGCCTGCGCAGGCGCAGCCCGGTGGGCAAGCTGATCCTCGGGTCCGGCGCGCAGCGCATCCTGCTCGAGGCGCCCTGCCCGGTCCTGGCGGTGAAGCCGTGACGACACGCGCGGCGACCCGCGCGGCCCTGGAGCCGTGCGGTGTGACGCTCGCGACCGTCCTCGGGCGGTCCGGCGCGAGCACGGGTGAGATCCGGGGGCGCCGTGCCGCCCGGAGTTTCGCCCGCCGTTCCGCCTGTGCGGCCGGGAATCTTCGCGCCGCCCCGTACGTTGAGCCAGGACCGGGGAACGGACGACGTGGGTACGGGACTGGGCGCAGGAGCCCGTGGTGCCCTTCCGTCGCTGATGTCGCCGGTACAATAGAGGTGTCCGCCTGAGCCACGACAGTCCGAGTCGGAGGCCTTGACGGCGGTGCACCGTCCCCTCGAATGCCGAAAGGTCGGTTTGTGGCGTCCACTGCGCAGAACCCTGCACTTCCCCGCGAGTTCGAGCACCCTGCCCTGCAGGGCCTGCTCGCTCGAGGCACCGCCGACGGCCGGGTCGACGCCGAGAGCTTCCGCGCTGCCTGCGAGAACGCCGCGGTGGCGGACCCGAAGCGTCTGAAGGCGGTCCTGCGCGCCTTCGCGACCGCCGGGGTGGAGATCGGTGTGCCCACGGCCACCAAGGTCGCCGCTGCCAGCGCCGGCCGGAGCACGACGACGCGTGCGAAGGCGCCCGCGGCGCGGTCCGCGAGCCCGGTGAAGACCTCGACCGTGACGACCTCCGCCGTGAAGTCCGCCGCGTCGACGGACGACGAGCCGGCCGAGGCGACGACCGCCAAGAAGCCGGCGGCGAAGGGCGCGTCCACGAGGTCCGCAGGCACCAAGACCGCCGCGGCCAAGGGCGCGAAGCCGACGCGTGGCCGCAAGGCGGCGTCGAAGGACGAGCCCGGTCCCGACGACGTCGAGGACGTCGAGCTCGACGACGTGAACGACGCCGAGGACGAGCAGGAGAACGAGGCCGCCGCGAAGGGCGGCAAGGCCACCGCCGCCGCAGGCAAGGGCAAGGGCGAGGACGAGGAGACCGGCTTCGTCGTCTCGGACACCGACGACGACGACCAGCCCGCGCAGCAGGTCGTCACGGCCGGCGCGACCGCCGACCCCGTCAAGGACTACCTCAAGCAGATCGGCAAGGTCGCGCTGCTGAACGCTGAGCAGGAGGTCGAGCTCGCCAAGCGCATCGAGGCCGGCCTGTTCGCGGAGGAGCGCCTGTCCAAGGACTTCGCCGCCTACGACAAGACGAAGGCGAGCGCCGACGAGCGTCGGATGTACCGCGACCTGCGGTGGATCGCGCACGATGGCAAGCGCGCCAAGAACCACCTGCTCGAGGCGAACCTGCGTCTCGTCGTCTCCCTCGCCAAGCGCTACACCGGCCGCGGCATGCTGTTCCTGGACCTGATCCAGGAGGGCAACCTCGGTCTGATCCGCGCGGTCGAGAAGTTCGACTACACCAAGGGCTACAAGTTCTCGACGTACGCCACCTGGTGGATCCGGCAGGCGATCACCCGCGCGATGGCGGATCAGGCCCGCACCATCCGAATCCCGGTGCACATGGTCGAGGTCATCAACAAGCTGGCCCGCGTGCAGCGCCAGATGCTCCAGGACCTGGGCCGCGAGCCCACCCCGGAGGAGCTCGCCAAGGAGCTGGACATGACCCCCGAGAAGGTGGTCGAGGTCCAGAAGTACGGCCGCGAGCCCATCTCGCTGCACACCCCGCTCGGCGAGGACGGCGACAGCGAGTTCGGCGACCTCATCGAGGACTCCGAGGCGGTCGTCCCGGCCGACGCCGTGAGCTTCACGCTGCTGCAGGAGCAGCTGCACCAGGTGCTCGACACCCTCTCGGAGCGCGAGGCGGGCGTCGTCTCCATGCGCTTCGGCCTGCAGGACGGCCAGCCCAAGACGCTCGACGAGATCGGCAAGGTCTACGGCGTCACGCGCGAGCGGATCCGCCAGATCGAGTCCAAGACCATGTCGAAGCTGCGGCACCCGTCGCGCTCGCAGGTCCTGCGCGACTACCTCGACTGAGGCTGCACGGCTCGGCCCACGCGGCCGCGCCCGCAGCACGCGAGAGCCCCGGTACCGGATCGGTACCGGGGCTCTCGCACGTCCGGGAACGACGGCGACGGCCGGCGTCAGGCCGCCGGGGTGCCGTCCACGACGTCCCACCGGGCCGACGGGGCGAGCACGCCGTGCGGGTCGAGCCGGCGGCGCAGCGCCACCAGGCGCTCGTAGGCCGGGCCGTAGGCGCGGTGCACGAGCGACGCGCCGACGTCGTCGCGCGGCCCCGCGAAGTTCACCAGGGCGCCGCCCGTGCTCCACGGCGCCATCGTCTCGCACACCCGCTGGAGCTCGTCGGCCACGTCCGGGGGGCCCACGGGCGCGGCGAGCGCCCCCAGGAACACCGTGTAGGACGCCTCGCGGCCGGCGACGGCGTTCGGCACGCCCGCCGGGCGGGCGACGGCGCCGCCCAGCAGCCGGATCTCCGCGGCGAGCACGGGGGAGTCCGGAGGCACGGCGCCGAGGAAGGCGTCGACGGCGTCCTCGTCCAGCGTGTGCAGGAGGCCGCCGCGGTCCACGAGGGGCATCGGGGCGTCCGGGTCGGCATGCACCTCGCCGATCCGCGCGTACGGCAGGTCGCCGACCGTGTCGAGGATGGGCGTCGCGACCTGCCGCAGCGTGTCGACGAGCGGGTCGGGCGCGGCGAGCTCGCCGTGGCGCACGTACCGGACGACGAGCACGGCGCGGCCCCGCAGCGGCTCGGGGACCTCCGGCAGCGGAGGCAGGTTGAGCCGGGCCACCGACGTCGAGACCTCCTCGGGAAGGGAGGCGGTCTCGGCCCGCCAGCGGTGGAGCACCGCAGGCGCGTCGTCGACGTCGAACCACAGCGTGCCGGCCCGGACCGTGTCGAGCGGGAAGAGGTCGAACGTCATCGCCACGACGACGCCGAACGACCCGCCGCCACCGCGCAGCGCCCAGAAGAGCTCTTCGTGCTGCGTCGGCGTCGCCGTGACGAGGTCGCCGGCCGGGGTGACCACGTCGATCGCGCGGACGTGGTCGGCGGCGAAGCCGAAGGTGCGAGCCAGGGGGCCGAGCCCGCCGCCGAGCGTGTAGCCGACCACCCCGACGTGGGGCGACGAGCCGCAGAGCCCGCCCAGCCCGTGGTCTGCGCCGGCGGTGAGCACCGCCTGCCAGGGGACGCCGGGCCCGACGGTCGCGGTGCGGGCGACGGGGTCGACGACGAGGGTGTCGAGGGCGGACACGTCGAGCAGGACGTCGCCGGCGCCGGTCGCGGCGGCGCTGTGGCCCGTGGAGCGGACTCCGACGCCGAAGCCGTGGCCCGCGGCGGCGCGGACCGTCGCGACGACGTCCTCGGGCGAGGCCGCCCGCACGACGAGCGCGGGCCGGTGGGCGAGCGCGAGGTTGAAGCCGGGGAGCGCGGCGTCGTAGGCCGGGTCGGCGGGCAGGGCCGTGGTGCCGTCGAGCGCGCGGTCGAGCTGGGCCGCGAGGGCGGCGGCCCCGTCGAGGTCGCGGTCGGGGGCGCCGGGAGCGGAGCTGGACATCGGGGACTCTCCTTCGGTGGACGGTGCCGAGAAGAGAGAGACGCCCGCGCGCCGGCGATGACGGTCGGTGCCCCGGGCCCCCGGGTGAACTGTGGGGGTCGTTCCCCTGGCCTGGGTCGATGTGGCAAGGTGTCCGCGTGCTCCAGACCACGACCCTCCCCGGGCGACCCCGGGTCGTCGCCCTGCTCGCGCTCGTCGTCGCCCTGGCGCTGTCGCTCGCCTCGGTGCTCGTGGCGCCCCCGGCGCAGGCGGCGACCTGGTCGCTGACGGGCTCCGGCGGGGGGACGACGACGGCGGCGACCGGAAAGTCCCTCACGGTCCGCTACCTCAAGTCCGGCAAGCCCGTGCAGGGCGCGACGGTCACGCTGCAGCGCAAGACGGGGACGTCGTGGGTGAAGGTGCGCACCGTGCGGACCGGGTCGACGGGCCGCGTGTCGACCACGGTGAAGCCCACCGCCTCGACGACGTACCGCTTCCGGACCAGCCACGCCACGAGCGGCGGTGTCACGGTGCTCGTGGTGCCGGTGCGGTTCGCGATCTCCGGCTCGGGCTCGGGGCACGGCGTCGGGATGGCCCAGTGGGGCGCCTACGAGCAGTCGCGCTCGGGCCGTACCGCGGCCCAGATCCTGGGCTACTACTACCCGGGCACCACCGTCTCGACGGCGAACGACCCCCGGACCACCCTGGACGTGCAGGTGCTCGGACCGCCGTCGGACAGCCGGACCACGACGGTGCTGGCGGTCGGCTCCGGCGCCTGGCGGCTCAAGGACCCGGCGGGCGCAGTCGTGGCGAGCGGCGGAGCCTCGGAGAAGGTGACCGTCGGCGTCGCGTCCGCGGGGGTCACGGCCAAGGTGACGAAGGGCGGTACGACGACGAAGAGCGTGTCCGCGCGCTCCAGCCTGACCTACGAGTGGTCCGGCACGCGGGACTACCAGCCCACCGGGACGAAGGCGGTCGCGACCGTGGCCGGCGCCCAGGGGACCTACCGCAACGGACGCCTGGTGGTGACGAAGCGGTCGAACCGGCCGAACGTCGTCAACCAGGTGGTCATCAACACCGAGTACCTCTACGGGCTCGACGAGATGCCCTCGGGCTGGGGCGCGAGCAGCAACCGCGGTGCTGCCGCCCTGGAGGCGCAGGCCGTCGCGGCGCGCAACTACGCGATCGTCGAGAAGGTGAAGGGCCTGAAGTCCACGTGCGGCTGCCACGTCTACGACGACACCCGCTCGCAGCACTACACCGGCTGGAAGAAGCAGGGCGGGAGCTGGGGGAGCGCCTGGGTCGCGGCGGTGGACGCCACGGTGCAGGAAGGCACGGTGACCGTGCTGCGCGACGCCGAGGGCGGATTCGCGGAGACGCCGTACTTCGCGTCGACCGGCAGCGCGGGAGGTCGCCGCGGCACGGCGACCAACACGGAGGTGTTCGGGACTGCGGCACTGCCCTACCTCGTGCACGTGGCCGACACCTCCTCGGCCAAGGCGCCCGGCAACCCGTACCTGACGTGGAGCGACTCGATCACGCAGGCGAAGGCCCGGTCGGTCTTCGGCCTCGCGTCGGTGCGCTCGATCGCGGTGACGTCGCGGTGGTCGAGCGGCCAGGTCAAGACGCTGACGGCCACCTCGGCCCTGGGGACGAAGGTGTCGCGGACCAAGACGGCGGACGGGTGGCGCACCACCCTCGGCGTCCGGGGGTCGTGGGTCGGCTCGTTCTCGGGCCGCAGCAGCTGATCCTCGCCGGCCACGACCGTCATCCCGCGCACGACGCACGAGAGCCCCGCACCGGACGGTGCGGGGCTCTCGTGGGGTCGGTGTGCCGCGCCGGGGTCAGCGCGCCCCGTGCTCCTCGTGGAGCCGGTCCGTCTCGTCCTGGACGTGGACGGCGACACCCTGGTAGGCGTCCGCGTGCGCGCGTGCGTGGTGCCCGCAGAAGAGGAGCTCTCCGACAGGCAGGACCACTCGCACGTACGCCTGGGCGCCGCAGCGGTCGCAGCGGTCGGCGGCGGTCAGCGGCTGGGTCGGTTCGGTCGTCGTGGTGCTCACATGACCATCCAACCAGACAGGTGGCCCGGAGCATCCCCGACCCGGGCCGGGTTCGCTCCGGGCATAGCGGCGTGGAGCACACCCGGCGGCGTGGGTCGACGGTACAGGCGTTCGAATCGTCTACCCTCGTTCCCGTGACAGCCACCTCCGAGTCCGGGTACACCGCGCGCCACCTGTCGGTCCTCGAGGGCCTCGAGGCGGTGCGCAAGCGCCCCGGCATGTATATCGGGTCCACCGACTCGCGCGGCCTCATGCACTGCCTGTGGGAGATCATCGACAACTCGGTCGACGAGGCCCTCGGCGGCTTCGCGACCGCGATCCGCGTCGTGCTGCACGCCGACTCGTCGGTGACGGTGGAGGACGACGGCCGCGGCATCCCGGTGGACGTCGAGCCCAAGACGGGCCTGACGGGCGTCGAGGTGGTCTTCACCAAGCTGCACGCGGGCGGCAAGTTCGGTGGCGGCTCGTACACGGCGTCGGGTGGCCTGCACGGCGTGGGCGCCTCGGTCGTGAACGCGCTCTCGGCGCGGCTCGACGTCGAGGTCGACCGCAGCGGCAAGACGTACGGGATGACGTTCCACCGGGGGGAGCCGGGAGTCTTCGGGGACCCGGCCTCCGGCCCGTCGCCGGAGTCGCCGTTCGAGCCCTTCGTGTCCGGGTCGGAGCTCGCGATCGTCGGCAAGGCGAAGCGCGGCGTCACCGGCACGCGCGTGCGCTACTGGGCCGACCGGCAGGTGTTCCCCAAGACGGCGGTGTTCAGCTACGACGAGCTGGTCACGCGCGCGCGCCAGACGACGTTCCTGGTGCCGGGCCTGAAGCTCACGGTGCGCGACGAGCGCGGGTTGCCGGGCACGCCGGGGGAGTCGGGCCCGCACGAGGAGGTCTTCCAGCACGACGGCGGCGCGGTCGACTTCGTCGAGTTCCTCGCGCCCGACGCACCGGTCACGTCGACGTGGCAGCTCAAGGGCAGCGGCCACTTCACGGAGACCGTGCCGGTGCTGGACTCCCGCGGCCACATGTCCCCGCAGGAGGTGCAGCGCGACTGCGAGGTGGACGTGGCGCTGCGCTGGGGCGGCGGCTACGACACGGAGGTGCGCACCTTCGTCAACATCATCGCGACGCCCAAGGGCGGCTCCCACCTGTCCGGCTTCGAGCAGGGTCTGCTCAAGACGGTGCGCAAGCAGATCGAGACGAACGCGCGGCGTCTGAAGGTCTCCACGAAGGACGCGGCCGAGCGCATCGAGAAGGACGACGTCCTCGCGGGCCTCACCGCGGTCGTCACGGTCCGCCTCGCGGAGCCGCAGTTCGAGGGGCAGACCAAGGAGGTGCTCGGCACCGCACCCGTGCGGGCGATCGTCTCCCGCGTCGTCGAGAAGGAGCTGGGCGCCCTCCTCACGTCGTCCAAGCGGGACGAGAAGGCGCAGTCGGCGCTGCTGCTCGAGAAGGTCGTGGCCGAGATGCGCGCCCGCGTCACGGCGCGCAAGCAGAAGGAGATCTCGCGGCGCAAGAACGCCCTCGAGGCGTCGTCGCTGCCGGCGAAACTCGCGGACTGCCGCAGCGACGACGTGAACCGCAGCGAGCTGTTCATCGTCGAGGGCGACAGCGCCCTCGGCACGGCCAAGCTGGCGCGCTCGAGCGACTTCCAGGCGCTGCTGCCGATCCGCGGCAAGATCCTCAACGTCCAGAAGGCGTCGATCAGCGACATGCTCCGCAACGCGGAGTGCGCCGCCATCATCCAGGTGCTCGGGGCCGGCTCCGGACGGTCCTTCGACCTCGACGCGGCCCGCTACGGCAAGATCGTGCTGATGACCGACGCCGACGTCGACGGCGCGCACATCCGCACCCTGCTGCTCACGCTCTTCTACCGCTACATGCGCCCGATGCTCGAGGCGGGCCGCGTGTTCGCCGCCGTCCCGCCGCTGCACCGGGTGGAGGTGCTGGGCAGCGGCCGACGCAAGAACGAGTACGTGTACACGTACTCGGAGGCCGAGCTCACCGCGACGCTGAAGAAGCTCGACCGTGCCGGCCGCCGGTACAAGGAGGACATCCAGCGGTACAAGGGGCTGGGGGAGATGGACGCGGACCAGCTCGCCGAGACCACCATGGACCCGCGGCACCGTACGTTGCGCCGCGTCACGGTGGAGGGCGCCGAGGCCGCGGAGCGGGTGTTCGAGCTGCTCATGGGCAGCGACGTCGCACCCCGCAAGGAGTTCATCGTCGCCGGGGCGAGCACGCTGGACCAGTCGCGGATCGACGCCTGACCCCGTCCGCATGGCGGCCCGAGCGGCGGGCGCGCCCCGGTGATGGGTACCCTCTGGCCGTGAAGACCGCAACGCGCCGGACGGCGCCACGACTGCTCGTACTCCTGCCCGCACTGGCCCTGACCTCGGGGGTCGTCGCCGGGTGCTCGGAGGGCGGCTCGTCGGACGGCGCGTCGCCGTCGGTCTCCGCATCGGTGGATGCGACCGAGCAGGTGGCCGAGAACGTCGGCAAGTTCTCCTACGAGGGCGAGGACGGCAAGACCGCTCTCGAGCTGCTGGAGGAGAAGGACCCGGACGCGCAGGTGCAGGGCGAGGGCGAGAACGCCTTCGTCACCGCGATCCGCGGTCGCGAGGCCGACCCGGAGACGGAGTTCTGGGGCCTGTACGTCGACGACGAGATGGCCCAGGTCGGCGCGGGCTCGCTCGAGACCAAGGACGGGCAGACCATCACCTGGAAGCTCGAGGAGATCGAGCAGTGATCGCCGTGACCTCGCGCCTGGAGGCTCCGCTGGCCGCCCGCGAGCTCGTGCACCGGTGGTGGCGGCCCGCGCTGGCCGTGCTGCTCGTCGCGGGCGCCGTCGTCTGGCGGCTGGTGAAGACCGATCTCGGCGCGCCGCCGAACCTCGAGCTCTCGACCGCGGCGGCGTTCGCCGCCGCGGGGCTGCTGCGCCACCGGCTCGCGATGCTCGCGCCGTTGGTCGTGGTCGCGGTGAGCGACGTCCTGCTCGGGAACTCCTCGGTGCTGGTGTTCACGTGGACCGCTTGGGCCGTGATCGGCGTCGGCGCCTGGTGGGCCGGCCGCACCCGGGGTGGCGCGGGACGCCTCGTCGCCGCGCTCGGCTTCGGCGTCGGCAGCTCGCTGTTCTTCTACCTGTGGACCAACGCGGGCGTGTGGTGGCTCGGCCGGGGCACGTTCTACCCCGCAGGCCTGGACGGGCTGCTGGCCAGCTACGTCGCCGGGCTGCCCTTCCTGCGCCCGATGCTGCTGGGCAACCTGGTGCTCGTGCCGCTCGCCGCGGGTCTCGTCGCGCTCGTGGCACGGCTCGAGCGGGCGTCCGTGCCGGGCGTCGGCGCGGTCGCCGCGCGGTAGCCTCGACGGGAGCACACCCGACCGCCACGACAGGAGGCGACCGATGCCTGCCGACCGGATCCGGCGGATGCCCTTCGCCAGCGTGTACCCGCTCTACGTGCAGAAGGTGGAGCGCAAGGACCGCAGCACGGACGACCTCGACCGCGTCCTGACCTGGCTCACGGGCTACGACGACGGCGGCCTCGAGAGGGCCGTCGCCGACGAGGTGGACCTGGAGACGTTCTTCGCCCAGGCGCCCGCGATGAACCCGAACGCGTCACTCATCACCGGGGTGATCTGCGGTGTGCGCGTCGAGGACATCGACGACCCGCTGATGCAGCAGATCCGCTGGATGGACAAGCTCGTCGACGAGGTCGCCAAGGGCAAGAAGATGACGTCCATCCTGCGAGGGAGCGCGGCCGCCTAGCCTGTGGCCGGCGATCGATCGACGGCGCCGGTCCGGGATCAGCGGCGCGGCAGACGCATCCCCATGGTCAGCCCCCACGGGTGGTGCTCCAGCGTGCGGAAGCCCAGGTGCTCGTAGAAGCCGATCGCGCGCACGTTGCGCCCGCCGACGCCGAGGTGGATGCCCGGCGCACCGGCCGCGGCGACGCCGTCGAGCACCGCCTCGAGCACGCGGCGTCCGCGGCCGCCGCCCTGCGCCTCGGGCAGCAGGTCCACGTGGAGGTGCGCGGGGAACTCGTCGAGCCACGGCGCCGTGGTGCGCGACGTCGCGTGGATCGCGCGCAGCAGCGGCGCGTCCGGCGACGCGTCGTCCTCCGCGGGGGCGGCATACCGCCGCCGCAGCGCCGGCCACCAGCTCTCCTCGCAGCGGCGCTCGAAGTCCGCGGTGCTCGCCGTGGCCACGCAGTACCCGAGGGGCGTGCCGTCCTCCCGCCGCAGGACGCGCGCCAGGTCGGGCTCCAGCTCGAGGTACGCGCCGAGGTAGACGTGGCCGAGCAGGTCGCCGTCGGCGTACAGCCCGGTGGCGTCCTCGCCCGAGTCGCCCGTGCGCAGGCACACGTCGTAGAGGGCATCGCGGTCGGTGGGCCGGTAGCGGTCCACGGCGATCGCCTGGTGGGGCCCCGTGGGCATGACGTCCTGACCGGTCTGCGGCGTGCTCATGCTCGTATCGTCCCTGGTTGCGCGCCCGACGTCGAACCTGGTCGACCCGACAGTGCACGCCCCAGGACTCACACCGAGAAGTACTTCGCCTCGGGGTGGTGGAAGACGAACGCGTCGGTGGACTGCTCGGGGTGCAGCTGCAGCTCGTCGGACAGCGTCACGCCGACGCGCTCCGGCCGCAGCAGCTCGACCACCTTGCGGCGGTCCTCCATGTCCGGGCAGGCGGGGTAGCCGAGGGAGAACCGGGCGCCGCGGTACTGCAGCTTGAAGAGGCCCTCGACGTCGGTGGGCTCCTCGCCGGAGAATCCGAGCTCGTCGCGCACGCGGGAGTGCCAGAACTCGGCGAGCGCCTCGGTGAGCTGGACGGACAGGCCGTGCAGCTCCATGTACTCGCGGTAGGCGTTCGCCTCGAAGAGCTTCGCGGTGTGGCCCGAGACGGTGTCGCCCACGGTGACGAGCTGCACGGGCAGCACGTCGAACCGGCCGGTCTCCTCGGCGAACGACCGCGGCCGCACGAAGTCGGCGAGACACAGGTGCCGGTCGCGGCGCTGGCGCGGGAAGTGGAACCGCAGCCGCTCGGTGCCTGGCTCGCCGCCGGAGCCGCCGTCGGGCCCGTCGTGGTGCGCCACCACGACGTCGTCGCCCTCGGACCACACGGGGAAGTACCCGTACACGACGGTCGGGTCCATGATCTGGTCGGTGCGCACGCGCTCGAGCCACGCGGCCAGCCGCGGCCGGCCCTCGGACTCGACGAGCTCCTCGTACGAGGCACCGTCCTCGCCTCGACCGGGCTTGAGCCCCCACTGGCCCATGAACGTCGCGCGCTCGTCGAGGAACGCCGCGTAGTCGGCGAGCTGGACGCCCTTGACCACGCGGGTGCCCCAGAACGGGGGTTCGGGCACGGGGTTGTCGGCGGCGACGTCGGAGCGCGCCGGCAGGTCCTCCGGCGCCGTCTCGGTGACGGTGACGACACCGTGCCGGCGCTTGCGGAGCGCGGGCAGGCCCACGGACTCCGGGTCGGCGCCGCGCGCGATGGCGACGAGCGGCTCCATGAGCCGCAGCCCCTCGAACGCGTCCTTCGCGTACCGCACGGTGCCGGGGAACGCGGAGGCGAGGTCGTCCTCGACGTACGTGCGGGTGAGGGCCGCGCCGCCGAGCAGCACGGGCCAGCGCTTCTCCAGCCCGCGGGAGACCAGCTCCGCGAGGTTCTCCTTCATCACGACCGTCGACTTCACGAGCAGGCCGGACATCCCGATGACGTCGGCGTCGTGCTCCTCGGCGGCCTCGATCATCGCGCTGACCGGCTGCTTGATGCCGATGTTCACGACCGTGTAGCCGTTGTTGGTGAGGATGATGTCGACGAGGTTCTTGCCGATGTCGTGCACGTCCCCCCGCACGGTGGCCAGCACGACCGTCCCCTTGGAGCGGTCCTCGCCGCCCTCGACCTTCTCCATGTGCGGCTCGAGCAGCGCCACCGCGGTCTTCATCACCTCGGCGGACTGGAGCACGAACGGCAGCTGCATCTGGCCGGAGCCGAACAGCTCGCCCACGACCTTCATGCCGCCCAGCAGGTGGGTGTTGACGATGTCGAGGGCCTTCATGCCGTCGGCGAGCGCCTCGTCGACGTCCTCCTCCAGGCCCTTGCGCGCGCCGTCGACGATGCGGCGCTCGAGCCGTTCGCCGACGGGCAGCGCGGCGAGCTCGGCGGCGCGCTGGTCGCGCAGGGCGGTGGCGTCGACCCCCGAGAACAGCTCGAGCAGGTGCGCCAGCGGGTCGTGGACGAGGTTGCCCTCGTCGTCGTAGCGGCGCCGGTCCCACACCAGGTCCTCCGCCGCCTCCCACTGCTCGTCGGGGATGGCGTTGCGCGGCAGGATCTTCGCCGCGTGCACGATGGCGGAGTCCAGGCCCGCCTGCGTCGCCTCGTGCAGGAACACCGAGTTCAGCACCGTGCGTGCGGCCGGGTTCAGGCCGAACGACACGTTGGAGACGCCGAGCGTGGTGTGCACGCCGGGGAAGCGCGTGGTGATCTCGCGGATCGCCTCGATCGTCTCGATGGCGTCGCGCCGCGTCTCCTCCTGGCCCGTCGCGATGGGGAAGGTCAGGGCGTCGACGATGATGTCGTCCACCCGCATGCCCCAGTCGCCCGTGAGCTGCTCGACGAGGCGGGTGGCGATCGCGACCTTGCCGTCCTTGGTGCGCGCCTGGCCCTCCTCGTCGATGGTCAGTGCGACGACGGCGGCCCCGTGCTCCTGCACGAGCGGCATGATCTTCGCGTAGCGGGAGCCCGGGCCGTCGCCGTCCTCGAAGTTCACCGAGTTCACGACGCCGCGCCCGCCGAGCAGCTCGAGCCCTGCCTGCAGCACGGCCGGCTCGGTCGAGTCGATCACCAGCGGCAGCGTGGAGGCCGACGCCAGCCGCGAGACGACCTCGCGCACGTCCGCCACGCCGTCGCGCCCCACGTAGTCGATGCAGACGTCCAGCAGGTGCGCGCCGTCGCGCGTCTGGGCGCGCGCGATGTCGACGACGTCGTCCCAGCGGCCGTCGAGCATCGCCTCACGGAACGCCTTGGAGCCGTTGGCGTTGGTGCGCTCGCCGATCGCCAGGTACGACGTGTCCTGGCGCAGGTCGGTGTGGGAGTAGAGGGACGCGACGCCGTTCTCGCGCTGCGGGTCCCGGGCGGGCAGCTCCCGGCCCCGCACGGCCTCGACCACCTGGCGCATGTGCTCGGGCGTCGTGCCGCAGCACCCGCCGACCAGGCCGAGCGCGAACTCCTGCACGAACTGCGTGTGCGCGGCGGCGAGCTCCTGCGGCGTCAGCGGGTAGACGGCGCCGTGGGGTCCGAGCTCCGGCAGGCCCGCGTTGGGCATGCAGGTGACCGGCACCTCGGAGTGCCGCGCGAGGTGGCGCAGGTGCTCGCTCATCTGGTCCGGGCCGGTGGCGCAGTTCAGGCCGATCGCGTCGACGCCGATCGCCTGCAGCGTGGTGAGCGCCGCGCCGATCTCCGAGCCCATGAGCATGGTGCCGGTGGTCTCGACGGTGACGGAGACGATGACCGGCACGTCGCGGCCGACCTCCGCGATCGCGTCGTGGCAGCCCGTGACCGCCGCCTTCGCCTGCAGCAGGTCCTGGCTGGTCTCCACCAGCAGCGCGTCCGCGCCGCCCTCGAGCAGCCCGGCCGCCTGCTCGGCGAACGTCGTGCGCAGGTGCGCGTACGTGGTGTGGCCGAGGCTCGGCAGCTTGGTGCCCGGGCCCATCGAGCCGAGCACCCAGCGCGGGTGGTCGGCGGTGGCGAAGGCGTCCGCGCGCCCGCGGGCCAGGGCGGCGCCCGCCCGGGCGAGCTCGCGGATCCGGTCGTCGATGCCGTAGTCGGACAGGTTCGACCAGTTGGCGCCGAAGGTGTTGGTCTCGATCGCGTCGACGCCCACCTCGAGGTACTCGTCGTGCACGGCGCGGATGATGTCGGGCCGCGACACGTTGAGGATCTCGTTGCAGCCCTCGTGCCCCTCGTAGTCGTCGAGGGTGGGGTCCGCGGCCTGGATCATCGTGCCCATGGCCCCGTCGGCCACCACGACGCGCGTGCGCAGGGCCTCGCGCAGGGCGGTGGAGCGGGCGTCGGCGGCGGCGGGGTCGAGCGTGGTCGTCACCCGTGCAGCGTAACGGCGCGCGGCGCCGCTCGGACGGCGCGTCCACCGTCGCGAGCGGGCCCCGCGGGCCCGGCTCAGAGCAGCGGAGCGCCGTTCACGGTGAGCAGGATCGAGTACACCGACGTGGACGCCGTGACGAAGAGGCGGTTGCGCTTGCGGCCGCCGAAGGCGAGGTTCGAGACCTCCTCGGGCAGGTGGAGCCGCCCGAGGAGCGTGCCGTCGGGGTCGAGGACGTGCAGGGCCTCCCCGGCGGCCACCCAGACGCGGCCCGCCGTGTCGACGCGCACGCCGTCCGGCCCGCCGTCGAGCTCGGCGAGGACGTCCCCGCCCGTGAGTCGTCCGCCGTCGACCTCGAAGGCCCGCAGGTGCCGGCGTTGCGTGTCCGCGACGTACAGCCGCTGCCCGTCGACGGAGAACGCCAGTCCGTTGGGGCGCTCGAGGTCCGTCGCGACGGCGGCCACCTCCCCCGTGCGCGGGTCGACCCGGTAGACGTGGCAGCCGTCGATCTCCGGCTCCGCGTGCTCGCCCTCGTAGTCGCTCGTGATCCCGTACGGAGGGTCGGTGAACCAGACCGCGTCGTCGGCCGACACGACGACGTCGTTGGGGCTGTTGAGGCGCCGGCCCTGCCACCGGTCGGCGAGGACCGTCGTGGACCCGTCGTGCTCCGTGCGCACCACGCGCCGCGGACCCTGCTGGCACGCGACGACGCGGCCCTGCCGGTCGATCGTGCGCCCGTTGGCGTAACCGGCGGGGGAGTCGAAGACGCTCACCGAGCCGTCCGTCTCGTCCCAGCGCAGCACCCGGTCGTTGGGGATGTCGCTGAACAGCAGGTAGCGGCCCGCGGGGACGTACAGCGGTCCCTCTGTCCAGCGCGCGCCGGTCCAGAGGCGCTCGAGGCGGCTGTCGCCGCGCACGGCGGCGAACCGCGGGTCGAGGAGCTCGTACACGGCGGGGACGGTCTCGGTCATCGCACGCTCCGTTGCGGTCGGTGCAGGTCAGGACGGTGCACCGTGCCACACGGCCGCCGCCCCGGACAAGCGCCGGCGGACGAAAAGGCCGTGCGGGGGGCCCCGGCGGTGCCTACCGTGTGGCCCATGGCGACCCCTGCCCCCGCCCCGCTCGCGCCCCTCGCGGAGCGCGCTGGCGCCCCGTCCGTCCTGCCGCCGCTCACGGCCGGCGGGCTGACCTGGCGCCCCGCGACCCGCGACGACGCCGGCGCCCTGCTCGACCTGCGCAACACGGTCGCGGAGGCGGACCGCGAGCCGTACCGGGAGACGCTGGACGAGCTGCTCGAGATCCTCGACGCACCGTGGCGCCGGCTCGCGACCGACTCGGTCGTGGGGCTCGACGCCGACGGTCTGCTGCGCGCCTACGGCTACGTCGAGACCATGCCCGGCGACACCAGCCGGGTGCGGGCGTTCCTGTGGGGGGCCGTGCACCCCGACCGCCGCGGGGAGGGCATCGGCCGGGAGCTGTTCGCCTGGCAGGAGGCACGGGCCCGCCAGATGCTCGCCGCCTCCGGCGCGAGCGTCCCCGGCCGGATCGGGGGGTTCCTCGAGGACACGGCCCCGGCCCCGAAGGTGCGGCTGTACGAGCGTGCGGGCTTCACGCCGCGCCGCTTCTACTCCGACCTCGAGCGCGACCTGCGCGACCTCGACGCGCACCCCGTGCCCGATGTCGCGCTCGACGACGGGCTCCGGCTCGTGCCGCTCGCCGACGACCTCGACGAGCCCGCCCGCCTGGCCCACAACGACGCGTTCCGCGACCACTGGGGCAGCGAGCCGCAGACCCCGGAGCAGTGGCGGAGCGGGCGCTCGACCTACGCCCCCGAGTGGTCGTTCGTGGTCGTGGACCCTGCGCCGGACGTCGCCGCCCTCCTGGCCGACCCGCGCACCGACGGCGAGACGGCGGCCGCGCTGCGGGCGGGTGAGCCGCTCGTCGTCGGCTACCACGTCGCGGCCCGGTTCACGGCGGACTTCGCGGTGCGCGGCCACCCGTTCGGCTACACGGAGATCCTCGGCGTGCGCCGCGCCTACCGCGGCCGCAAGGTCGCCGTCGCGCTGCTCGCCGCCGGCATGCGGGCGTTCGCCGCCGACGGCATGGCGGTCGCCGCGCTCGACGTCGACACCCAGAACCCGAGCGGCGCCCACGGCCTGTACGCAAGCCTGGGGTACACCGAGCGGCACGGCTCGCGCCTGGTGACGATCGAGCTCTGACCGGCGGACGGGGCTCACCCGACGGCGGGTTTCGGACTGACGCCCCGGGGCCCTAGGCTGCCCCGCGTGACCGACGTCGTTCATTCCGGGCTGCTCCCGGCGCCGCCGCAGCGGCTCCTGCCCACCGTCACCTCCCGCGCGGCCGCCGTCGCGCTGGCGATGCTCACCGTGCTGCACCTCGTGGCCCAGGTGGCCGAGGCCAGCACCTGGGCGCGCGTCACCCAGGTCTGCCTGATGCCCCTGCTCGCCGTGACGCTCTGGTGCGCCGCGCCCGCACCGCGCTCGCGGCTGGTGCGGCTGGTCGCCGTGGCCCTCGGCCTGTCCTGGCTGGGGGACACGGCTCCCGCGGCGTTCGAGGGTGATGCCGCGTTCCTCGTCATGGTGGGCTTCTTCCTGCTCGCCCAGGGTGCCTACGTCGTCGCGTTCTGGCCGACCCGGCGGGCGAGCGTCGTGCGCCGGCCGGCGCTCCTCGCGCCCTACGTCCTCGCGGCCGTGGCGCTCGTCGCGGCCTGCGCCCCGGGTGCGCCCGGGCCGCTGCTGGCCGCCGTGATCGTCTACGGGGTCTGCCTGGTGGCGATGGCGGTGCTCGCCACGGGCGTGCACCCGCTGGCCGGCGCCGGCGGCGTCGTCTTCCTGGCGTCGGACGCCATGATCGCGCTGGGCGCCTTCACCGGCTGGTTCGACCCGCCCGCCTCCGGCTTCTGGGTGATGCTCACCTACGTCGCGGGTCAAGCGCTCCTGGTGGCCGGGGTGCTCGCCTGCAGCTGCAGCCAGCTGTCGGGCTCGGGGACGGGCATGAAGCCGGCGCGCTCGTAGATGCGCCGGCCCTGGTCGGACGCGCGCAGCAGGACCCGCTTCAGCCCGAGGGACTCGACGTCGGCCAGCGCGCCCGCGACGACGGCGCGGCCCAGCCCGTGCCCCCGGTGCGCGGGGTCGACGATCACGTCCGCGAGCCAGCCGAACGTCGCGCCGTCCGTGACCAGGCGGGCGTAGGCGGCGAGGTCGCCCGTCGCGGCGAGGACGCCGTAGTTCCGGGACCCCGCCATGGCGGCGCGCTGCTGCTCGCGGGAACGGCCGGCGGCCCAGTACGCGTGCGCAGCGAGCAGCTCGTGCACCCGGTCGGCGTCGATCCGCTCGGGGGCGGTGGTGAAGACGTAGCCGTCGGGCAGGTGGAGGTCGGGGTCCGGCAGGTCGAGGTCGGGCATGGCGGCAGTGAAGCAGCCGACGTGTCGGAGGTCACGCCTAATCTCGGGACATGGACATCATCCTCGTACCCGGGTTCTGGCTCGACGGATCGGCCTGGGACGACGTCGTCCCGGTGCTCGCGGCGGCGGGCCACACGCCCCACGCCGTCACCCTGCCGGGACTGGAATCGGTGGACGCCGACCGCTCCGGCATCCGCCTGGCGGACCACGTGGACACCGTGGTCGCCGCGATCGACGCCGTCCCGGGCGACGCGCCCGTCGCGCTCGTGGGGCACTCCGCCGGCGGAGGGCTCGTGTACGCGGCCTCCGACCGGCGTCCGGACCGGGTCGCCCGCGTGGTGTACGTCGACTCGGGGCCGTTCGTCGAGGGCCAGGCCGTGAATGCCGACCTCCCGGTCGACGTCGTCGACCACGAGCTGCCCGCATGGAGCGAGTTCGAGGAGCAGGACCTCGTCGGGCTCGACGACGAGGTCCGCGCACGGTTCCGGGACCGTGCCGTGCCGCAGCCCGGCGGGACGGTCCGCGAGGGCCACCACCTCGGCGACGACGCGCGCCGGCTCGACGTCCCGACGACGGTGATCGCCTGCGAGATGCCCGGCGAGGTGCTGCGGGGACTGATGGCCGAGGGTCACCCGTTCGTGGCCGAGCTGGCGCGGCTGCACGACTACGAGATCGTCGACCTGCCCACGGGCCACTGGCCGATGTTCTCGCGCCCTGCCGACCTGGGCACGGCGATCGTCGCCGCAGTCGACCGCTAGCGGACCGGGCGGGCGCGGCCGCGGGGGCCGACGGCACGGAGCGCGGTCGTGAGCGCGTCGTCGGACGAGGTGGTCGCGACCGGGGTGCGCACACCGTCGCGGGCCTCGTCCCAGGATGCGTACCCGTCCAGCGCGACGTCCTGCCAGGTCGGCACACGCTGGCCCGGGAGGTCGGGCCGCCGGGCCTCGACGCGGCGGCGGTGCTCGGCGGCGTCCGCGAGCACGGTCTCGAGCACGACGGGGCGTGCCCCGGCGGCCCGCGCGGTGTCGGCCCAGGCCGACCGGGACTCCGGCACCGGGCAGACGGCGTCCACCACGACGTCGCCGCCGAGCTCGAGGTTGGACCGGGCGAGCAGGTGCGCGACCGCGTAGCCCTCGGGTCCGGCGGAGCGGGCGTCGCCGGCGCCGAGCGCCGCCTCGATCGCGTCGACCCGCACGTAGGCGGCGCGCAGCGCCCGGGCGAGACGCCGCGCCAGCGTGGTCTTGCCCGTGCCGGGGCGGCCCGTCACGACCACGAGGACGGGTACGTCGTCCGGCTCGGCGACGGGGCCCGCGCTCATGCCCGGCCGTCAGCCGATCGCGGCGACGGGCGCGGGCAGCGGCTGGCCCGAACCGTCGCGGCGGTCGGTGCTCTCCGGCAGCTCGGCCGGCTGACCGGCGCCGCCCACGGCGCGGGCGGGCCCTTCGCCCACCCAGGCCAGGACGAGGCCGTCCTCGCCCTTGAGGAAGCGGTGCGCGCGCACCCCGCCGGTGCCGCGCCCCTTGCCGGGGTACAGCTCGTACGGCGTGACCTTCGCGGAGCCGCCGCCCGTGCCGGGCAGCGCGCCCGACGTCCCCGCCACCGTGACGACCGTGTGCAGGTCGCGGTTCGCGGCCCTCGCGACGCCGAAGAAGACGACCTGCTGGCCCGCGCCGAGGCGGATGCCCGCCATGCCGGCCGCGGCCCGGCCCTGCGGGCGCACCGCGGAGGCGTCGAAGTGCAGCAGGCTCGCGTCGGAGGCGACGAAGACGAGCTCGTCGTCCTCGCCGACCGGGCTCGCACCGACCACGCGGTCGCCGTCCTTGAGGGCGATGACGTCCCACTCGTCGCGGTTCGCGGGCACGTCGCCCGCGGCGACGCGCTTGACGACGCCGTTCGCGGTGCCGAGGGCCAGGGTGGGCGCGTCGTCGTCCAGCGAGACCACGGCCAGGGCGGTCTCGCCGGGCGCGAGCGCGACCAGCTCGCTCACCGGGATCCCGCCCGAGAGGGACGGCGGGCCGTCGACCGGGGGGAGCGCGGGAAGGTCGAGCGCGGACACCCGCAGGAGACGGCCCGCGGACGTCACGAGTCCGACGTCGCCGCGCGTCGTGGTGGCGACGTCCCCGCGCATCGCGTCGTGGGCGTGCCGGCGCCCGGCGCGCTCGAGGGGCGCGTCCGCGGCCTCGCCCGAGGTGCGGGCCAGCAGCCCGGTGGCCGACAGGAGCGCCCGGGTGGGGGAGTCCGCGATCTCCAGGCTGATGGCCGGCGCCTTGCTGCGGCCGTTCGTCGCCGCCGGGGCGGTGGCGCCGCCGGCCGAGTCGAGCAGCACGGTGCGGCGCGGGGTGCCGTAGGTCGAGGCGACCTCGCCCATCTCGGCGCTGACGACGGCGCGCAGGCGCGCGTCGTCGGCGAGGATCTCCTGGAGCTCGGCGATCTCGCGCTCCAGCTCCGACTGCTCCTTCTCCAGCTCGATGCGGGAGAACTTGGTGAGGCGGCGCAGCTGGAGGTCGAGGATGTACGTGGCCTGGGGCTCCGAGAGGTCGAAGACGCTCATGAGGCGCTCGCGCGCGGCGCCCGCGTCGTCGGAGGTGCGGATGACCTGGATGACCTCGTCGATGTCGACGATGGCCAGCAGCAGGCCCTCGACCAGGTGCAGGCGCTCCTGCCGCTTGGCGAGCCGGAAGGTCGAGCGGCGGCGCACGACGTCGATCCGGTGGGCCACCCACACCCGCAGCAGCTCGAGGAGGCCGAGCGTGCGCGGCTGCCCGTCGACGAGGGCCACGTTGTTGATGCCGAACGAGTCCTCGAGCGGGGTGGTGCGGTACAGCTGCTCGAGCACGGCGTCGGGGTCGAAGCCGGTCTTCACCTCGACGACCAGGCGCAGCCCGTGGGTGCGGTCGGTGAGGTCCTGGACGTTGGTGACGCCCTGGATCTTCTTGGCCTTCACGCCGTCGGCGATCTTCTCGATCACCTTCTCCGGGCCGACGCCGTAGGGCAGCTCGGTGACCACGATGCCCTTGCGGCGGGGCGTGACGTTCTCGACGCGCGCCGTCGCGCGCGTGCGGAACGTGCCGCGCCCCGTGCGGTAGGCGTCGCGCACGCCGTCGAGCCCGACGATCTTGCCGCCGGAGGGCAGGTCGGGGCCGGGCACGAAGCGCATGACGTCGTCGAGCGTCGAGTCGGGGTTGGTGATGAGGTGCTGGGCGGCGGCCACGACCTCGACGAGGTTGTGCGGCGCCATGTTCGTCGCCATGCCGACGGCGATGCCGGACGAGCCGTTGACCAGCAGGTTCGGTACCGCGGACGGCAGCACCGCGGGCTGCGTGAGCTTGTTGTCGTAGTTCGGGACGAAGTCGACGACGTCCTCGTCGAGCCCTGCGGTCATCGCCATCGACGGCGGGGCGAGCCGGGCCTCGGTGTACCGCGGAGCGGCCGGGCCGTCGTCGAGCGAGCCGAAGTTCCCGTGCCCGTCGACCAGCGGCAGGCGCATCGAGAAGTCCTGCGCGAGGCGCACCAGCGCGTCGTAGATCGCGGTGTCACCGTGCGGGTGCAGCTTGCCCATGACCTCGCCGACCACGCGCGACGACTTCACGTGCGCGCGGTCGGGCCGCAGGCCCATGTCGGACATCATGTAGAGGATCCGGCGGTGCACCGGCTTGAGGCCGTCGCGGGCGTCCGGCAGGGCGCGCGAGTAGATGACGGAGTACGCGTACTCGAGGAACGACGTCTCCATCTCCGCCGCGACGTCGATGTCGACGATCTTCTCGTCGAACGGCTCGTCGGTGGCGGGTGCGCTGCTGCTCTTGCGCGCCATGCGGTGCGGCTCCTGAGTTCGATGGACGGCTCGGCGGGACGGCCGGCGGGGTTCGCGGTCGGGCGTCCTTCGCGGACGGCACCAGACTCTAGTCGCCGGCGCCCACAGGGCCGCGCAGGCGCGGCGACGCGCCCGCGTCACAGGGCCCGGATAGCCTGCACGGGTGGACGCACCCGACACTCCGGACGCCCGGCCGGCGGCTGGGCAGGACGCTCGGCCGGACCCTGGGTACCCGGTCGCGTGGGAGGCCGACGTCGTGCTGCGCGACGGCACGACCATGCACGTGCGCCCCCTGCGGCCCGACGACGCCGACGCGATCCAGCGCTTCCAGGAGGCGCAGTCCGAGCGGTCCGCGTACTTCCGCTTCTTCGCGCCGGTGCGCCGGCTGACGGACCGCGAGCTGAACCGCCTCACCCACCTCGACCAGCGCGACCGGGTGGCCCTGGTCGCGGTGCGGCCCGGCGCCGACGACGCGGGCCGCCCGCGCGAGGACGTGCTCGGCGTCGCCCGGTACGACAAGGTCACGCCCACGGAGGCGGAGGTGGCCTTCAACATCGCCGACGCGATGCAGGGCAAGGGCCTCGGCTCGGTGCTCCTCGAGCACGTCGCCGCGGCGGCGCGCGAGCGCGGGGTGCGGCGCTTCACCGCGGACGTGCTGCCGCAGAACTCGTCGATGCTCGCCGTCTTCCGCGACGCCGGGTACGCGGTGAGCCAGCACCTCGACGACGGCGTGGTCACGGTGGCCTTCGACCTCGACCCCACGGAGCGCTCCCGCGAGGTGATGGCGGACCGCGAGCACCGCGCGGAGGCGCGCTCGATGCAGGCGCTGCTGTCCGCCCGCCGGGTCCTGCTCGTCGGGCCCGGCCCGGCGGGGCCCGGCGGAGCGACGCCGGAGCACCACCTCGCGCAGCGCGTCGTCGACGCCGCGGCGACCGACCCGGGGGACAGCCGGCTCACGGTGCTCGACGCCCCCGGTCCGGTCCCGGACGCCCCGGGGCTCGCGGTCGCCGCGTCGTGGGACGACGCGCTCGGGGCCGGCGACGAGGCGAGCGACGGGGACGCGCGCGACGACGGCGTCGACCTCGCGCTCCTGGCGGTGCCGCCGGACGCCGCCGTCGACGCGGTGCGGCGCCTGGCCGGTCGCGGCGCGCGCGGCGTCGTCGTGCTGGCCGCCGGGTACGCGGAGACCGGGCCGGACGGCCTGGCCCGGCAGCGCGAGCTGGTGCGCGCCGCGCACGCGGGCGGGATGCGGGTGATCGGCCCCGCGTCGTTCGGCCTGCTCACCACGACGCCGGGCGCGCGGCTGCACGCGAGCCTCGCGGAACGGACGCCCCGGGCCGGCGTGGTCGGCATGTTCTGCCAGTCGGCGCCCGCCGCCGTCACGCTCACCCGGACGCTCGAGCGGCGCGGCCTGGGCGTCTCGGCGCTGCTGTCCGCGGGGCATCGCGCCGACGTGTCGGGCAACGACCTCATGCAGTACTGGCAGGACGACGCGCGCACCGCCGTCGTCTGCCTCTACCTCGAGTCCATCGGCAACCCCCGCAAGTTCTCCCGGATCGCGCGCCGGCTGGCCGGGGTCAAGCCCGTCGTCGTGGTCGTGGCGGGCCGGTCGGGCCAGGTCGTGCCCCCGGGGCACGCCGTGCGCGCCACGCGGGCGCCGCGTCGCCTGCTCGACGAGATGCTGCGGCAGTCCGGCGTGATCCGGGCCGAGAACACCCACCAGCTCATGGACGTCGCGCAGGTGCTCGCGCACCAGCCGCTGCCGACCGGCGGCCGGGTGGGCATCCTCGCGTCGTCCGCCGCGCTCGCGGCCCTCGTGGCCGAGGCCGCGGCCGCCGCGGGCCTCGTCGTCGCGGCGTCCTCCGACTTCCTGCCGCCGGACGCCACCGACGAGCAGATCGCGCAGGTGACCGGTGCGCTCTACGCGCCCGGGGCGTGCGACGTCGTCGTCGCCGTCGACGTGCCCGTCGTCGTGCCGCGCACCGGGGCCGTGGCGCGCGCCGTCGCCGAGGCCGCCGCGCGGACCGGGCGCACCACCGTCGCGTCGATGCTCGGCCTCAGCGGCCTGCCCGACGAGCTCGCGGCCACGGGCCCCGACGGCACGCCCGTGCGGATCCCCGCGTTCTCCACGCCGGAGGACGCGGTGACGGCGCTCGGCAAGGTCGTGACGTACGCGCGCTGGCGCACGGAGGACCGCGGCACCCACGTGCGGCCCGAGGGCATGGACGCGCGGCGGGCGCGCAAGCTCGTCGAGCGCTGGCTCGCCGACGCCGAGGGCGGCGAGGGGCGGGCGCTCACGCAGGACGAGACGGCGGAGCTGCTCGACTGCTACGGCGTGCGGCTCTGGCGCTCGCGGACCGTGCGCACGGCGGACGAGGCCGTCGCGGCGGCCGACGAGCTCGGCTGGCCGGTCGCCCTCAAGACCGCCTCGACGGCGCTGCGCCACCGCACCGACCTGGGCGGGGTGCGCCTGGACATCGCCGACGCGGCCGAGCTGCGTGCCGACGTCGAGCGCATGCGGCAGGTCGCCCTGGACGTCCTGGGGGAGGACGAGCCCGCCATGGAGGTGCAGCCGATGGCACCCGTCGGGGTGCCGTGCGTCATCCGCTCGGGCGAGGACCCGCTGTTCGGCCCGAAGGTGTCGTTCGGCCTCGCGGGCGACGCGACGGACCTCCTCGACGACGTGGCCTACGGCATCCCGCCGCTGACGGACGTCGACGTGGCCGCCATGGTGCGCACGGTGCGCGCGGCGCCGCGGCTGTTCGGGTACGGCGGCGCGCCGGAGGCGGACATCGACGCGCTCGAGGACGTGCTCGCGCGCGTGTCCGTGCTGGCGGACGACCTGCCCGAGCTCGCGTCGCTGGAGCTGTACCCCGTCGTCGTCGGCTCGGTCGGGGTGAGCGTGCTGCACGCCGTCGTCCGGCTGCGGTCGGCGGCGCAGCGCGCGGACGCGCCGCGCCGCGCCCTGCCCGGCTGACGTGCCGGAACGCGGGGACGGCACCGGCTGGGGACGGCGGTGGCCACGGCCGCCGGGGCGGTGGGAGAATGCGCGGGTGCCGCATGCCACCGCCCGCGAGAACCTCCGTACCGAACTGTCCGCCCACGTGCGCCGGGCCGGGTACTACCCGGACCTCGTGGAGGACGTCCTCGACGTCGCGCTCGCCGACGAGGACGTGCTCGCCCACCTCGTCCAGGCCGAGACCACCTTCGACGACGCCGTGCGCCGGCACCTCACCGTGCTGGCCCTCACGCCCACCCGCCTCGTCACCGCGCACGTCGACGACCACGAGGGCGACGCCGCCCACCCGTCGTCAGCCGCCGCGACCACGGAGGCCGTGGCGCTGAGCGAGATCCGGTCGGTCGCCCTCACGCACATCGTCGCCGAGCCGGCGGAGCACCGCCCCGGGGACAGCGCGTCCGAGCTCACGCTCGCCATCGGCTGGGGCGCCGTCTCCCGCGTCGACCTCGAGCCCGTGCAGTGCCCGGACCCGAACTGCGAGGCCGACCACGGACTCACCGGCCAGCTCACGCCCGACGACGTCGTCGTGCGCGTCAGCGGTGCCGCGGAGGGGCGCGACGCCCTGCGCCGCGCGATCGCGTTCTCACGCTCCCTGTCGGCGGCGACCGGGACGGGCGGGCGCGCCGCCCGATGACGGCGACCCTCGCGCTGCCGGACGGCCTCCTCGCCCCCTCCTACGGGACGGGCTCCCTCGCCGCCGTGCTGCCCGCCGTCGCGGGCGCCCTCGGGGCGGACCTCACGACCGCGACCGGGCTGCGGTCGGCGGACTGCCGCGACGCGCTCGGGCTGCCTTCCGGCGTCCGCCGGGCGGTCGTCGTCCTCGTCGACGGCCTGGGCCTGGCCAACCTCGCCGAGCGTGGCGGGCACGCCCCGTTCCTGCGCTCGCTGGCCGCGGACGGCCGGTCGGTGCTGTCGAGCTTCCCCTCGACGACGGCGGCGGCGCTCGCGACGTTCGGCACGGGCACGGCCCCGGGCCGCACCGGGCTCCTGGGCTACACGCAGCGCAACCCCGCCACGGGCGGCCTCGCCACCACCGTGTCCTGGACCGAGCAGTCGGACCCGTACCGGCGTACCAAGCTCTCCGGTCCGATGCGTGCCGAGCCCGAGGACGTGCAGCGCGAGCCGACGGTGCTCGAGACGCTCGTGCGGCGCGGGGTGCGCGTCACCTCGCCCGGGCCCGCGCGGTTCGCGGGCTCCGGGATGACGCGCGCGGCGCTGCGCGGCCCGCGCTACGCGGCCGCCGAGGGGCTCGACGCCCAGGTGGGCACCACGGTGCGCGAGCTGCGCGAGCCCGGCCTCGTGTACCTCTACCACGGTGCCGTTGACAAGGCGGGCCACCAGCACGGTCCGCAGTCGTGGCAGTGGGGCGACGCCCTCGAGGAGACGGACTCCGAGCTGCGCCGCCTGGTGCGCTCCGTCCCGAAGGGCACGCTCGTCGTCGTCACGGCCGACCACGGTCAGGTGACGGCGGACCTGTCCCACCAGCACGACGTCGCCGCCCGGCCGGAGCTCGCGCGCGACGTCGCCCTCCTCGGCGGGGAGCCGCGCGCCGGCCACGTGTACGTCGCTCCCGGCGCCGACCCGCGGGACGTCGCGGACCGCTGGGCCGCGGTGCTCGGGGACGACGCCCTCGTCGTGCTGCGCGACGACGCGGTCGCGGCCGGATGGCTGGGTCCCGTGGCCGACCACGTGCTGCCCGCGGTGGGCGACGTCCTGGTCGCGGCGCGCGGGGCGGCGACGGTCGTCGACTCGCGCCTGCACCCGTCCGGCGCCCGCGAGATGCCGGGCGTGCACGGGTCGCTCACGCCCGCGGAGATGGTCGTGCCGCTGCTGGTCGCGCAGGCGTAGCCCCGGCGGTCGTCGCCCTCGCACGCGGCACGAGCGCGGCACGAGCACGGCACGAGCACGGCACGAGCACGGCACGGAAAGCCGTGGCGCGCCCGCCTCGCGGGTGTCACGATGCCGAGATGGAGCCCCGCGAGCAGGACCCTGCGACCGAGTCCCGTTGGACCCGCGCCACCGTCTACCCCGACATGTGGGTGGACCCGGACGACGACCCGCGCGAGAGCGACGTCGAGCTGGTCGACGAACGGGCGATCCTGCTCGACTCGCTCCGCTCGTACCGGCTCACCGTCGAGATGAAGTGCGCCGACCTGGACGCCGAGCAGCTCGCCCGCCGCTCGGTGCCGCCGTCGACGATGTCGCTGCTCGGACTGGTGCGCCACCTCACGGAGGACGAGCGGCACGTGCGCCGCATCATGACCGGCGAGGACGCGCCGTGGCTGTACCGCAGCGAGACGCACCGCGACGGCGACTGGGACGGCGCGGTGGCCGACCCCGCCGTCGTCGCGGAGGCGTTCCGGAGCTGGCACGAGGAGATGGCCGCCACCGACCGCATGGTCGACGGCTTCGACGACCTCGGCAGCACGAACGCCGGCTTCTCCGACCTGGGCGCGGAGCCGGGCGGCGAGATCTCGCTGCGCGAGCTGCTGCTCGGCCACGTCGAGGAGTACGCGCGGCACTGCGGGCACGCGGACCTGCTGCGGGAGTGCGTGGACGGGCGCGTCGGGCAGTAGGCCGCGGGCGCCGGCCCGGCACGGGGCACGGGTCTGACAGGATCTGCCCATGGCCGAGCTCGTCTTCTTCTCCGGGACCATGGACAGCGGCAAGTCGACGCTGGCGCTGCAGACCGACCACAACCACGCGGCGCGCGGGCGGACCGGTCTGATCTTCACGCGCGACGACCGCGCCGGCACGTCCCGGCTGTCGTCGCGGCTCGGCCTCGAGGTCGACGCCCGCGAGGTCACCGACGACACCGACTTCTGGGACGTCGTGGCCGCCGAGCGGCAGGCCGGTCGGGTCGTGGACTACCTCGTGTGCGACGAGGCGCAGTTCTACTCCCCGGCCCAGGTGGAGCAGCTGGCCCGCCTCGTCGACGAGGTGGAGCTGGACGTCTTCGCGTTCGGCATCACCACCGACTTCCGCACGCGGCTGTTCCCCGGTGCCGCCCGTCTCATCGAGCTCGCCGATCGCGTCGAGGAGCTCCAGGTGCGGTCCCTGTGCTGGTGCGGCGCGCGGGCCACCCACAACGCCCGCACCGTGGGCGGCGTCATGGTCGTCGAGGGCGACCAGGTGGTGGTCGGCGACGTCGCGGGCGCGCCCGACGGCGGCCCGGTGTCCTACGAGGTGCTGTGCCGGCGCCACCACATGCGGCGCATGACGCAGGCCGACGCCCGCCGGCGCGCGTCGGTCACCGACCAGCTCGACCTGGGCGACGGCGCGTAGCGGGACAGGACGGGACAGGACAGGACGGGGCCGGCCGAGGTCAGGACGACGGGCGGCCGCCGCCGAAGACGATCTCGTCCCAGCTCGGCACCTGGGCGCGGCCCTTGCGACCGGGCCGTCGCCCCCCGGCGGACTTGTCGCTCCGCGGTGCCGGCGCGGCCGGCTGCGGCCCGGCGGGCCCCTGCGCGGGCGGCCCGCTCGGTGCGGGCGCGTCGTCGACCACGTCGGACCGTGCGTCCTGCCTGGCGTCCGGGAGGGTGTCCGCAGCCCCGGCCCGGTTGTCCCCGTCGTCGGCCCCGTCGTCGTCGTGGTCGAGCGGCAGCACGCCGGGCATCGGCCGACGCGCCGACGACGGGTGGGTGGAGCGGTCGGGCGTCGTCGGGCGCAGGCCCGCGCGGCGCGACCCGAGGTCGACCACGCTCGCGCCGGCCGGGTCGGCGTGCTCCGGCTCCGGCGCCACGGCGGGCGCGTCGACCGGGGGAGCGCTGACGTGGCCGACGGGGATCGGCTCCGGCGCGGGTGGCACGTCGTCCGCCGCCGTGCGGGCGGGCGTCCTGCGGCGGTCGCCGGGCCGCTGCCCGCGGCGTCCGGCGAGGTCGTCCAGGAGCAGCGCCGTGGTGTCGTCGTCCACGTGCCGGCGGGGCGTGACCGCACGCCCGCCCGTCGACGGCACGCCCAGCACGTCGGGGGAGACCGGGTCGTCCGGCTGGCCGAGCCAGCGCGCCTCGTCGTCGAGCGCCGTCACGACCCGGCCCTTGGGGTCGAAGGTCCAGCGTGCCGACCGGTCGCGGTCGCCGGCGGAGAACCGCACCTCGACCACCCAGGGCGCGGTGCCGTCGCGGCGGGCCGACCAGAGGGCCTCGTCGGTCGTGACGCCGCGGGCGGCCAGCCGGGTGTCGGCGACCTCCCCGAGGGTCGTCGTCTCGTCGTCGCCCGGCAGCCGGTGGGCGCGCACCTGCCCGATGACGTGGTCGCGCTCCGCCGCCACGGGCCACTCGTAGCGCTGCACGTGGTCGACGGGGAGCCCGGACTCGTCGGCCAGCTCCTCGACCGTCGCCCCGGCGCGCAGGCGCGCCTGCAGGTCCCGGGGGCGCAGGGTGGTGGCCGCCTGGGCGCGCAGCGCCTCCGTGCGCGGTCGGTCGCGTCGCACCGCGGCGCGCAGCGCCTCCGTGATGGGCAGCGTGCTCTCGGTGCCGCCGGGGCCGCGCAGGACCAGGCGCTCACCGTCCTCGTGCAGCCTCACGAGCTCGAGCTCGGCCATGCTTCCTCCCTCACAGGTCGCCCTCGGGAACTCCGTCGGGGCGGGTCCGCCTGTTCGAGGGTGCCACCGGCGCGGGGCGGTGCCGCGCAGGCGCGTCGGTGTGCCGTCGATTGGCGCGCCCCGGGCGGGAGGGCCTGGGAGGATGACGTCCCGTGGACGCGTTCACCTCCGGCCCGGTCTCCTACCTGGAGCTCGTCGCCGTCTTCGTCGCGGCGGTCTCGGGAGGGCTCGCCGCCGTGCGCAAACGGTTCGACGCGTTCGGCGTCCTCGTGCTCGCGTGGGTGACCGGGCTCGGGGGCGGGATCCTGCGCGACGTCCTGATCGGCGACACGCCGCCGGTCGGCATCTCGAGCTGGCGGCTCGTGCTGGCCGCGCTCGCCGCGGGCGTCATCATCTTCTTCTTCCACCCGGGGCTGGAGCGGATGCGGCGCTCCATCCTGGTGCTCGACGCCGCCGCGCTGTCGCTGTTCGTGCTCCAGGGCACGACGAAGTCGCTCGACCTCGGTGCGGGCGTGCTCGCCTCCGTGGTGGTCGGGGTCCTCACCGCCGTGGGCGGGGGGATCCTGCGGGACGTCCTCGTGGGCGAGGTGCCGCTCGTCTTCGCCGACCGGCAGCTCTACGCCGTGCCCGCGCTCGTGGGCGCCGGCCTCACCGCGCTGCTCTGGCACGAGGACGTGCTGCAGCTGTGGACCGCGCTCGGGGTGGTGGCCCTCGTCTTCGGGTTCCGCATCGCGTCGCTCGCGCGCGGG
Source organism: Isoptericola sp. NPDC056605 (assembly GCF_042792795.1). Taxonomy (NCBI): domain Bacteria; kingdom Bacillati; phylum Actinomycetota; class Actinomycetes; order Micrococcales; family Promicromonosporaceae; genus Isoptericola; species Isoptericola sp. NPDC056605. The sequence goes on along the minus strand of NZ_JBHTVT010000004.1, from coordinate 186,249 downwards.
TGGACCGTGCCGCACCCGGGCCCCGGCTGGACCGCCCGGTGGGGGCGACGGTCGGGCAAGATGTAGGCCGTGGACGAACGAGCGGCGACCGGGGACCAGACCGACGGACGCGACACCGGCATCGAGATCGGTGTCGACGTCGAGGCGCTGCGGGCGCTGGCCCGCAGCCTCGCGCTCGAGGCCGGAGCCCTGGTGCGCGACGGACGCCCGGAGCGGGTCGAGGTCGCCGCGACCAAGTCCTCCGACGTCGACCCGGTGACGGACATGGACCGGGCGGTCGAGGCGCTGCTGCGGCGCCGGCTCGCCGAGGAGCGGCCGGACGACGCGATCCTCGGCGAGGAGGGCGACGACGTCCCCGGCACCTCCGGGCTCACGTGGGTGCTCGACCCGATCGACGGCACGGTCAACTACCTGTACGGCGTCGCGTCCTACGCGGTCTCGGTGGCGGTCGTGGCCGGGCCCGCCGACCCGGAGCGGTGGACGGCGCTCGCGGGCTGCGTGCACTCGGTGGTCGACGGGCGCACCTGGACGGCGGCGCGCGGCGGTGGGGCCGAGCGCGACGGGCGCGCCCTGCGCGTGAGCCGGCCGGACGCCCTCTCCCGGTCGCTGGTGGGCACGGGCTTCGGCTATGCGCCCGAGCGGCGGGCGCGCCAGGCCGAGGTCCTCGTCGACGTCCTGCCCCGGGTGCGCGACATCCGGCGGATCGGGTCCGCGGCGATCGACCTGTGCCTGCTCGCGGAGGGCGCGCTCGACCTCTACTACGAGCGCGGGCTCAACCCGTGGGACCTGGCGGCCGGCGCTCTCGTGGCCGCAGAGGCCGGGGCCTGGGTCGGCGGGCTGCGCGGGCGGGGCCCGGGCAGCGCCATGACGGTCGCGGGAGCGACCCCGGTCGTGACGGAGCTCGTCCGGTGGCTCGAGCACGCCGACGCCGACCGTCCGGAGGACGTCGCGCGCGGCTGAGGGGCTGACCGGGTTCGGTCGTTCCACGCCCGCGCGCCGGGGTGAAAAACTTCGTCAGCCCGCCGGTCTCGCCGAGGGCGAACACCGCGCCGTGCGGGTGCGTCGGTGCAGGTCAGCGGCCGATCGTCGCGCTGTGACACGAGGAACAGCTCGTGGTGTCGCGCGGCCGCCCGAAATGGTGCACAATCCGTGGGCCGACCGGGAACAAAACCCGGTCACCGAGCATTATCAGCGCGTACCGATCCCGACACCACGGAGCGTGACCACACAGATGGCAACCGACTACGACGCCCCCCGCAAGAACGACGAGGACGTGGAGCAGGACTCGATCCAGGAGCTCCAGGCGCGTCGTTCCGACAAGTCGTCGGGTGTCGTCGACGAGGACGAGACGGAGGCCGCGGAAGGCTTCGAGCTTCCTGGCGCCGACCTGTCCGGCGAGGAGCTCGCGGTCCGCGTCCTGCCCCGCCAGGCCGACGAGTTCACCTGCACGAGCTGTTTCCTCGTCCACCACCGCAGCCAGCTGGCCTACGAGAAGAACGGTCAGATGATCTGCACGGAGTGCGCCGCCTGACCGAAGGTCGGGGCGCCAGCACCACGGACGACACGGGCCGTCACGTCGAGGACGTGACGGCCTTCGTCGTTCCCGGCGCGACGGCGTGCGTCGGGGCTCAGCGCGCGAGCGCGGCGGCCAGCTCCTGCGGCCGCCGGGTCGACAGCAGCCAGTACGGCGTGGGGTCGAGCGGGTCCTCGAGGTCCACGCGCAGGCCGGTGCGTGCCCACGCGCGCAGGCAGACGAACGCGCGGGCGTCGAGCGCCGGACCGAGGGCGGTGCGCATCGCCTCGGCGTCGTCCATCGTGGTCACCTCGCCGAGGAGGTCGAGGGCGATCTGGGCCTTGCCGGCGCGCAGCCGCCCGTCCGCGACCTCGATGACGGGCGCGGTCGCGACGAGGGCCGCGAGGGTCGCGGCCGCAGCGAGCACCCCGACGACCGCCGCGACCGCGTGCGCCAGCGGCCAGAGGGTCACCCCGACGATCACGCCCAGCCCGACGGCGCCGCACCAGGCCGCCGGTCCGGGGGTCAGCCGCTCCCGGAAGGCCGGGCCGGTGACGGTGGGCGGGTGGGCCGCGTGCTCGCTCATGGGCCCATCATCCCAGCACCGCGCCGCGGTTCCGTCCCGGTCCGGACGGCGCGGAGGACGCCGGTGCGCCGCCCGCCGGTCGGCTACGCTTCCCGGGTGCCTGACACCGCCAGCCATGTGAGCACCGAGCCGAGCACCGAGCCGGGCCCAGACCCGAGCACCGTCGACGTCCTCGTCACGCTGCTCGACGACGTGCCCACCCCCGCGTACGCGCACCCGGGCGACGCGGGCGCGGACCTCGTGACCACGGTCGACGTCGAGATCCCTCCGCAGGGCCGGGTCGTCGTGCCCACCGGGGTGGCGATCGCGCTGCCCGAGGGGTACGCGGCGTTCGTGCACCCGCGCTCCGGCCTCGCCGCGAAGCACGGGGTGACCGTGGTGAACGCGCCCGGCACCATCGACGCGGGGTACCGCGGGGAGATCAAGGTGGTGCTCCTCAACACCGACGTCGCCGAGCCGGTGCGGCTGCGCCGCGGCGACCGGGTGGCGCAGCTCGTGGTGCAGCGGGTGGAGCACGCCCGCTTCCTCGTGGCGACGACGCTGCCGGGTTCGCACCGCGGCGAGGGCGGGTTCGGCTCGAGCGGCGGTTTCGCCGGCGGCTGACGACCCCGGGCACGGACCGGAGGCGCGCGCGAACCGGTCTACTGTGGGAGTTGGGTAGGGCTCGTCCGGCCGCCGGGCGAGCAGGACGACGAGAAGGAGATCCTCCGTGGGGCTGTTCCGGCGCAACGCGTCGAAGAAGGGGACCGACGAGGCCCGCGAGCCCGCGACCGCGGAGGCCGCGGCGCCCGCCACCGGCGACGGCACGGGCTCCGGCGACGGCCCCGGCACCGACGAGGGCGCGGCGGAGCGTCCCGAGCGCGGCCCGTTCGACTCGACCCAGGTGACGGGCATGGGGCCCCGCGTGGACCTCGGCGCCGTCTGGCTGCCCGTCCTGCCCGGCCTGGAGCTGCGCATGGAGGTCGACAAGAAGACCCAGAAGGTCACCGGGGTGTCCGCGACCCTCAACGGCTCCGGCCTGCAGGTCCAGGCGTTCGCGGCCCCCCGCACGGCGGGCATCTGGGACGAGGTGCGCGCCGAGATCGGGTCGTCCATCACGCGCCAGGGCGGCACGGTCGACGACGTGCCCGGCACGTTCGGGCGCGAGCTCATCGCGCGCATCCCGGCCACCGGACCCGACGGCAAGCCTGCCGTGCGTCCCGCCCGCTTCGTGGGCGTGGACGGGCCGCGCTGGTTCCTGCGCGGCGTGCTGTCGGGGCGTGCCGCGGTGGACCCCGAGGCCGCGAAGCAGCTCGAGTCCGTGTTCGCGAACGTCGTCGTGGTGCGGGACGGCAACCCCCGCCCGCCGCGCGACCTGCTCACGCTGACGCTGCCCAAGAGTGCGCGCCAGGGCGACGCGCCGGGCGAGGACACCACCGCGGGGCCCGAGGGCGCCGCGCCGCAGACACCGTCGTTCGACCCGCTGACCCGCGGGCCGGAGATCACCGAGATCCGGTGAGCGACCCGGCCGCGAGGCCGGCCCGTCCACCAGCCTGGAGCTGTTGATGTCCCTGCGAACCGCCGTCCGGCACGCGCTGGCCTCGGCCGACGAGGTCGCCGCCGACGAGGAACGCCACGAGGCCGCGGCCCACCGCGGCTGCACGCCGGTCGCCGACCTGGGTGACCGCCGTCGGGCGAGCGCGGCCGGCGTGCTCCGCTCGGTCGTGCTGCGCCCCCGCGAGGGGGTGCCGACCGTGGAGGCCGAGCTGTACGACGGCTCCGGCTCCCTCGACCTCGTGTGGCTCGGGCGCCGGGCCATCGCGGGCATCGACCCGGGCCGCCGCATCCGCGTCGAGGGACTGGTGTGCGACATCGACGGGCGGCGCACGATGTTCAACCCCCGGTACGAGCTGCGCGCGCGGGCCGGCGAGTGAGCGACGGGTACCCCGCGGCGGGGAAGCCGACCGGTCCCACCGACCCGGGTCGCCCCACGGCCCCCACCGCCGACGGACGCGGGGTGCGGGCGGTCACGGGCGAGGAGTTCTCGTTCGGGCAGGCGGTCGGTGGCGTGCGCGGCGTGGTCGAGGCCGTGCTGCCCGGGCTGCTCTTCGTGGTCATCTACGTCGTCGCGTCGATGGGCGGCGACGAGCGCGCCGCCCTGACGTGGGCGCTGGTCGCCTCCGTCGGCGCGGCGCTCGTCGCCGTCGTGGCCCGCCTCGCGCAGCGCACGCCGATCACGCAGGCGCTCGGCGGCCTGCTCGGCATCGGCGTGGGCGTGTTCTGGGCCTGGAGGTCCGGCGAGGCCCAGAACTTCTACGTGTGGGGGCTGTGGACCAACGCCGCGTACCTCGCGGCCATCCTCGTGTCGCTGGCGGTGCGCTGGCCCGTGGTCGGCCTCGTGGTCGAGGCGGTGCGTGGTGGGTTCGCCGACGTCGCCGGCGAGCGCGCCCGCCACGACGACGAGCGGGCCCGGGCCGGGGGCGCCGAGGCCACCACGCCCGGCGCCGACGCCGCGAACCCTCTGGCCGCGCTGGTCGCCTGGCGCAGGGACCCGGAGCTCGTGCGGCGCTACACCCTCGCCACCTGGTTCTGGGCGGGGCTGTTCGCGGTGCGCCTGGCGGTCAAGGTGCCGCTGTACTTCGCCGACAGCGTCGGCTGGCTGGGCACGGCCCACCTGGTGCTGGGCGTCCCGCTGTGGGGCCTGGTCCTCTGGCTCACCTGGGTCGTCGTGCGCGGCGCGCACGCCGGGCGCCCCGCGGCGCAGCCGGCCGGGCCGGCCGCCACGCGGGAGGGCTAGCGGCCGTCCTCGGACCCGTCGAGCTTGTCGTCGGCGCCGTCCGGCACGGCGAGCTCGGGCGCCACGAGCGGGTCGCCCGCCGCGACGGCGGGGACGGCCGGCCCGCCGTGGGCGAGCAGGTGCTGGAGGGACTCCTCGTCGGCCTGGCTGCCCATCACGAGGACCAGCTCGTCGCCGGTCTCGAGCGTGTCGTCCACGGTCGGCGCCAGCGGCTGCGCGCCGCGCACGATGCACGCCAGCACGGTGTCCGTCGGCCAGACGACGGAGCCGACGCGGGCCCCCACGAGCGGCGAGTCGTCCGGCAGGGTCACCTCGACGATGTCCGCGCCGGACTGGTGGAAGGTGAAGATCCGCACCAGGTCCCCGACGGCCACGGCCTCCTCGACCATCGCGGTCATGATCCGCGGGGTCGACACGGCGACGTCGACGCCCCAGGAGCCGTCGAACATCCACTCGTTCTTCGGGTTGTTGACCCGTGCCACGGTGCGGGGCACCCCGAACTCGGTCTTGCACAGCAGCGAGAAGACGAGGTTGGCCTTGTCGTCGCCGGTGGCGCCGACGACGACGTCAGCGCTCGTGACGTCGGCGGCCTCCAGCGAGGACAGCTCGCAGGCGTCGGCGAGGAGCCAGTCGGCCTCGGGCACCTGCGCCACCCGCATCGCGGCGGGGTTCTTGTCGATGAGCACGACGTCGTGGTCGTGCGAGAGGAGCTCCCGGGCGATGGACCGGCCGACCGACCCGGCCCCGGCGACGACGACGCGCATCAGCTCTCCCGCCGCGGCTCGTGGGTGAGGACCCGCTCGACGGCGGCCGCGTCGTCGGCGCGCATGAGGACGTGCAGCACGTCGTTCTCCTGCAGCACGGAGCCGGGCGTCGGCAGGATGCCGTCGGTGTAGCGCGACAGGAAGGCGACGCGCGCGCCGGTGGCCTCCTCGATGCGGTGCACCGTCAGGCCGGCCCAGCCGGGGTGGTAGTCGATCTGCGCGAGGCGCACCTGCCCGGACGGGTCGCGGTACTCGTCGGTGGCGCCGAGCGGGAGCATGCGGCGCAGCACCTGGTCGGCCGTCCAGCGCACGGTCGCGACCGTCGGGATCCCGAGGCGCTGGTAGATCTCCGCGCGCTGGGGGTCGTAGATGCGGGCCACGACGTTCTCGACGCCGTACGTCTCTCGCGCGACCCGCGCGGCGAGCACGTTGGAGTTGTCGCCGTCGGACACGGCGGCGAAGGCGTACGTGTCCTCGATACCGGCCTGGACGAGCGTGTCCCGGTCGAAGCCGACGCCCGTCACCTTCTGCCCGGAGAACCCGGCCGGGAGACGGCGGAACGCGTCGGGGTTCTGGTCGACGACGGCCACGGAGTGGCCGCGGGACTCGATCGTCTGCGCGAGCGTCGAACCGACGCGGCCGCAGCCCATGATCACGAAGTGCACGGGCGAAACGCTATACCTCGCGGGGCCCCTCGACATCGCCACGGACGCCGCGACGGGACGCGCGCGCCCGCGGGGCGTGCCGGGCATAGCATTGCTCGACGTGTCGGACATCGCGGACGCTGCCAAACGGCTCCTCATCGGGCGCCCCGTGCGCAGCGAGAACCTGGGGCACACCCTGCTGCCCAAGCGCATCGCGCTGCCGGTCTTCGCGTCGGACGCGCTGTCGTCGGTCGCGTACGCGCCGGACGAGATCCTCCTGACCCTGGCCGTCGCCGGCATCGCCGCGACGACGATCTCCCCGTGGGTGGGCCTCGGCGTCGTCGTCGTGCTGCTCGTGGTGGTGTCGTCGTACCGCCAGAACGTGCGGGCCTACCCCTCGGGCGGCGGCGACTACGAGGTCGCGACGACGAACCTCGGGCCGTCGGCCGGCATCGGCGTCGCCTCCGCCCTGCTCGTCGACTACGTCCTCACGGTGGCGGTGTCGATCTCCTCGGGGGCGCAGTACGCGGCGTCGGCCCTGCCGTTCCTGCGGGGGCACGAGGCGCTGTTCGCCGTGGTGGTCGTCGTGATCCTCACGGTGATGAACCTCCGGGGCGTGCGCGAGTCGGGCACGGTGTTCGCGATCCCGACCTACTGCTTCATGGCCCTCGTGGGCCTCCTCGCCGTGGTGGGGGCGATCCGGTTCTTCGCCGGCGACCTGCCGCTGGCGGAGAGCGCCGGGTTCGAGATGACGCCCGAGGCGGGCTTCGACCAGGGGCTCACCGGCCTGGCGGGGGCGTTCCTCCTGGCCCGGGCCTTCGCCTCGGGCTGTGCCGCCCTCACCGGTGTGGAGGCGATCAGCAACGGCGTCCCGGCGTTCCGCAAGCCCAAGTCGCGCAACGCGGCCACCACCCTGGCCCTGCTGGGCGGCATCTCGGCCACGATGATGATCTCCATCCTGCTGCTCGCGCAGGCCACGGGCGTGAAGTACGTCGAGGACGCGCACGACCAGCTCACCGTGGGCGGGCAGCCGCTGCCGGAGGACTACAACCAGCACCCCGTGCTCAGCCAGCTCGCGGAGGCCGTGTTCCAGGGGTTCACGCCCGCGTTCGTGGCGATCTCGATCGTCACCGGGCTGATCCTCGTGCTCGCGGCGAACACCGCCTTCAACGGCTTCCCGGTGCTCGGCTCGATCCTCGCCAAGGACGGCTTCCTGCCGCGCCAGCTGCACACGCGCGGCGACCGGCTCGCGTTCTCCAACGGGATCATCACGCTCGCCGTGGCCGCGATCGTGCTCATCGTCGCGTTCGACGCGCAGGTCACCCGCCTCATCCAGCTCTACATCGTGGGCGTGTTCGTGTCGTTCACGCTCTCGCAGCTCGGCATGCTCCGGCACTGGACCCGCGCGCTGCGCAAGGAGCCCGACCCCGCCGAGCGCGCCCGCATGCAGCGCTCCCGGGTCGTCAACGGCGTCGGTTTCGTGATGACGGCCACGGTGCTCGTCATCGTGCTGGCGACGAAGTTCACGCACGGCGCATGGATCACCCTGCTGGCGATGGGCGTGCTCTTCGCGCTCATGAAGGCGATCCGCGCCCACTACGCCCGGGTGCGCACCGAGCTCGAGCTCGACGACGTCGCGGGCGCCCGCGCCCTGCCCAGCCGCGTGCACGCCATCGTGCTGGTCTCGAAGATCCACAAGCCGACCATGCGCGCCGTGGCGTACGCGCGGGCGTCGCGGCCGTCGGTGCTCGAGGCCGTGACCGTCGGCGTCGACGCGGAGGAGATCGCTGACCTGCGCGCGCGGTGGGAGGCGCTGGACCTGCCGGTGCCGCTGCGCGTCCTCGACTCGCCCTTCCGCGAGATCACGCGGCCCGTGCTGAAGTACGTGCGCTCCGTGCGCCGCGACTCGCCCCGCGACCTCGTCGTCGTGTACATCCCCGAGTACGTCGTCGGGCACTGGTGGGAGCAGCTGCTGCACAACCAGTCGGCCCTGCGCCTCAAGGGGCGGCTGCTGTTCACGCCCGGTGTCGTGGTGGCGTCCGTGCCGTGGCAGCTCTCGTCGTCGGCCGGCCAGACCGGCCTCGAGGGCACCTCGCCGCGCGGCCCCCGGTTCTGACGCGGTCCGGACGCGGTCCTCGCCGCGTTCCGACCCGCACCGGGCGCGGGGGAGAATGGTGCCCATGCCCCGACCTCGCCGTTCCGCGCCGCGCCCTCGACCCACCACCCCGGACCCGGAGGTCGGGCGGGAGGTCGAGCTCGAGATCGGCCCCGTCGCGCACGGCGGGCACTGCGTCGCGCGGCTCGACGGCCGCGTCGTCTTCGTGCGCCACACCCTGCCCGGGGAGCGGGTCCGGGCGCGGGTGACCGAGACCGGCAGCCGCTTCTGGCGCGCCGACGCGGTCGAGGTCCTCGAGGCGTCGGCCGACCGGGTCCCGTCCGCCTGGCCCGAGGCCGGCCCGGGCGGGGTGGGCGGCGGCGAGCTCGCCCACGTGGCGCTGCCCGCGCAGCGCCGCTGGAAGGCCGCCGTCCTCGCCGAGCAGCTGCAGCGGCTCGCGAAGCTCGAGCGCGAGGTCGAGGTGGAGGCGGCGCCCGGCGACGACGAGCGCGGCGGGCTCGGCTACCGCACCCGCGTCGACCTCGTGGCCGACGCCGACGGGCGGGCCGGGATGCGGCGCTTCCGTTCGCACGACGTGGTGCCCCTCGACGGGATGCCGCTGGCCACGGACGCGGTCGCGGCGCTCGCGGACGCCGAGGAGGTGTGGACCCGTCGCTGGCGTCCTGGCGCCCGCCTCGAGCTCGTGGCACCGGCGGACGGCGCGGACGCCCTCCTCCTGGTCGACGAGGTGCCGTGGCGTCGGGGCCGCGGGGACACCCGCCCCAACGCCCGTCGGTCGGTCACCGAGACCGTGCGTGCGGGCGGCGCGGAGCACCGCTACCGCGTGGCCGCCGACGGCTTCTGGCAGGTGCACCGCTCGGCACCGGACCTGCTCACCGGCGCCGTGCTCGACGCGGTGGGCGACGCGGACGGGGCGACGGTGCTCGACCTGTACTCCGGCGCCGGCCTGTTCACGGTGCCGCTCGCCGCGGCCGTCGGGGGCTCCGGCCGCGTCGTCGCGGTCGAGGGCGACGCCCGCGCCGTGAAGGACGCACGCCGCAACGCCCACGACCTGCCGCAGGTCGAGCTGCACCTCGGCGCGGTGGACAGGGTGCTCGCCGACGGCGACGCGACCGGGGCGGACGTGGGCGCCGCCGACATCGTCGTGCTGGACCCGCCGCGCGCCGGTGCCGGCCGGTCCGTCGTCGACGCGATCGCCGGCCGCGGCGCGCGCCGCGTCGTCTACGTCGCGTGCGACCCGGCCGCCCTCGCGCGCGACATCGCGTACCTCGCCGGGCACGGGTACGGGCTCACCGGGCTGCGGGCCTTCGACCTGTTCCCGATGACCCACCACGTGGAGGCCGTCGCCGTCCTCGACCGCTGAGCTGGGAACGGTTGGGGTTATTCAGTTCTCGGGAACGCTCGAAGAATTCTCGGTTCAACTAGACCGTAGTCCGAACTCGAGTCCGCCGATCTGCAGGTCCGGAATCGGGCGGGTGATCTTGGGGACTGGAGTCTTTGCGAGATGTCCGAGATATGGGCTGAAGTGGCGGCGAATTCCAAACCTGAGTTCTTCGCCAATGTGGCGAAGGGCTGCTGGGATAGGGTTGGCCGTATACGGGGCGCCGAACGAGTCTCGAAAGCCTAGGGTTCCAGATCGGCTCAGGCCCCTGTATGTCGGGGGGAGCCTAGCGTCGAGGTGAGCTCCGCCATCCTTGTTCGAGACCCATAGTGCGAGGTTTCGTCTCGTGACCTCAGCCCCATCCTCGTCATACATGACGACCTCCTTCCACCAGTCCGGCACAGGGAGACTGGGCTTACTCCCGAGATTCTTTTCGCCGAGCGCGACTGGCCAGTACGCCGGAGGTGATCCATCCTCGAAGAATCCGATCGAGGCGACACCCGGTCGCACTTGGTGCACCAGAGGCGCGCCTGACTCTGGTGGCGAAATGCCCATACTTGGTGGCGGCCCCAGGAGTACGAACGAAGGCACGAGGAGGTTGTCCAAGACGCCGAGATGACTCAGCAGGGGAGTGCCGGTTCCCGCGTGGACTAGAATCCGAACGGAAATGGCTATTCGCTTCGCTTCACCGTTCCGGCCCTGGTCCCATCCATCGCATGACGCGTCGAGCAACTCCAATTGCTCAGCAAGGTGTTCAAGCCACTCAGGATCGTAGATCTTCTTCATGGCCCCGATATTAAGATTTCTGCACGCAGGGGGCCAGGATGATTCTGGTTGCGAGGGTTGACTCGCTCGACCCGTCGGGCTTCATCCCAGGTCTGCGAGCGGCACAGGCATCGGGCTTGGGCATCTGGCGATGATATTGGACAAGCAGGCTTGTTGATTGCCGTCGTTGGAGTCAGGCGATCAATCGCGGGTTGTCGACGCGAAGCCGAGCCACGTGTGCCGGTTGCGCCACCAGCACCAGCCCACCTTGGGGGCGCCGCGCCGCTCGGCCCCGTCGCGGCCGGTCCCGTTCGAGATCCAGACGGCGGGCGTGCGCGCGTCGTAGGTGCCGTCCGGTCGCCGCAGCCGGGAGCCGATCGTCATGAAGCACAGGTTCCGCGCGAGCACGTCGGGGGACTGGAGCACCCAGTGGACGCCCTCGGCGAGGGTGAGGGGGCTGCGGCCGCGAGCGGCGATCGCCGGCTCCGCCTCCTCGGGCGACCAGTTCGCCATCTCGTCGCCCCGGTCGGGAGCGGTGACGGCGTAGACGTCGGCGTCCGGCACGTCGACGCCGGGCACGGGGGCGAAGTCGTCGACGTCGGTCATGTCCACGACGACGAAGCCCGCGCGCTCCACGGCGCCGCCGCGGACGGTCGTCGTGCGCCGCAGGTGCCCGGCGAGCGCGGACGGCGGCAGCACCCGCGGGTGGACCACCAGGAGCGACCCGGCCGGTGCCGTGCGTTCCAGCGCCGCGGCGGCGTCGCGCAGCGCGGTGGGGGAGAGCGTCTCCGGCGGCACGACCTCGCGCGCCAGGAGCAGCTCGGCCTGGGCCGTGAGCGGCGGCAGGGCGGGCGGCGCGTCCGCGCGGGCGGTGCCGGCGTCGGACGTGGGGTCGGCGGCTGCGGCTGAGGTCGTGGGGGTGCGCGACGGCATGGGCGTCCTTCCGGTCGAGGCAGCTGCACAACGCGCTGGCCACGACCGTTGTTCCCGTGCGGCGTACGGAAATTCTCGGCCCGCTCGGGACGGGGGACCTGACGCCGAGATATCTTGACGTCAAGATATATGGGCTATGCTGACCAGGTGCCCGGCGTACGCTGGGCGGAGCCCCCAGAACCACGGCGTCGGAACCGTCGCGCCGCAGCGCGCGCACGGTGCCCTCGCCGGCCAGCCCCGCAGAAGGAGCCGCAGTGAGCAGCGTGGACACGTTCGGATCGAAGGGAACGCTGGAGGTCGGCGGGAAGGCCTACGAGATCTTCCGCCTCTCCGCCGTCGAGGGCGCCGAGCGCCTCCCGTACTCCCTGAAGATCCTCGCCGAGAACCTCCTGCGCACCGAGGACGGCGCCAACATCACCGCCGACCACGTGCGCGCCGTCGCCGCCTGGGACCCGGACGCCCAGCCCGACACGGAGATCCAGTTCACGCCCGCCCGCGTGATCATGCAGGACTTCACCGGCGTGCCCTGCGTCGTCGACCTCGCCACGATGCGCGAGGCCGTCGCGGAGCTCGGCGGCGACCCGAAGCGGATCAACCCGCTCGCGCCCGCCGAGATGGTCATCGACCACTCCGTGCAGATCGACGTCGCCGGCCGCGCGGACGCCTTCGCCCGCAACGTCGAGTTCGAGTACGAGCGCAACCACGAGCGCTACCAGTTCCTGCGCTGGGGCCAGACGGCGTTCGACGACTTCAAGGTCGTCCCCCCGGGCACCGGCATCGTGCACCAGGTCAACATCGAGTACCTGGCGCGCACGATCATGACGCGCGAGGTGGAGGTCGACGGGCAGAGCGTGCTCCGCGCCTACCCCGACACCTGCGTCGGCACCGACTCGCACACCACGATGGTCAACGGCCTCGGCGTGCTGGGCTGGGGCGTCGGCGGCATCGAGGCCGAGGCGGCCATGCTCGGCCAGCCCGTGTCGATGCTCATCCCGCGCGTCGTCGGCTTCAAGCTGTCGGGCTCCATCCCCGCCGGCGTGACCGCGACCGACGTCGTGCTCACGATCACCCAGATGCTGCGCCAGCACGGCGTCGTCGGGAAGTTCGTCGAGTTCTACGGCGCGGGCGTCGCCCAGGTGCCGCTGGCCAACCGCGCCACCATCGGCAACATGAGCCCCGAGTTCGGCTCGACCGCCGCGATCTTCCCGATCGACGACGTCACCCTGGACTACCTGCGCCTCACCGGCCGCAGCGACGAGCAGCTCGCGCTCGTCGAGGCGTACGCCAAGGAGCAGGGCCTGTGGCTCGACCCGAGCTCGGACTCCTACGTGGAGCCGAAGTTCTCCGAGTACCTCGAGCTGGACCTCGGCACCGTCGTGCCGTCGATCGCCGGCCCGAAGCGCCCGCAGGACCGCATCGAGCTCTCGCACGCGAAGGCCGCCTTCGGCCGCGACCTGCCGGTCTACGCGCCCGAGGTCACCGACGTCGTCGACGAGGCCGAGAAGGAGTCGTTCCCGGCCTCCGACTCGCCCGCGATCCACGCGAACGGCCGCCGCACCGTGCCCGTCACGGACAGCGAGGGCAAGGAGTTCGACCTCTTCCACGGCGCCGTCGCGATCGCGTCCATCACGTCGTGCACCAACACGTCGAACCCGTCGGTCATGCTCGCCGCGGCGCTCCTGGCCAAGAAGGCCGTCGAGAAGGGCCTCGTGTCCAAGCCGTGGGTCAAGACCTCGATGGCTCCGGGCTCGCAGGTCGTGACGAACTACTACGAGAAGGCCGGCCTCTGGCCCTACCTCGAGAAGCTCGGCTTCCACCTGGTCGGCTACGGCTGCGCCACCTGCATCGGCAACTCCGGCCCGCTGGACGAGAAGATCTCCGAGGCCGTCAACGAGCACGACCTCGCCGTCGTCTCGGTGCTGTCCGGCAACCGCAACTTCGAGGGCCGCATCAACCCCGACGTGAAGATGAACTACCTGGCGTCCCCGCCGCTGGTCATCGCCTACGCGCTCGCGGGCACGATGGAGTTCGACTTCGAGTCCGACCCGCTGGGCCGTGACGAGGCCGGCGACCCCGTCTTCCTGCGCGACATCTGGCCCTCCCCCGAGGAGGTCCAGGCCACGATCGACGCCTCGATCGACCGCGACATGTTCACCAAGGACTACGCGGACGTGTTCACCGGCGACGACCGGTGGCGCGCGCTGGAGACCCCGGAGGGCGACACGTTCTCCTGGGACGGCGAGTCCACCTACGTGCGCAAGCCCCCGTACTTCGAGGGCATGGGCGCCGAGCCGTCGCCGGTCGCCGACATCTCGGGCGCCCGCGTGCTGGCGAAGCTGGGCGACTCGGTCACGACCGACCACATCTCGCCCGCCGGCTCCATCAAGGCGGACAGCCCGGCCGGCAAGTACCTGGCCGAGCACGGCGTGGGCCGCCGGGACTTCAACAGCTACGGCTCGCGCCGCGGCAACCACGAGGTCATGATCCGCGGCACGTTCGCGAACATCCGCCTCAAGAACCAGCTGCTGGACGGCGTCGAGGGCGGCTTCACGTTCAACTTCGTGAAGAACGCCCAGGACACCATCTACGACGCGGCGCAGGACTACGCGGCGCAGGGCACCCCGCTGGTCGTGCTCGGCGGCAAGGAGTACGGCTCCGGCTCGTCGCGCGACTGGGCCGCCAAGGGCACCGCGCTGCTGGGCGTCAAGGCCGTCATCACCGAGTCGTTCGAGCGGATCCACCGCTCCAACCTCATCGGCATGGGCGTGCTGCCGCTGCAGTTCCCGGCCGGCGAGAACGCCGAGTCCCTCGGCCTGGACGGCACCGAGACGTTCGACATCGCGGGCATCACCGCGCTGAACGACGGCGCCACCCCGGAGACGGTCAAGGTCACCGCCGCGAAGGCGGACGGCTCGACGGTCGAGTTCGACGCCGTGGTGCGCATCGACACCCCCGGTGAGGCGGACTACTACCGCAACGGCGGCATCCTGCAGTACGTGCTGCGCTCGCTCGTCGCCTGAGGCGGAACCGCAGACTCGGGCGGCCATGAGAGTCGCCTGACGAGCGGCGCCGCACCACGACCGCGCCCCGTCCCTCCTGCGCGGAGGGGCGGGGCGCCGTCGTGCTCAGGGGGCGGCGGGCAGGCAACGTCGCCAGGACGCCGATCGCGACGCTCCGCCGCGCTGGTCAGGGGTAGACCTGGACCTCACCGCCGTCCACGAACAGCTCGCTGCCCGTGATGAAGCTGGACTGGTCCGAGGCCAGGAAGAGGACGGCGTTGGCGATCTCGGCCGGGTCGGCGGCGCGTCCCAGGGGTGTGCTGCTCGCCAGCTCGTCGAGGAACGCACCCGCCTGCTCCGGGTTCTCGGCGAGGCCGCGCAGCCCCGGCGTGTCGGTGGGGCCGGGCACCATCGTGTTGACGCGCAGGCCGCGGTGCGCGAGCTCGGCGGCCCAGACCCGGCCGAACTGCCTGATGGCCGCCTTGGTGGCGGAGTAGACCCCGAAGCCGGCGGTGCCGCGGTGCGCCGAGCTGGACCCGGTGAGCACGATGCTCCCGCCGTCGTTCAGCAGCGGGAGCGCCTTCTGGACCGTGAAGACGGTGCCACGCAGGTTGATGCCGAAAGTGTGGTCGAAGGCCTCGGGCGTGAGCGAGGCGAGGGGCTGTCCCGCTTCGCCGCCGCCGGCGTTCGCGAAGAGGATGTCGAGGCGATCCCCGTCCGCGGCGATCCGTTCGAACAGCCTGTCGAGGTCGTCCAGGTCGGAGACGTCGCTCTGGATCGCGATCGCCTTGTCGCCCAGCGCGTGCGCCGCGGCGTCGAGCACCTGCTTTCGGCGTCCGGTGAGGTAGACGCGCGCGCCCTCGGCGACGAAGCGTTCCGCCGTGGCGAACCCGATGCCTGTGCTCGCGCCGGTGACCAGGGCTGTCCTGTCGGTGAGCTGACCCATGAGAAGTCGTCCTCTGCGATGTGGTGTGTGGACCGCCGGAGGGAGCGGGCGGTCGGCGGTGGCATGGCGTGCGAACCAGTTATGGACCGCACGGTCCACGATATCCATGGTGGACCGAGCGGTCAAGAATTGGTACCGTGGGCCGATGGCGAGGCCACGGCAGTTCGACGAGGACGCGGTGCTGTGCTCAGTCCGTGACCAGTTCTGGGACGCGGGCTACGCGGCGACGTCGCTCCAGGACCTCATGCGTGTCAGCGGCCTGGGCAAGGGCAGTCTCTACGCCGCCTTCGGGGACAAGCACCAGCTCTTCCTCCGGGTGCTGCGCCGGTACGTGGCATCGCTCGACCATGCGGTGCGTGGGACGGTCGACTCCGCTCCGCGCGCGGTGGACGCGCTGCGCTCGTTCGTGCTGATGCCGGTGGGTGATCCCGCCGGCAGGGCTGCCCGGCGCGGGTGTCTGCTCGCCAACAGCACCACCGAGCTGGCTTCCGCCGATCCTGTCGTCGCCGCGGAGGCGCGGCGAGCCTACGAGGGGATCACGGCGGCGCTGACCGAGGGGGTGCGACGGGCTCAGGTGGAAGGTGACCTGAGCGCCTCGGTCGACCCCGTCGGCGTCGCCCGGGCGCTGCTGGCCGCGCAGCAGGGCCTGACGTTCATGGGCCGCGCCGGGACGGATGTCGAGACGCTGGCGGCCACCGCCGATTCGCTGGCGACCCAGCTCCTGCCCGCCGCGGTCGACCCTCGGGACGGCATGGACCCGCCCCGTGGCCCGGGGGAACCCGCCGCTCCGGCGTCGGGCGTTGCGCGCCCAGCCGCCACCCCGCCGGGAGGTGCATCGCCGGCGGCGGCGTCGTCGTGACCAGATCCACCACCATTGCTGCGCCGGTGCGGTCAGCTCCCGGGTCCGTCGCGGCCCGCGCGGCCCGTCCGTTCACCGTCTCACGGTCAGGGGCAGCGGTGCCGTGACGTGCGCGACGACGGCCGCCACGACGGCGGGGTCGTCGAGCACCCGGGTGTGGCCGAGGCCGCGGGTGGTGAGGAGGCTGCTGCCCGGCACCGCAGCGTGCAGGAGCGGCGCGCCCCCGGGCAGCGACATGCGGTCGTCGTCGTCCTGGACGAACAGCGTCGCGACGTGCTCCGGGACGGGGTGCGCGACGAGGTCGATCCGGGAACGGACGTCGCGCACGTCGCTGGGAAAGGTGCGCTCGACGTGGTCGCAGAGGCGCTCGTGCAGCCCGGCGGGCATCCCCACCAGGCGCAGGAAGGACTCCGCGATGGCGTCGAAGCCGGTCATCGCCGCGACCGAGACGAAGCGGTCGACGGGCAGGCCGTCGGCCAGGGCGAGACCGGCGGCGAGGCCGCCGAGGGAGTGTCCGACCACGGCGGCGAACGGCCCCTCGGCGTCGTGCACGGCGCGGATCGCCGCCATGTGCTCGAGGGCGGACATGCGCCGGCCGGTGGACTCGCCGTGGGCGACGCCGTCGAACGACACGACGCCCAGGCCGGCCGCCTCGAGGGGCGTGACGAGGCCCGCGAGCCGCGAGGCCCGGCTCTTCCAGCCGTGGACGAGCAGCACGGCGGGCGCCCGGCGGTCGCCCCACCGGTACGTGACGACCTGCTCGCCGCCGACGTCGACGGCTCGGCGCTCGGCGCGTTCGTGCACGGCACGGTCGGCCGGCCGGACGTCGGCCGGTGGGCCGACGTGCCAGAACGCGCGCGCGGCGACCCGCACCGCGAGCGGTGGGGCGACGGCGGACAGCGCGCGCAGGCCGGTGCTGACGGGGGCGGGGACGTAGGGCACGGCGGCCTCCAGGTGTGGGCGGGCAAGATAACTGTACGAACGTTCGCACAGTAACACCGAACGAACGGTCGTACACTCATCTCGTGAGCATCGAGACGCCGACCACCGCGACAGGCTCCCCGACGAGCACTTCCGGCGACGTGCCTGCCGACGGCCGCCGCGTGCGCGGGGACCGGTCGCGGCGCGCCGTCCTCGACCTCGCCGTCCAGGACGCGTCCGTCCGCGGCCTCGAGGCGCTCACGCTCGGCTCGCTGGCCGCCCGGCTGCCGGTCAACAAGAGCGGGATCGCGGGCCTGTTCGGGGGCAAGGAGGGGCTGCAGCTCGCCGCCGTGGAGCACGCCCGGACCATGTTCGTCGAGGCTGTCGTCGAGCCCGCGCGCGTGGCCGCGCCGGGTCTCGCCCGGTTGTGGGCGCTCGTGCGGCAGTGGTCGGACTACTCCCGCCGCCGGGTCTTCGCCGGCGGGTGCTTCTTCCGCACGGTGGAGGTCGAGTTCGACACGCAGGAGGGGGCGGTGCGCGACGCGGTCGTCACGGCCCACCGCGACTGGACGTCCTACCTGCGCCGGCACGCCGAGCTCGCGGCGGGCGCCGGGGAGCTCGCCGCCGACACCGACGTCGACCAGCTCGCCTTCGAGATCACCGCGATGCTGAACGCCGCCAACGACGGTTCGCTGCTGCTCGGCGACGACGCCGTCTACGACCGTGCGCTCGCCGCCGTGCGGGGCTCGCTCGAGGCCCGTGGCGCCGACCCGGCGGCCCTCGACGCCGGCTGACGGCTACCGGTGGAGGGTCAGCGGGGTGCCGACGTCGGGTCGCCGCCCTCGCGCGCCCGCAGCCCGTACGTCCCCGCCGTGAGCGCGGCGTACGACGCGGCGACGATCTCCGCCAGGACGCCGAGGTCCACCTGCGCGAGGTCCTTGAGGTAGAGGCATCCCACCCCCGTCGTGTGGGTGCCGAGGCGGGCGAGCGCGTCGGCGTGCGTCTCCACGCCGTCGGAGAGGTAGACGACGCTCGCCGCCGCCCGCGGGGAGAACCCGGCGGCGGCCGCGTGACCCGTGCGGCCGCTCGCGTACGCGTACCGGTACTCGCCGAAGCCCACGATCGACGTGCCGAACATCCGCGGCGGCTGCCCGGTGGCCCGCTCCATCAGGGCGAGCAGGGTCTCGGCGTCCCGCCGCCGCGCGGGGCGAGCCACGGCGGCGACGAACGCGCGCGGGTCGGCGTCGGTCCAGGTGGTCCTCTGGGGGTCAGCGGCCATGCTCCCGAGTCTGCCCCACGTCCGCCCGGGTCCGGCCCGATCGTGCCGCGTCCGGGCCCTCAGGCCGCCTCGTCGAGCAGCGCCGCGAGCCCGTGCCGGCCGATCGGGAGCAGCCGGGGGTGCAGCTCCGGATGGGCGAGCATGTTCGTCGCGTACAGCAGCGACCAGCCCGCGGCCCGGGCCCACGTCGCGTCGTCCCACCCCCGCCCCTCGTTCGCGTGCGCCTGCACCACGGCGCGGAACGCGGCGCGGCCCTCGGCGTCGAAGCACAGCCACAGGCAGCCGAGGTCCGAGGCGGGATCGCCGGACGTCACGTCGCCCCAGTCGACGACGGCGGCGAGCCGGTCCCCTCGCCCGTCCTCGCCCGGCCCGACGACCAGGTTCGCGGGGTGGGGGTCGCCGTGCAGCCACACCGCGGGCCCGGCGTGCTCGGGGACGCCGAGCGCGTGGTCCCAGAGACGACGGGCGGCGGTGCGGCCGCCGGCGGGGACGGCCGCGAGGCGATCGTCGAGGGCCCGCGGGTCCTGCGCCTCGGCACGTGCCGCCAGCGGGACGCCGCGCACCGGGTTGGCCGGCGCGTCGTCCGGGGCGGGCGCGTGGACCGCCGCGAGGAGGCGGCCGAACGTCCCGGCCCAGGCGGTGCGGTCGGCCACCGGCGTCGCTTCCGCGCTCACCCCGTCCGCCCACGGCACCACGTTCCAGGACCACGGGTAGCCGAGCGCCGCGCTCGGTCGCCCGACCCGCACCGGCACGGGCACGACGACGTCGGGCACCGCGGCGCGCAGCCGGTCGGCCAGCGTGGGCAGCGCCCGCTGCTCGTGCTCGACGAGGGGCGCGGCGAGGGCGCGCCGTGGCAGGCGCACCGCCAGGTCGTCGCCGAGGCGGACCATGACGTTGTCCCACCCGTGCGCGACGATCTCCAGCGGGCGACCGGCCAGGTCCGGGTGCTGCTCGGCGAGCAGCGCGCGGGTCAGGGGGACGTCGACGTCGATCTCGGCGGCAGGCATCGGACCATCATCGCGGACGCGCGCCCGAGGTCAGTCGCCCGGGGCGGCGTCGTCGCCCTCCGCCTCCCACCACGGCACGGCCTCGACGACCTGGAGGTCGATGTGCACCCCGGTGAGCGCGCCGCCCGCGTCGTGGGTGGTGACCACCGGGTAGAAGCCGTCTCCCCACCCCGAGTGGGAGAGCACGACGTTCTCGCCGTCGCCGGCGTGGGGGAGCGGCGCGTTCGCGGCCCCGACGACGAGGTGGTCGGCGGAGTCCTGCAGCGCGAACCAGGAGTCCGCGCCGCCGTGGTCGACGACCTCCTCGTACCAGTCGTCGACCGCCGCCGTCGCGACCCGGACGGCCCGCGCGTCGGCGAAGCCCACCGCGCCGGCGTCGACGCCCACCCCGAACCACAGGGGCTCGCCCGCCTCGTCCGTCGTGCTGCGCCCCTCGGGCACGAAGGGCCTGACCTCGGCGGCGGGTGCGTCGGCCAGGACGACCGAGAGATAGGCCTCGCGCAGGTGGCTGCCGTCCTGCTCCTGCGAGACGTCGGCGACCGTGACGCGCACGGGGTAGGTGCCGGCAGGCACGGGGACCTCCAGGCCCTCGCCCAGGGTCACGTACGGGTCGGAGGCCTCGAGCCTGCCGGACGGGACGCGCACCGCCCCGAGGTCGTGGACGACGAGGTCGTAGGGCGTGCCCTCGGGGCGGCCCGTGCGCAGGGCGAGGAAGGGGGAGCCGGGTTCCATGGCGCGGACGCTAGCGGCCCCCGCCGACACCGCAGGTCAGAGCTCGCGCTCGCGGCCGCGGTCCCACGGCTCGGTCCACCCCAGGCGGTCGAACGCGGCGTCGAGGATGCCCGCGGTGAAGCCCCACACCAGGTGCGGCACGCCCGCGCCGTCGAGCACCTCGAACCCCGGCCCGCGCCAGGTGCGGCCGGCGCGCCGCAGCACGGTCGTCACGCGGTGGTCGGGGTCCAGGAGGTCGGCCACCGGGGCGCGGAACACGTGCGCGGACTCCCCCACGTCCACCACGCGCACGGGGGTGGGCCGCGACCACCAGCCGAGCACCGGCGTGACGAGGTGGTTGCTCACCGGCATCGGCAGCTGCGCCAGGGTGCCGAGCACCTCGACGCCGCCCGCGTCGAGCCCCGTCTCCTCGACGGCCTCGCGCAGGGCCGCCTCGACCGGCGTCTCGCCGTCCTCGGCCCGGCCGCCGGGGAACGCGACCTGCCCGGCGTGCGAGCGCAGGGTCGCCGCCCGCTCCAGGAGCAGGACGTCGAGGTCGTGGGCGACGGCGAGGGCCTGCGCGTCATGGTCGGCGGCCAGGTCGTCCAGCACCCCGAAGAGCACGAGGACGGCCGCGGGGCGGGCGGAGGCGGCGTCGAGGTCGCCCCGCGCGAGACCCCAGTCGGAGAGGAACCGGCGGTCCGTCGCCAGCGCCGCGAGCTGCGCGCGGGCGGCGTGCCCGCCCGCGCCGGGGTCCGTCGCGGCGGTCGTGCCCGTGCTCACGGTCGGCTCACCAGCTCGTGGCGACCGGCATGCCCTCGGCGTAGCCGGCGGCGGACTGGACGCCCACCAGCGCGCGCTCGTGGAACTCCCCGAGCGTGCGCGCGCCGGCGTAGGTGCAGCTGGAGCGCAGGCCGGAGGTGATCTCGTCCAGCAGGTCCTCGACGCCCGGGCGCAGCGGGTCGAGGTACATCTTCCCGGTCGAGATGCCCTCCTCGTACAGCGCCTTGCGCGCCCGGCCGAACGCCGAGCCCGCCCCGGCGGTGCGGGCGGCGACCGCGCGGGCCGACGCCATGCCGAACGAGTCCTTGTACAGGCGGCCCGTGCCGTCGTCGTGCAGGTCGCCGGGCGACTCGTACGTGCCGGCGAACCAGGAGCCGACCATGACCTGCGACGCGCCGGCCGCCAGGGCCAGGGCGACGTCGCGCGGGTGCCGCACCCCGCCGTCGGCCCACACGTGCTTGCCGAGCTCGCGCGCGGCGGCGGCGCACTCCAGCACGGCGGAGAACTGGGGGCGGCCGACGGCGGTCTGCATGCGCGTGGTGCACATGGCGCCCGGGCCCACGCCCACCTTGAGGATGTCGGCGCCCGCGGCGACGAGGTCGCGCACGCCCTCGGCCGTGACGACGTTGCCCGCGACGACCGGCACCTGCGGGTCGACGGAGCGCACGGCCTCCAGGGCCTGGAGCATCTTGGACTGGTGCCCGTGCGCGGTGTCGACGACGAGCACGTCGACGCCGGCGTCGAGCAGCTCGCGCGTCTTGGCGGCGACGTCGCCGTTGATGCCCACGGCCGCGCCGACCCGCAGGCGGCCCGCGGCGTCGAGGGCGGGCCGGTACACCGACGAGCGCACGGCGCCCTTGCGCGTCAGGACGCCCGCGAGGGCGCCGTCGCGCACCACGGGCGCGAGGTGGATCTTGGCGGCGTGCATCCGCTCGAACGTGGCCTCGAGGCCGTCGGCCTCCAGCTGGACGGCGTCGAGCGCGACGACGTCGTCCGACATCACCTGGTGCACCTGCGCGAACCGGTCCACGGCCGCGCAGTCGCCCTCGGTGACGACGCCGACGGGCTTGCCGTCCTGGACCACGACGGCGGCGCCGTGCGCGCGCTTGCCCAGCAGGGTGAGCACCGTGGAGACGGTGTCCGAGGGCGCGACGACGACGGGCGTCTCGATGACCGGGTCCTTGGACTTCACGTCGGCCACCACGTCGGCGACGACGTCCACCGGGATGTCCTGCGGGAGGATCGCGATGCCGCCGCGGCGGGCGACGGTCTCCGACATCCGGCGGCCCGCGACGGCCGTCATGTTCGCCACGACCACGGGGATCGTGGTGCCGGTGCCGTCGTCGGTCGCGAGGTCGACGTCGAAGCGGCTGGTCACGTCCGAGCGGGACGGGACCATGAAGACGTCGCCGTAGGTGAGGTCGGTGGTGGGCTGCTGCCCGTCGAGAAAGCGCACAGGTGTCCCCTGGGAGATGTGTCGGGAGAGGACGAGCTTCCTGGGTCGTCCCTCTGCCGAACGCTCGCCGGCGGTCACGTGTTCCCGTCGGCCAGGGACGAAACTACCCTCTACCGCGCCCGCACGTGGCGGTGCGCGGTCCGTGGGACGTCCCGGACCACCGGGCGGGACCGCCTAGAGTGGTGTGGCTATGAACGGGGAGGAACGCATGAGCCTGCTGAGCAGCATCGGCTCGCCCGAGGACGTCCGCCGGCTCTCGCCGGAGCAGACGACGCAGCTCGCGGCGGAGATCCGGGCCTTCCTGGTCGACCAGGTGTCGCGGACGGGTGGGCACCTGGGGCCGAACCTGGGCGTCGTCGAGCTGACGATCGCCCTGCACCGCGTCTTCGCGTCGCCGCGGGACACCCTCGTCTTCGACACGGGGCACCAGGCGTACGTGCACAAGCTCCTCACGGGCCGGCAGGACTTCTCCGCGCTGCGCAAGGCGGGCGGCATGTCCGGCTACCCCTCGCGCGCCGAGTCCGAGCACGACGTCGTCGAGAACTCGCACGCGTCCACGGCGCTGTCGTGGGCGGACGGCGTCGCCAAGGCGAACGCCGTGCAGGGGCACCCCGAGCGGCACGTCGCCGCCGTCATCGGCGACGGCGCGCTCACCGGCGGCATGGCCTGGGAGGCGCTGAACAACATCGCGGCCTCGCAGGACCGCCGCCTCGTGATCGTCGTCAACGACAACGGACGCTCGTACTCGCCGACCATCGGCGGCGTCGCGAACCACCTCGACACCCTCCGCACCACCCGCGGGTACGAGGCCTTCCTGTCGTGGGGCAAGCGCACCCTGCACCGCACGGGCGCGCCCGGGCGCTTCGCCTACGACTGGCTGCACGGGCTGAAGAAGGGCCTCAAGGACGTCGTCGCGCCGCAGGGGATGTTCGAGGACCTCGGGCTGAAGTACGTCGGTCCGGTCGACGGGCACGACGTCGTGGCTATGGAGCACGCGCTGCGCCGGGCCAAGGCGTACGGCGGCCCCGTGATCGTGCACGCCATCACCGAGAAGGGCCGGGGCTACACGCCGGCCGAGCAGGACGTCGCCGACCGGTTCCACGCCGTCGGGCAGATCCACCCCGAGACCGGCCTGCCCGTCGCGCCGTCGCGGTTCGGCTGGACCAAGGTCTTCGCGGACGAGATCGTGAAGATCGGGCGCGACCGGCCGGACGTCGTCGGGATCACCGCGGCGATGCTGCACCCCGTGGGGCTGGCGCCGTTCGCGCAGGAGTTCCCGGACCGCACCTTCGACGTCGGGATCGCCGAGCAGCACGCCGTGACCTCGGCGGCGGGCATGGCGTTCGCCGGCCTCCACCCCGTGGTCGCCGTCTACGCCACCTTCCTCAACCGCGCCTTCGACCAGGTCCTCATGGACGCGGCGCTGCACAAGGCGGGCGTGACGTTCGTGCTGGACCGGGCCGGCATCACGGGCGACGACGGCGCGAGCCACAACGGCATGTGGGACATGGCGATGCTGCGCATCGTCCCCGGGCTGCGGCTCGCGGCGCCCCGCGACGAACCCACGCTGCGGGCGGCCCTGCGCGCCGCCGTGGACGTGGACGACGCCGCGACGGTCGTGCGGTACCCCAAGGGCGCCCTCTCCGACCCCGTCCCGGCCCTCGAGTCGCTCGACGGCGTCGACGTGGTCGCCCGTCACACGGCGGCCCCGGGCGCGGACGGGCGCAAGGTCCTCGTCGTCGGCGTCGGCTCCATGGTGGGCACGGCGCTCGCGGCGGGGGAGTCCCTCGCCGCGCACGGCCTCGCGGTGGACGTCGTGGCTCCCACCTGGGTGCTCCCGGTACCCGAGGCGCTCGTGAAGCTCGCCGGCGAGCACGACCTCGTGCTGACGATCGAGGACGGCGTCGTCGACGGCGGCGTCGGGGCGACGACCGCACAGCGGGCCGGGGAGCAGGGCGTGCGGACCCCGTTCGTGCACGTCGGCCTCCCGGTGGCCTTCCTCGACCACGCCAGCCGCGACCAGATCATCGGCCAGCAGCGGATGCGGGCCGAGGACGCCGTGCGCGACGCCCTCGCCGTGCTCGCCCGGGACTGACGACCGGCCGCCGCGGCGAGACGACCGGGTGCGGCCGCGCCCCGGCAGCTAGCCTCCCGTCATGATCTGGCTGCTCGACCTCGACAACACCCTGGTGGGCCGCGCGGAGGCGTTCGAGGCGTGGGCCTCGGGCGAGGTCGACCGGGCCGCGCTCGGCCCCGCGGACCTCGCCGCCATCCTCGCGGCCGACGAGGGCGGGCACGGCTCCAAGGAGGCGCTCGCGCGGGTGCTGATCGCGCGACTCGGCTGGGACGACGACGTCGCCGCCGCGATCCGGCGGTTCCGTGCCGGCATCCTCGACGGCGTCCGGGTCTACGACGGCGTCCTCGTCACCCTCGACGTGCTGCGTCGCGCCGGGCACCGGGTGGCCGTCGTGACCAACGGGACGTCGGCGCAGCAGCGCGGCAAGATCGCGCGCTGCGGGCTGGAGGCCCACGTGGACGCGATCGTCGTCTCGGAGGAGGAGGGCGTCGCGAAGCCCGACCCCCGGCTGCTCGAGGTGGCACTCGAGCGGCTCGGTGCCGCGGACGCCGACCGGCGGCAGGTCTGGATGGTGGGCGACGCCGCGCACGCCGACGTCGCCGCCGGCCGCGCGGCCGGCACCCGCACGGCGTGGGTGTCGCACGGCCGGTCGTGGGACGGCCCGGGCCGGCCCGACGTCGTCGCGCCGACGACGCGCGAGGCTATCGCGCTGGCCGCCGACATGTCCGCGGCCCTGTCCGCGTCCCCGCCCGGCGCCGTCCTGGGCTGACGCCGACGGGTGTCTGCGACGTCACAGCCGTTCGGCATCGCTTGTGAAGGCATTCACGAATAGGCTGTGGTCATACCTCAAAAGGAGGGGGCTCCTATGACCACCGACGCGGCACCCACGACGACCACCGCCTGGACGGGTTTCACCCCGGGACCCTGGTGCGACGGCATCGACGTGCGCGACTTCATCCAGCGCAACTACACCCCGTACACCGGTGACGACAGGTTCCTCGCGGGACCGACGGCGCGCACCACCGCGGTGTGGGACAAGCTGTCGGCGATGTTCCCCGCCGAGCGCGAGAAGGGTGTCTACGACGTCGACCCGCACACCCCGGCGGCCATCACCGCGCACGGCCCGGGCTACATCGACCGCGACGCCGAGCTGATCGTCGGCCTGCAGACCGACGCCCCGCTCAAGCGCGCGATCATGCCGAACGGCGGCTGGCGCATGGTCGAGAGCGCGCTGAAGACGTACGGCTACCCCGTCGACGAGAACCTGCGGAAGGTCTTCACGGAGTACCGCAAGACGCACAACCAGGGCGTCTTCGACATCTACCCGCCGAACGTCCGCGCCGCCCGCAGCTCGCACATCATCACCGGCCTGCCGGACGCCTACGGCCGCGGCCGGATCATCGGCGACTACCGCCGGGTGGCCCTCTACGGCGTCGACCAGCTGATCGCCGCGAAGAAGGTCGACAAGCTCGGCCTCGACGTCCAGCCGTTCAGCGAGTCCGTGGTGCGCGAGCGCGAGGAGCACGCGGAGCAGATCCGCGCGCTCGGCGAGCTCAAGGAGATGGCCGCGTCCTACGGGTACGACATCTCCGGTCCGGCGACGACGGCGCGCGAGGCCGTGCAGTGGCTCTACTTCGGCTACCTCGCCGCGGTGAAGGAGCAGAACGGCGCCGCGATGTCCCTCGGGCGCACGTCGACGTTCCTCGACGTCTACATCGAGCGCGACCTGGCCGCCGGGCGGCTCACCGAGCCCGAGGCGCAGGAGATCGTCGACGACTTCGTCATCAAGCTGCGGATCGTGCGCTTCCTGCGCACCCCCGAGTACGACGCGCTGTTCTCCGGCGACCCGACCTGGGTCACCGAGACCATCGGCGGCATGGGCGAGGACGGTCGCCCGCTCGTCACCAAGAACTCGTTCCGCTTCCTGCAGACCCTGTACAACCTGGGCCCGGCGCCCGAGCCGAACATGACGGTCTTCTGGAGCCCGCGGCTGCCCGAGGGGTTCAAGGAGTTCTGCGCCAAGGTGTCGATCGACACCTCCGCGGTGCAGTACGAGTCCGACGAGCAGATCCGCCCCGCCTGGGGCGACGACGCCGCCATCGCGTGCTGCGTCTCGCCGATGGCCGTGGGCAAGCAGATGCAGTTCTTCGGCGCGCGGGTGAACCTGGCCAAGGCGCTGCTGTACGCGATCAACGGCGGCAAGGACGAGGTCACCGGCAAGCAGGTCTCCCCGGCGTTCCCCGCCGTGGCGCCGGGCCTGCCGCTCGACTACGACGACGTGCGCGCCCGTTTCGACCGCACCATGGACTGGCTCGCCGAGACGTACGTCGAGGCCCTGAACTGCATCCACTGGTCGCACGACAAGTACGCGTACGAGCGGCTCGAGATGGCCCTGCACGACCGGGACGTGCTGCGCACCATGGCCTGCGGCATCGCGGGCCTGTCGGTCGCTGCGGACTCCCTGTCGGCGATCCGTTACGCCCGCGTGGTCCCGGTGGCCGACGAGAACGGCATCATCGTGGACTACGACATCGACGGCGACTACCCGGCCTACGGCAACGACGACGACCGCGTCGACGCCATCGCCGTCGAGCTGGTCGAGTCGTTCATGGCCAAGATCCGCAGCCACCGGATGTACCGCGACGCCGTGCCCACCCAGTCGGTGCTGACGATCACGTCCAACGTGGTCTACGGCAAGGCGACGGGGAACACCCCGGACGGCCGCCGCGCGGGCGAACCCTTCTCGCCGGGCGCCAACCCGATGAATGGCCGCGACACCCACGGCATGCTCGCGTCCGCGCTGTCGGTCGCGAAGCTGCCCTACGACCAGGCGCAGGACGGGATCTCGCTGACCAACACCGTCGTGCCGTCCGGCCTCGGCCGCACCCGCGAGGAGCAGGTGGCGAACCTCGCCGGCCTGCTCGACGCCTCGGTGGGCGCCGACGGCTACCACATGAACGTCAACGTCCTCGTGCGCGAGACGCTCGAGGACGCGATGGAGCACCCGGAGAAGTACCCGCAGCTCACGATCCGCGTCTCCGGCTACGCGGTGAACTTCGTGCGGCTGACCCGCGAGCAGCAGCTCGACGTGCTGTCGCGGACCTTCCACGGGGGGCTCTGACCATGACTGCCGGCCCGGCGTTGCTGGACGCCCCCTCCCGGCGCCGGGCCGGCGCCGGCCTGCGGGGGATCGAGACGACCGAGGTGGACCGGTCCGACCGCCTGGCGCTGATGCGCTCGGGCGAGCTCGGCTCGGTGCACTCCTGGGAGCTCGTGACCGCCGTGGACGGCCCCGGCACGCGGCTCACCGTGTTCCTGAGCGGCTGCCCGCTGCGGTGCCTGTACTGCCACAACCCCGACACCCTGGCGATGAAGGACGGCGAGCCCGTTCTCGCCGAGGACCTGCTGGCGCGCGTGGCCCGGTACCGCGGCATCTTCACCGCGACCGGCGGCGGCCTCACGCTCTCGGGCGGCGAGGTGCTCATGCAGCCGGCGTTCGCCGCGCGCGTCCTGCGCGGTGCGAAGGAGCTCGGGGTGCACACGACCCTCGACACCTCCGGATTCCTCGGCGCGAACGCGACCGACGCGATGCTCGACGACACCGACCTGGTGCTCCTCGACATCAAGGCGGGCGACGAGGAGACCTACCGGCGCGTGACGGGGCGCTCGCTGGCGCCCACGCTCCGCTTCGGGCGCCGCCTCGCCGAGCGCGGCGTCAAGGTCTGGGTGCGGTTCGTCCTCGTGCCCGGCCTCACCGACGACCCGGAGAACGTCGCCGCCGTCGCCCGGCACGCGGCGGACATCGAGGCCGCGCGCCCCGGCACGGTCGAGCGCGTCGAGGTGCTGCCGTTCCACCAGATGGCCCGCGACAAGTGGGCGGAGCTCGGGCGCACCTACGAGCTCGACGACACGCAGCCGCCGACGCCCGAGGCGACCGAGGCCGTGCGCGAGGTCTTCCGCGCCCACGGGCTCACCACCTACTGAGTCGGCCGCTGAGTCGGCGGCGGAGTCGGCGGGTAGGTCGGCGGACGTCGGCTCGCGACGGGCGACGCGCGCGACCGCGCGCCGTCGTCGCTAGCGTGGCGGTATGACGACGATGCCGGACGACGCCCCGCTGCGGCCCCTCGACGAGAGCTGGACGACGGCGCTCGCGGTGGTGGCGCACCCCGACGACATGGAGTTCGGCGCCGCGGCGGCGGTCGCCCGCTGGACCGGTCAGGGCAAGCGCGTCGCCTACACCATGGTGACCAGCGGCGAGGCCGGGATCGACGGCATGCGCCCGGACGAGGCGCGCCGCGTGCGGGAGGGCGAGCAGGTCGCGTCCGCGCGGGCCGTGGGCGTCGAGGACGTCGAGTTCCTCGGGTTCGCCGACGGGGTGATCGAGTACGGCCTGCCGCTGCGCCGGGCGATCGCGGGTGCGGTGCGCCGGCACCGTCCCGAGGTCGTCATCACGGGCAACTACCGCGAGACCTTCCCCGGCGGGATGCTCAACCAGGCCGACCACATCGCGACCGGGCGCGCCGTCGTCGACGCGGTGCGCGACGCCGGCAACCGCTGGGTCTTCACCGACCAGCTCGAGGCCGAGGGCCTCGAGCCGTGGGGCGGCGTGCGGCAGGTGTGGGTGGCCGGGTCGCCCGCCGCGGAGCACGCGGTGGACGTCACCGCGACGTTCGACGCGGGTGTCGCGTCGCTGCGGGCCCACGCCGCCTACCTCGACGGCCTCGGGTGGGAGCACTTCGACCCGGCCGAGTTCCTCGCCCGGATGACGTCGGCCACGGGGCCGCGCCTCGGCGTGCAGCACGCGACCCCGTTCGAGGTGCTCCGCATGGGCTGGGACGACTGACGCGAGACCGCGCGCTCAGGCGTGGGTGACCTCGACGGCGCGATCCACGACGGCGCGCAGGTCGCCCGACTCCGCGTGCCAGGCGCGTTGCCGTGCTGCACCGCCGCCCCCGGCCCACAGCCGTCCGAGGAGCTCGGTGACCGCGTCCAGGTCGCCGTCGTCGGTGAGCGCCTCGCGCACGTGCGCCACGAGCTGCCCGACGACGTCGTGCGCGGGTGCGGGCTGCCACGTGTGCGGCGACAGCAGCTCCGTCGACAGCCCCGAGCGACCTGCGCGCCACGAGGCGGTGCGCAGCAGCTCGGGCCGCAGCACCGGCGCGGCGAGCCCTTCCGAGGCCTCGCGTGCCGCGGTCTCGACGAGTCCGCGGGCGAGGGCACCCAGCAGGGTGGCCGTGTCGGCGTCGAGGCAGACGTCGGCGACACGGATCTCGACGGTGGGGTAGCGGGAGGAGAGCCGGGCGTCGAAGTACACCATGTTCTGGTCGAGGATCGTCCCGGTGGCGACGAGGTCGTCGACCGCCTGCCGGTAGGCCTCCGGGGACCCGAAGGAGCGGGCCGGCCCGGACGTGGGCCAGCGCGCCCACACCTGGGAGCGGTAGCTGGCGAAGCCGGAGTCCTCGCCCTGCCAGAAGGGCGAGTTCGCGCTCAGCGCGAGCAGCACGGACAGCCACGGCCCGATGCGGTCGAGGACGGCCACGCCCTCGGCGTCGTCGGCCACGGCGACGTGCACGTGGCAGCCGCTGGTGAGCTGCTCGCGGGCCGTGAGGCCGAATGCCGCCCGCGCCTCCAGGTAGCGCAGCCGCGCCACCGTCGTGCCCTCGAACGGCCACGGGGACGTGGCCAGCGCCGCGACCCGCACCCCGACCCGGTCGGCCGCCGCCTGGGCGCGCTGCCGGCCCGCGCGGACCTCGGCGGCGAGGTCGGTGAGCTCGTGACGCGGGTGGGTCGCCGTCTCGAGCTGTTCCTCCATGAACTCGGTCTCGAGCGCGCCTCCGCCGGTCTCGGGAGACCTCGTCAGGTCGACGCCCGAGGCGTCGAGCGCCTCGCTGGCCCGTGCGACCGGCCGTCCGTCGTCCCCGACCAGCAGGAACTCCTCCTCGATACCCATGGTCCGCTTCATGCGGGGAAGTCTCACACGCGTGCGTGATCGTCGCGCGCTTCCGCCGGCCCGCGGGTCTTCGCAGCGAGGACGTCCCGAGCGTCGGGCGCTGCCCTCCCTCCTACCGAGGCCGTTCCGCCCCTTGATGTTCCCCTCGATATCCTGGCGGCGGCACCGAGGCCGGTCGCGAAGGAGCACCCGGATGACGGTCAGAGGCAAGGATTTCGAGGGCGCGCTCGACCGCGCCGTGCACCACGCGCGGGCGTGGCTCGACGAGGTGGGGGAGCGGCCGGTCCCGCCACGCGCCGACGCGGACGCCGTCGGCCGCACGCTCGCCGGGCCGTTGCCCGGTCGAGGGCTCGCGCCGGCCGACGTGGTCGACGAGCTCGCCGCCCGGGTCGAGCCCGGCCTGATGGCGATCGGGTCGGGCCGGTTCTTCGGCTGGGTCATGGGCGGCACCCTGCCCGCGGCGCTGGGCGCCGACTGGCTCGTGAGCGCCTGGGACCAGAACGCCGGGATGCGGTTCTCCACGCCGGGCGTCGTCGCGGTCGAGGAGGAGGCGGGACGGTGGGTGCTCGACGCGCTCGGCCTGCCCGCGGGCTCCGACGTGGGCTTCGTGACCGGCGCGACGACGGCGAACCTCACCGGGCTGGCCGCGGCGCGCGGGGCCGTTCTCGGCCGTGCGGGGTGGGACGTCCACGAGCGGGGCCTGACGGGCGGCCCTCCGGTGCGCGTGCTGGTCGGTGCCGAGCGCCACGACTCCGTCGATCTCGCGCTGCGCTACCTCGGGCTCGGCGCCCCGACGGAGGTGGCGGCCGACGACCAGGGCCGACTGCGCACGGACGCCCTGGCCGCCGCGCTCGCCGAGGGCCCGCCGGGTGCGCCGACGATCGTGGCTCTGCAGGCCGGCAACGTGCACTCCGGGTCCTTCGACCCCTTCGCGGAGGCGATCCCGCTCGCCCACGCCCACGGCGCGTGGGTGCACGTCGACGGCGCGTTCGGCCTCTGGGCGGCCGCGACACCCAGTCTCGCCCACCTCGTGCAGGGGATCGAGGGCGCCGACTCCTGGGCGACCGACGCGCACAAGACCCTGAACGTGCCCTACGACTGCGGCGTCGCCGTCGTGGCCGAGCCTGCCGCCGTGCGCGCGGCGTTCGGCGTGCACACGGCGTACCTCGTGGACGCGCCCGGCCCCGGCAACCCCTACGACAAGGCGCCCGAGCTCTCGCGGCGCGCCCGCGGCGTGCCCACCTGGGCCGCGCTGCGTTCCCTCGGGCGTGCGGGACTGTCCGGGCTCGTCGGAGGGCTGGCGGATCGCGCCCGGGCGATCGCCGAGGGCGTGGCGCGCATCGACGGCGTGCGGGTGGTCAACGACGTCGTCTACACCCAGGTGTGCCTCGCGCTGGCTGACGACGCCCTGACGCGTGCGGCCGGCGAGCGGCTCCTCGCCGACGGCGAGACCTGGATCTCCGGCTCCCGGTGGCGCGGCCAGGACGTCCTGCGGGTCTCGGTGAGCAACTGGTCCACGGACGAGGACGACGTCGCGAGGACGATCGAGGCGGTCCGGCGCGCGGTCCGGGGCCCGGCCTCGTCTTAGTCCGCGGCGCAGGTCTGCGGGCCGAGGCACGCACCGGTGGCCCGGTCCCCGCGAGGGACCGGGCCACCGGTGCGTCATGAGCCGTGCGGCTCGGGTCTCCGAGGAGGGCGTGTCAGGCGACGGCCTCGGGGACGTTCGCGACGCCGTCGGGCAGGATCCGACGGCCCAGGACCTTCGCCGAGTACCCGGCGCGGTCGAGGTACGGCGTGATGCCGCCCGTGTGGAAGCCCCACCCGGCGCCGAGGATCATGCACAGGTCGATCTGCTGCGGCCCGGCGACCACGCCCTCGTCGAGCATGTGGCCGATCTCGACCGTCAGGGCCGTGAGGACCGAGTCGAGCACGCCCGCGGCGTCGAGCACCGGGGTGCCGTGCCGGCCCGTGGTGCCGGCGGGCAGCGCCTCGCCGAACACGGCCTGGATCGTCGGGTCGACCGGCTTGGGCAGCCCGGGTGCCGGGCGGTCCAGCACGACGCGCGTGCCGTCGGCGACGAGCTTCTCCAGGCCGGGGGACGTCGGGAAGCGGTCGCCCAGGTCCTCGCGCAGCGAGGTGAGCACGTGCAGTCCGACGGCGGGGCCGACGAGGTCGAAGAGCTCGAACGTCGGCATCGGGAAGCCCAGCGGCGCGAGCGCCGTGTCGGCGACCTCGACGGACGTGCCGTTCTCGATCGCCTCGACGACCTTGCCCATGACGAGCACGAGCAGGCGGTTGACGACGAAGCCCGGCCGGTCGGCGACGAGCACGGCCGTCTTGCGCAGCTTCTTCGTGATCGCGAACGCCGTCGCGAGGGCCTCGTCGGAGGTCTTCTCGGCCTTCACCACCTCGACCAGCGGCATCTGGGCCACCGGGTTGAAGAAGTGGATGCCCACCACGCGCTCCGGGTGCGCCAGGTCGGCCGCCATCTCGGTGACGGACAGCGCGGAGGTGTTCGTCGCGAGGACCGTGTCCTCGGAGACGATGCCCTCGAGCTCGGCGAAGACCTTCTTCTTCAGGCCCATGACCTCGGTGACCGCCTCGATCACCACGTCGCACGTGGCGAACTCGCCGATCTCGGTGGTGCCGGTGACGCTCGCGGCGATGCGCGCGGCGGCCTCGGGCGTCATCCGCCCGCGTCCGACCAGCTTCTCGACGGTGGACCGGACGAAGCCGAGGCCCTTGTCGACCCGCTCCTGGTCGAGGTCGCGCATGACGACGGGCACGCCGAGGCGCTGTGCGACGAGGAGGGCGATCTGCGCCGCCATGAGGCCGGCGCCGACGATGCCGACCCGGGTGACCGGGCGGGCCAGGCCCTTGTCGGGGGCGCCGACGGGCTTCTTGCCGCCCGAGACGAGCTGGAAGGCGTAGACGCTGGCGCGCATCTCGTCGGACATGATGAGGTCGGCCAGCGCCTCGTCCTCCGCGGCGAAGGCCTCCTCGCGGGTCGCGGTACGGGCCGCGGCCAGGAGGTCGAGGGCACGGTAGGGCGCCGGTCGCGAGCCCGCGACGACGGCGTCGAGCCGCTGGCGCGTGGCCGCGACGACGGCGTCCCACACCGGCTGCGGGTCGAGCTCGCGGCGGGGCACCTCGACCTCGCCGCGCAGCACGCGCGACGCCCACAGGATCGACTGCTCGAGGAAGTCGGCCGCTTCGAAGAGCTGGTCCACCAGGCCGATCGTGGCCGCCTCGGCCGCCTTGAACGGCTTCTGCGTGGCGGGCCGGGTGAGGATGACGTCGACGGCCTTCTCGATGCCCACGAGGCGCGGCACGAGGTAGGCGCCGCCCCAGCCCGGGATGAGGCCGAGGCCGGTCTCGGGCAGGCCCAGCGCGGGGGCGTCGGACGACACGGTGCGGTAGTCGCAGTTGAGCGCGACCTCGAGGCCGCCGCCGAGCGCCAGCCCGTTGACGAACGCGAACGTCGGCACGCCCATGGTGTGCAGCAGCTCGTAGGCGGCGTGCCCGCCGCGGCCGAGCTCGAGCGCCTGCTCGTGCGAGGTGACGGTGGAGACCTGGAGCAGGTCCGCGCCCGCCGCGAGGAAGTACGGCTTGCCGGTGACGGCGACGGCGGCGATCTCGCCGCGGCCCGCGCGCCCCTGGAGCGCGGTGAGCGCCGCGGTGAGCTCGGCCATGCCCTCGGGGCCCAGCGTGCTGGGCTTGGTGTGGTCGAGGCCGTTGTCGAGGGTGACGAGCGCGAGCGTGCCCGCGCCGCCGGGGAGCGCGACGTCGCGGACGAGGGAGTGCGTGACGCGCTCGGCGCGGACGTCGGGGGTGTTCTCGGTCATCAGGTCAGTTCTCCTCGTCCGTCGCGGTGGTCGCGGTGGTGTGGCCCGAGTAGTCGGCGTGGTGCGGGTTCTCCCAGATCACCGTGCCGCCCTGGCCGAGGCCCACGCACATGGTGGTGACGCCGTACCGGACCTCGGGGTGCTTCGCGAACTGGTGCGCGAGCTGCGTCATGAGGCGCACGCCGGAGCTGGCCAGGGGGTGGCCCATGGCGATGGCGCCGCCGTACGGGTTGACGCGCTCGTCGTCGTCGGCGATCCCGTAGTGGTCGAGGAAGCTCAGCACCTGCACGGCGAAGGCCTCGTTGATCTCGAACAGGCCGATGTCGTCGATGGTGAGGCCGGCCTGGGCGAGCGCCCTGTCCGTGGCGGGGACCGGGCCGTAGCCCATGATCGACGGGTCGACGCCGGCGAACGCGGACGAGACCAGGCGCATCGCGACCGGTAGGCCCAGCTCGGCGGCGGTGTCGCCGGAGGCGAGCAGGGCGGCGGTGGCGCCGTCGGTCAGGGGGGACGCGTTGCCCGCGGTGACGCGGCCGCCCGGGCGGAACGGCGTCTTGAGGTTCGCGATGCCCTCGACGGTGGTGCTCGGGCGGGGCAGCTCGTCGGCGGTGGCCAGGCCCCAGCCCTGCTCGGCGGAGCGGACCGCCACGGGCACGAGCTCCGGGCCGACGTCGCCGTTGGCCAGGGCCTTGGCGTACTTGGCCTGGCTGTTCACGGCGTAGGCGTCCGCGCGCTCCTTGGTGAGGTGCGGGAACTTGTCGTGCAGGTTCTCGGCCGTGACGCCCATGTTGAGCGACTCGGGGTCCACCAGCTTCTCGGACAGGAAGCGCGGGTTCGGGTCGGCGTCGAAGCCCATCGGGTGGCGGCCCATGTGCTCCACGCCGCCCGCGATCACGACGTCGGCGCTGCCGGTCGCGATGCCGGCGGCGGTGGTCGTGACGGCGGTCATCGCGCCCGCGCACATGCGGTCGATCGCGAAGCCGGGGACGGTCTGGGGGAGGCCGGCGAGCATCCCCACGGTGCGGCCGAGGGTCAGGCCCTGGTCGCCCTGCTGGGTGGTGGCGGCGATGGCCACCTCGTCCACGCGCTCGCCCGGCAGCTCGGGGTGGCGGCGCAGCAGCTCGCGGACCGCCTTGACGACGAGGTCGTCCGCGCGGGTCTCGGCGAAGAGGCCGTCGGGCCGGGCCTTGCCGAACGGCGTGCGCACGCCCTCGACGAAGACGACGTCGCGCAGCGCGCGGCGGGCCGGGTTCCGTGTGGTCATGGAAGCTCCATCCGCTGACGAGGGTCGGGACTTCGGCGTCCGACGAGCGACGCCGCTCTCTCGGGCGACGACCCGGTGGGGCCGCGCCGAGGTACACGCTACCGCGAGTACCGGGAACAAGAGTAGACCATCGTGAGACCCGGTATCAGCCCGGGCACGGAGCGGGTCAGGCGAGCGCGGAGAAGGAGTCCTCGAGGGGCGTGGCGACCAGCTCGATCTGCCACGGGCGGGCGCCGCGGCCCCGCAGGAACTCCGCGATCTCGGCCGAGCGTGCCGGGTCCGGCGGCGTCCAGCACAGCCGGCGCAGGGCGTCCGGCTGCAGCAGGTTCTC
Organism: Isoptericola sp. NPDC056605; assembly: GCF_042792795.1. Classification (NCBI taxonomy): domain Bacteria; kingdom Bacillati; phylum Actinomycetota; class Actinomycetes; order Micrococcales; family Promicromonosporaceae; genus Isoptericola; species Isoptericola sp. NPDC056605. Next base: position 150,343 of record NZ_JBHTVT010000004.1, on the reverse strand, counting down.
CACGGGCACGTGCAGGTCGCCGGACATCGTGGCGAGGAGCTCGCGGGCCGTCGTGAGCCGACGGGCTGCGACGGGGTCTCGGTCGGCCCAGGTGCGGGGCTGGGGCGGGCCGTCGGTGCGCGGGCCGCGCTGGCTCGGCAGCCGGTCGTCGGGCAGGGCGAGGGCCTCGTCGATCGCGCGCTGCCACGCCGGCGCGCGGCGCCTCGTGGCCTTCCCCGCGAACTCCGGCAGGGCGGTGAGCTGCGGCACGGTGCGCGGCAGCGCACGGGCGGCCGCGACGATGGCGCGGTCGGGCAGCACCCGGCCGGGGGAGACGTCGCGGGCACGGGCGCTCGCGTCGCGCGCCTGCCAGAGGCTGCGGACCACGGCCAGCTGACGACGGTCGCGGAGCGTGTGCGTGCCCGACGTGCGCCGCCACGGGTCGACGCGGGGTGCCGGCGGGGGCGCGGTGCGCTCCGCCTCGAACTCCTGGGCCGCCCACTCCGCCTTGCCGTCCGCGTCGAGCCGCTCGGCCAGGCGGTCGCGCAGGTCCACCAGCACCTCGACGTCGAGGGCGGCGTAGCGCAGCCAGTCCTCGGGCAGCGGCCGGGTGGACCAGTCGACGGCGGAGTGCTCCTTGGCCAGGCCCAGGCCGAGCAGCTCTGCGACCACGGCGGCGAGGCCGACACGCTCCAGCCCCAGCAGGCGCGCGGCGAGCTCCGTGTCGAAGACCCGTGCCGGGCGCAGCCCGTGCTCGGCGAGCCCCGGCAGGTCCTGGGACGCCGCGTGCAGCACCCACTCGGCGTCGCCCACGGCGTCGCCGATCGCCGACAGGTCGGGCAGCGCGACCGGGTCGAGCAGCGCCGTGCCGGCGCCCTCGCGCCGCAGCTGCACCAGGTAGGTGGCCTGACCGTAGCGGTAGCCGGAGGCGCGCTCCGCGTCGGCGGCGACGGGGCCGGTGCCGGCCGCGAACCGCTCGACCACGCGGTCGAGGGCGACCGGGGTGTCGACCACGCGACCGACGCCGTCCGCGGGCTCGGTGAGCGGGACGACGTCGGTGGCGGTCGGGGGGACTGCTGAGCTCATGGCCCCACGGTATGCGGTCGTGACCCGGGCCGCGGGTGTCCGCGGCCGCCCGAGCGTGCGGAGAGCGAGGCGACGCCGTCGGGCAGCGGGGGCAGGCCGCCGGCCGTCGCCATGAGGTCGCCCCACACGGCGAGGTGCACGCCGAGGTCCGTGTCCGGGGGGGTCCAGGACGCGCGGATCTCGAGGTCCACGGCGTCGGGCGTGGCACCCAGCGCGCCGAAGCTCTGGGAGAGGACACGCGTCACGGTGCCGCCGATCGCCAGGGCGTCCACGCCGGCGGCGTCGAGCGACTCCGTCACCCAGGTCCACGCGACGTCGGCCAGCAGGGGGTCGGCGGCGAGCTCGGGCTCGAGGGTGGCGCGCACCAGCGTGACGACCCGGAACGTGCCCTGCCAGGTCTCCTGCCCCTCGGGGTCGTGCAGGACGACGAACCGACCGGTGGCGACCTCCTCGCCCCCGGGCTCGGCGACCTCGCCCTCGAGGGCCACCGAGTACGGGGCCACGCGCGTGGGGCCGGGGATCTCCGCCAGGTGCACCTCGCCGCGCAGCCGCCGCTCGCGCAGGGACGCCAGCGCGGCCGCGAAGGGGGCGGGCACCTGCCGAGGATCCCGCTTCGAGTCACCCGTGCGATCGCCGGTCACGCCAGCCACCGTACGGCGCGGGGCGGCCGGTCGGGTGAAACGACGCACCGGGGGGCGGGTCGTGTCCGGATCGTGATGGTCCGTACACCTCGGCCGCCGCGCCGACTACGCTGGTCCCGGCTCCCGGGCGGGGGAGCGCGTGCGCCAGTCGCCGCCACGGCCGCCCGACCCGAACCGAGAACCGACGGAAGCAGGGAAACGATGACAGCTCGTGCCCAGATCGGCGTGACCGGCCTTGCGGTGATGGGCCGCAACCTCGCCCGCAACTTCGCGCGGCACGGCTACACGGTGGCGGTGCACAACCGGTCGTACGCCAAGACCCAGTCGCTGATCGCCGAGGCCGGGCAGGAGGGCGACTTCGTCCCGTCCGAGTCGATGGCCGACTTCGTCGCCTCCCTCGAGCGGCCCCGCAAGGTCGTCATCATGGTCAAGGCGGGCGCCGCGACGGACGCCGTCATCGACGAGCTCGTGCCGCTGCTGGAGGAGGGCGACATCGTCGTCGACGCCGGCAACGCGCACTTCCCCGACACCATCCGCCGCGAGAAGGACCTCAGCGCGAAGGGCCTGCACTTCGTGGGGACCGGCGTCTCCGGCGGCGAGGAGGGTGCGCTCAACGGCCCGTCGATCATGCCGGGCGGCACCCGCGAGTCCTACGCGAGCCTCGGCCCGATCCTCGAGGACATCTCCGCGAAGGTCGACGGCACGCCCTGCTGCACCTACGTCGGCCCGGACGGCGCCGGCCACTTCGTCAAGATGGTGCACAACGGCATCGAGTACGCCGACATGCAGCTCATCGCCGAGGCCTACGACCTGCTCAAGCAGGGCCTGGGCGCGTCGGCGGCCGAGATCGGCCAGATCTTCGCCGAGTGGAACACCGGCGACCTCGAGTCCTTCCTCATCGAGATCACGGCGGACGTGCTGCAGCACGTGGACGCCGCGACCGGCAGCGCGTTCGTCGACGTCGTGCTCGACCAGGCCGAGCAGAAGGGCACCGGCCGCTGGACGGTGCAGAACGGCCTCGACCTGGGCGTCCCGATCACGGGCATCGCCGAGGCGACGTTCGCCCGCGCCCTGTCCGGCTCCGTGCCGCAGCGGGAGGCCGGCCGTGCCGCGCTGCCCGCCGACGCGGGCACCTGGGAGATCGCCGACCGCGACGCCTTCATCGAGGACGTGCGCCTCGCGCTGTACGCGTCGAAGGTCGTCGCGTACAGCCAGGGCTTCGACCAGATCGCCGCCGCCTCCGCCGAGTACGGCTGGGACATCGACCGCGGCGCGATGGCCCGCATCTGGCGCGGCGGCTGCATCATCCGCGCGCGCTTCCTCAACCGCATCACCGAGGCGTACGAGCGCGACGCGGCGCTGCCGCTGCTGCTCGCGGACGAGTACTTCACGAACGCCGTCGGCAACGGCCTCGCCGCCTGGCGCCGAGTCGTGTCGCAGGCCGCCCTCAACGGGGTGCCCACGCCGGCGTTCTCCTCGTCGCTGGCCTACTACGACGGCGTGCGGGCCGAGCGCCTGCCCGCCGCGCTCATCCAGGCGCAGCGCGACTTCTTCGGGGCGCACACCTACCGCCGCACCGATCGCGAGGGCACCTTCCACACCGAGTGGTCGGCCGACCGCTCCGAGCAGGAGGCATGAGCGCACCCGTGAGCACCACCAGCACCGAGACCGGCCCCGGGTTCCAGCCCGTCATCGTCGGGTCGGACATCGGGGTGTACGCGCTCGCCCGCTCGTTCCACGAGCGCTACGGCGTGCGCACCACCGTCGTCGCCTTCGCGGAACCGGGCCCGATCGCGCACTCGCAGATCATCGACACCGAGCTGTCCGGCACCGCGCCCGAGCAGATCGTCGCGGCGCTCCAGGACGTGGCGGGCCGCCTGGCGGCCCCCGGTCGCGCGCTCGTGCTCCTCACCAACATGGACTGGGTGGTGCGCGTGCTCGTGCACCACCGCGGGGAGCTCGAGGCCGCGGGGTACGTGGTGCCGTTCGCGGACGCCGCGCTCATCGACCGGATCTCCGACAAGGCGGAGTTCCAGGAGGTGTGCGCCGAGCTCGGGATCCCGACGCCGGCCACCGTCATCCAGGACTTCGCCCGCGCGGCCGAGCCCGGCTGGGAGCCGCTGCCGGTCGGCTTCGACTTCCCGGTCATCGCCAAGCCCGCGAGCAGCGCCGACTACCACGACGTGCAGTTCGCGGGGAAGAAGAAGATCTACGAGATCGCGACGCCGGCCGAGCTGGACCGGCTGATGATCTCGCTGCGCGAGGCGGGCTTCCGCGGCCGCTTCCTCGTGCAGGAGAACATCCCCGGCGACGACACCCGCATGCGGTCGGTCACGGCGTACGCCGACACGAGCGGGCGGGTCACGCTGCGCTCCTCGGCGCAGGTGCTCCTGGAGGAGCGCACGCCGGCCGCCCGGGGCAACCCGTCGGCGATGATCGTCGAGCCGATCGCCGAGATCCTCGACGCCGCCCAGCGGATCCTCGAGCACACGGGCTGGCGCGGGTTCGCGAACTTCGACGTCAAGCTCGACCCGCGCGACGGCGTGTTCAAGTTCTTCGAGCAGAACCCGCGCATCGGGCGGAACAACTACTACCTCACCGCGGGCGGGCAGAACCCGACCGAGGCCCTGGTGGACGACGTCGTGCACGGCGTGCGCCGCGAGCCGGTGACGGCCGACCGCGAGGTGCTGTACTCCGTCGTGCCGAAGCGCCTGCTGCGCTCGTACGTGCTGGACCCGGAGCTGCACGCCCGCGTCGTGCGGCTGCAGCGCTCGGGCCGCACCGTGCACCCGCTGCGCTACAAGGCCGACGCGTCGCCGCGCCGCCGGCTGTACGTGCTCACGGCGATGCTCAACCACGTGCGCAAGTACCGGCAGTTCTACCCGCTGGAGGCGCTGCGCCGGAACTACGCGGCGAACACGGCGGCCGGGGCACCGGCCGGCACGTCGACCGGCGGCGCCGCGACGAAGGAGGCATCGTGACGCAGACCCCGCAGCGGCGGCTGCAGCCCGTCGTCCTGGGCGGCGACATCGGCGCGTACAGCCTGGCCCGCGCGTTCCACGAGGCGTACGGCGTGCGGTCCGTGGTCGTGTCCGGCGCTTCCACGGGCCTGGTGCGGCACTCGCGCATCCTCACGCACGTGGCCGAGCCGCAGATCGACGACCCCGAGGCGATCGTGGCGCGCCTGCGTCGTATCGCCGACGAGCACACCGACGCCGACCTGGTCGTCGTGGGCTCGGCCGACTGGCTCGTGCGGATGCTGGTGCAGCACCGCGACCGCCTGGAGGACCGCTACCTGGTGCCCTACGTGGGCGAGGAGCTGCTGCTGCGGCTCACCGACAAGGAGGAGTTCGGTGCCCTGTGCGCCGAGCTCGGCCTCGCGCACCCGACGACGGTCGTGCACGACGTCGCGTCGGGCACCGAGCCGGACACCGGCGGGCTGACGTTCCCGGTGATCGCGAAGGCGGCCAGCACGGCGGCCTACCACGACGTCGAGTTCGCCGGGAAGAAGAAGGTCTTCCTCGTGGACACGCGCGCCGAGCTGCTCGACCTGCTCGGCCGCGTGAAGGACGCCGGGTACGTCGGCTCGTTCGTCGTGCAGGACTACATCCCGGGGGACGACTCCGGCATGCGGATCCTCACCTGCTACAGCGACGCCCAGGGCAAGGTGCGGTTCTCCTCCTTCGGGCACGTGCTGCTGGAGGAGCACGCGCCGGGCGCGCTCGGCAACCCGGCCGCGATCGTCACGGGCACCCAGCCCGAGGTCGTGGAGCAGGCGCGCCGGCTGCTCGAGCACGTCGGCTGGACCGGCGTCGCGAACTTCGACCTCAAGTACGACCCGCGCGACGGGCGGTACGTGTTCTTCGAGCTCAACCCGCGCCTGGGCCGCTCGAACTACTACGTCACGTCGACGGGCGCGAACCCGGTGAAGTTCTACGTGCACGAGCACCTGCGCGGCCTCGACCCCGACCCGCGCGCGGTGCTCGGTGCCGACGTCCCGCTCTCCGGCGACGGCGAGGTCACCACCGAGCACCTGTACACGGTGCTGCCCGGCACCCTGCTGCGCCGGTACGTCGCCGACCCGGGGACCCGGACCCGCACACGGCGCCTGCAGCTGACCCGGCGGGCGTCCAACCCGCTCTGGTACCGCAAGGAGTGGGACCCGCGCCGGGTCGCCTACCTGCTGGTGGCGCAGCTCAACCAGTACCGCAAGTACGCCCGGCACTACCCGGTGGCGCAGTCGCGGGCCCTCGCCTGGACCGGGCCGGCCGCGCCGCAGGGCGCGCGGGAGGGCGCGTGACCACCGAGGTCGAGCACGGCGCCGGTGACGCCGACGGGACGGTCGAGGACCGGCCCGTCGGCGTCATCGGGGGCGTGGGCCCGCTGGCCACCGCGTACTTCCTGCAGCGGGTGGTGCAGCGCACCGACGCCGAGCGCGACCAGGACCACGTGGACCTCGTCGTGCTCAACCACGCGACGATCCCGGACCGCACGGACTTCGTGCTCGGCCGGTCGCCCGCCGACCCGGGACCCGTGCTCGCGCGGGACGCCCGGCGCCTGCAGGACTTCGGCGTGCAGTTCCTCGTCATGCCCTGCAACACCGCGCACTACTTCACCCAGCAGGTGCTGGACGCGGTCACCGTGCCGTTCGTCTCGATCATCGACGTGACGGTCGCGGCGGCGCGTGCGCGGGTGCCCGGCCTGGGGCGCGTCGGCCTGCTGGCCACGGCGGGGACGGTCGCGTCGAAGGTGTACGACGACGCGTTCGCCGCCCACGGGGTCGACGTCGTCGTCCCCGACGCCGCCGACCAGGACGTCGTCAGCACGGTGATCTACGACCAGGTCAAGGCCGGCCGGCCGGCCGACCCCGACGCCCTGCGCGGGGTGGCGGCCCGGCTCGTGGAGCGCGGCGCGTCCGTCGTCGTGCTCGGCTGCACCGAGCTGTCCGTCGCCGCGGTCGACCACGACCTGCTGGACGAGGAGCCCTTCCTCGACTCCATGGACGAGCTGGTGCGCGCGACGATCACCGGGGCGGGCCACCGCGTGCGCTGATCCCGCACCGCACGACCCCAGCGCCACGCACGAGGGCCCCGTCCGCCGGACGGGGCCCTCGCGCGTGCCAGGGGGTCTCGGGGACCGGGCTCAGTCGCCGATCTCGCTGGTGCCGGCGTACAGGTGCAGCACGGGGACCTGCAGGAGCTCGCGGGCGCGCGACGCCCAGTCGGAGCGGAAGGTGTCCGCGACGACGTGGGGGTATGTCACGACGACCACGTCGTCCACGCCGTCCGGGCCGCCCTGGGCCTCGACGGCGGCGCTCAGCGCGGGCAGCGGGTCCTCCTCGGTCACCGTGCCCTCGGCGGTGGCTCCGGCCGCCCGCAGCGCCGCGAGCGACCGCTCGAGGCGCTCGGCGGCGGTCACCTTCGCCTGCTCGGGCGTGGGCTCCTTGCCCACGAGGTCCTGGCCGGCCTCGCGCAGCTCGCCCACCCACAGGTGGTCGATGATCGCGGCGACCACGTTGCGGTCGGTGTCCGAGGGGACGAGCACGCGGTAGCGCTCGGCCTGCTCGTCGTGCAGGGACAGGATGTGCGCCACGTCGGCGTCGGTGAGGGCGTCCTCGGTGAGGACGACGGTCGTCGGCATGCCAGCACCGTAGCCACCCGGGGCCGTGGATGCGAGGCCAGCGGGCCGGCGCGGGGCGGGACGTGACGCGCGCCTCGCCACGGGGCTCCTGGGACCGGGCTCAGCGCAGGAGCCAGCGCGCCAGCAGCGTGCCGGAGCCCGGCGCGTGCAGCAGGTGCGTGAGGCGGGCGGGCGTGGCCGGCCGCGCCGGGATCCCGGCCGGGCGCGGCCCCTCGCCGGGGGACCCGGCGGGGGAGGCGGCCACGATGCGGGAGGGGCCCGGCCCGACGAGGCACGGGCTGGTCGTGACGCACAGCTCGTCGACCAGGTCGTCCGCGAGCATGGCGGCGAGCAGCGTCGGGCCGCCCTCGCACAGGACGCGGTGCAGCCCTCGGTCGGCCAGGGCCGCGAGACCGGCACGCAGGTCCACCTCGTCGGGGTCGTCCGCCGACGCCACCGCGAGCACCCGGTCGGCGGGGACCATCCGGCTCGCCGTCCGCGCGCCCGCCGCGCCGGTGAGGACGAGCGGCGGCCGGTCGCCGTCGGCGAGCTGCTGCGGCACCCGGCCGGAGCGCGTGACGAGCGCGAGCTCGAGGGGTCGGTCGCCCGTCGTGGGAAGGCCCTGCGGCCGGTCGAGCGCCGTGTAGCCCTCGTGGCGGGCCGTGCCCGCACCGACGAGCACGACGTCGGCCGCGGCACGCAGGACACGGAACGCGCGCCAGTCCGCGTCGTCGTTGATCGAGCCGGACAGGTGGTCCGGGCCCCACGCGCCGCCGTCGACCGTGCTGACGAAGTTGGCCCGCAGCCACCTGCCGGACCCGGTGCCCTCGTCGTACAGCGCACGGAGGCGGTGCTCGGTCGGGTCGGGGGGCAGGTGCTCCGGTGCCGGGACGAGCAGGTCGAGCGGCGTCGTGGCAGATCTCACAGCGGCCAGCGTACTGACGCGGCGTAGCCTTGACGGTCGTGACGCTCACGCAGGACGAGGACCAGGACCAGGACCAGGACCAGGACCAGGGCACGGGTACGGGCCCGGGCGCCGACGCGGGCGCGACGCCCCCCGCGCACGACGGCGCGGTGCCGTCCCTGTCGGCGGTGCGTCCGACGGTCTCCCCGGACCGGCTGCTCGCCGACCTCGTGCCGCCGCGCCACTTCGCCCAGGCACGTTTCTCCACCTACCGGGCCGACCCCGCCCACCCGAGCCAGACGACGGTGCCGGCCCGGCTGCAGGAGGTCGCGCGCGAGATCGCCGCGCCGCGGTCGTCGGGGCTGAAGGCGCTGTTCGGGCGACGTCGGGCGGTGCCCGCCGTGTACATGGACGGCGGCTTCGGCGTCGGCAAGACGCACCTGCTCACCTCGCTGGCCCACGAGGTCACGGCGGCCGTGGGCGAGGGGGCGGTCGCATACGGCACGTTCGTCGAGTACACGAACCTCGTGGGGGCGCTGGGCTTCCTGCCGACGGTCGAGGCGCTCGCCACGCGCCGTCTGGTCTGCATCGACGAGTTCGAGCTCGACGACCCCGGCGACACGGTGCTGATGTCGCGCCTGCTGCGCGAGCTCGCGGACCGCGACGTCGCCCTCGCCGCGACGTCGAACACGCTGCCCGAGGCGCTGGGCGAGGGCCGCTTCGCGGCCGAGGACTTCCTGCGCGAGATCCAGGCGCTCTCGTCGCGCTTCGAGGTGCTGCGCGTCGACGGCGAGGACTACCGCCACCGCGCCGTCGTGACCGAGGCGGCCCCGATCCCGGCCGACGTCGTGGAGCGCGCGGCCGCCGGGCGTCCGGGTGCGGTCCTCGACGAGTTCGACGGGCTGCTCGCGCACCTCGCGACCGTCCACCCGAGCCGGTACGGCGCCCTGCTCGACGGCGTGGAGCTGGTGGCGCTCACCGGCGTGCGGCCCGTGCAGCGGCAGGAGGTGGCCCTGCGGCTCGTGGTCCTCGTCGACCGCCTGTACGACCGCGACGTGCCCGTGCTCCTCTCCGGTGACGGTGCACAGCACCTGTTCTCCGAGGAGATGCTGCGCGGGGGTTACCGCAAGAAGTACTTCCGGGCGCTGTCGCGTCTCGGGGCCCTCGCGGAGGAAGGCCGACGCCTGACGGCGTGAGGCCCGCCCGCGGCGAGCCGTGGAGGCTACGGCTCGACGGGGCCGGAGTGCAGCACGGCGGGGGCACGGGGCGGGATCCGCAGTACGCCGTCCGCCAGGGTGGTCCCCTCCGGGTCCCAGGCGGCCACGACCTTCATGTCGGCCGGGAGCGACGAGACGTCCACGTCCGCCGGTTCCGTGCCGGTGACGAGGGCGACGGCGGTGCGGCCCCGGCGACCGACGAGCGACGTCCCCGCGGTCCGCACCTCCACGGGCAGGTCGCGGTCCGCCGACGCGGCGGGGCGCAACGCCACCAGCCTCCGGGTCCAGTCCACGAGGCGCCGTGCCCGGTCGTCCCGCGCGGGCACCGGCACGTGCTCCGTGTCGAGCACCGGTGGCGTCCCCGCGAGGATCGCGAACGTCAGCAGACAGGCCCGGTCGTCGTCGGTCACGCCCGGGGCCTCCCGGTAGGCGTCGCCCGCGTCGGGCGTCCACGGGACGGAGCGGTTGGCGGCGGGCAGCCGCGTGAGGTCGCGCACGAGCACCGCGGAGGCCCGCTGCGTGGCGCGGTGCGCCCGGCGCAGGCTCGGCGGACGCCACGGGGCCGTCGTCGGGGGGAACACCTCGTGCGCGAGCCGGCGCAGGTCCTGGACGGGATCGGCGTCGCCCGGCGCCGCGAGGATGTGGTGCACGACGGTGGTGAGCCGGTCGCTGCGCCCCGGCCCGTCGACGAGGAGGTGGAGCCGGCGGCCGAGCTGCTCGCCGAGGTGGTGCACGTCCTCCGCGAGCTCCCCGAGGAACGGCACCGCCGAGCGGTCCACGAGCGCCTCGACGTCGAGCAGCAGGCCGTCCACGTGGAAGTCGCGCAGCCAGCGCTCGGCGTCGGCCACGAGGAAGTCACGCGGACCGCGGCTCCCGCTGCCGTCGAGGTTGATCCGCGGGCTGTCGGAGCCGGGCGGGCCGGGCCGGGCTCCCGTGCGCGGCCCGATCCGTGAGCCGGTGGCGTAGGGGCCGAAGGCGTGCAGGCCCAGGTCGTCGGCGACGGCCCACCGGTGGGGGGCGTCCAGGACGACGGCGAGCCCGCAGCGGTGCGCGCGGTCGACGAACCGGTGGAGCGCGCCGGGGCCGCCGAGCGGCTCGTGCACGGCGAACAGCCGGACGCCGGCGGCTGGGCCGCGCTCGGGGTCGTACGCGGCGACGGGGGAGAGCTCGACCCCCACGACGCCCGTCGCGGCGACGTCCTCCAGGAGGTCGGCGGCGGCGTCGAGCGTGCCGGCCGCGGTGAACGTGGGGAGGTCGACGCGCAGCAGCGCGCCGGCGTCGAGGTCTGCGCCCCGCCAGGCGCCGTCCGTCCAGGCGAACTCCTGGTCCAGCACGCGCGACGCGCCGTGGACGCCGCACGGCAGCCAGGTGCTGCAGGGGTCCGGCACGGGCGGTCCGCCGTCGACCGAGAAGAGGTAGTCGGTGCCCGGCGGGAGCTCGGCGTCAGCGCGCCAGTACCCGGGCTCGTGGGCGCCGACGAGGCGGAGGGGGAGACGGGAGCCGGACGCCGGCAGCACGACCTCGACGGTGTGGGCCCGCGGCGCCCACAGCAGGGGGCGGGGCCCCGGCCACCGCTCGCGCATCCCGGGGAGCGGTGGCGGGGTTCCGGGTGCCGCCCTGTCGGCGAGGCCTGCATCGGCAGCGGTCACGGCGGCCACTCTAGCCACCAGGGGCAACCTTCGCGGCCTCGCGTCCAGGTGCCGGATGCTGCGGGCGACGGTGGCGCGCAGCGACCGTCCGGCCGTCGTCCGGAACTCGTCCAGGACGTGCTGCCCCGGGGCCTGGGCGACTAAATAGTGTGCCAAGCGCGGGCGCGGCAACCCGCCGGCTGCTAGACCTTGGCCATGAGCACGGATGGCACAGGCACCCGACCCACGGTGCCGGTGGACAGGTTGGACGAGTCGATCGCCTCGCAGGCCAGGCTGGCACCCCGGCGGCGCCCGCTGGACGATCGAGACCGGGACGCCAGGTCCGGGGGTGACGCGGCAAAGGCGCCGGCGTCGCTCTCCGCGGCGGAGCTCGGCCCCATCGAAGGCGCCTCGAGCGGAGTCTCCTGGGACGACCCGGACGAGCTCTGACCCCGTGACGTGATCCTGAGCGTCGACGTCGACCCCGACGGCGCGTGGCGTCAGCGGGGGAGCCGGTCCGTGCCCACGGGGACCAGTCGCGGCATCCCGGCGGGGGCGACGCGGCTCAGGGCGACGTAGCGCGCCTCGGCGCGGTGCAGCCGGATGTGCTCGTCGAGGGACCAGTCCGGCCCGTTGGTGAGGACCATCCCGCACGAGCAGTCGATCTCCACGGCGCCGCCGTGGCCGTGCCGGACCTGTCCCACCGTGACGTGCGACGCCCGGGCGTGCGCCTTGGCGCGGTGCATCGTCGCGGAGACCGGGTCGGGCGCGGTCGGCGGTTCGTCGACGAGGGCCTCGTCGACGGGTGCGGGGAAGGGCTGATCCACGCGGGCGAGCCTAGTGCGTGTGGGCGATCCCGAGCTCGTGCATCCGCTCGTGCTCCTCGCGCGCGGCCTGCCGCGCGGCGATGCGCGCCTGCACCTCCTCGCGGCGCAGCGGCGGCACGGTCTTCGGCGGCTGCCGACGCTCGGGGAGCTCGCCGAGCAGGCGGGTGACGATCTCCGCGATCTCCGCGGTGGCCTGCTCGCACGGCTCACGGGTGGCCGCGCTCGCCGAGCGCTGGACGCCCGTCACCTTGCGGACGAACTGCTCCGCGGCGGCCCTGATCTCCTCGTCGGTGGCGGGCGGCTCGAGCCCCCGCAGGGTCGTGATGTTGCGGCACATGGTCTCGACGCTACGCCGCGGGGGTGACGAGGGCGACACCCGGCGGCGAGCGGACCCGTGGGGGAGGAACGCGAAAGGCCGCCCCGGGCGAACCGGGACGGCCTCGTTCTGGTGGGCGATACTGGGATCGAACCAGTGACCTCTTCCGTGTCAGGGAAGCGCGCTACCGCTGCGCCAATCGCCCTTGCGGCTGCTGCGCTCCCCCGAGAGGGAAATGCAGAGCTCGGAGCGGATGACGGGACTCGAACCCGCGACCCTCACCTTGGCAAGGTGATGCTCTACCAACTGAGCCACATCCGCGCGACCGGGTCGTTCAGGACTGCTGTCCTGGCCTCCCGGCGCCTGAGGAACATTACTCGACCTTCGGCTCGCTGGTCCAATCGCGACCGTGTGACCTGCGACGCTGCCGTCCTCCGGCCGTCGACGGCGCGTCAGGAAGCCCGGTCGTGGCCCGAGAACGACGAAACCCCGACCGGTGACCCGGTCGGGGCTTCGTGATGCTGGTGGGCGATACTGGGATCGAACCAGTGACCTCTTCCGTGTCAGGGAAGCGCGCTACCGCTGCGCCAATCGCCCGTGCTGCGAGGTGGGTACGGGATTCGAACCCGTGTATACGGCTTTGCAGGCCGCTGCCTCGCCTCTCGGCCAACCCACCTTGAGACGTGCTCTCCCGACGCTCATCGTGAGTCGATCAGAGAGTGGGCCTCCGAGCGGATGACGGGACTCGAACCCGCGACCCTCACCTTGGCAAGGTGATGCTCTACCAACTGAGCCACATCCGCGCGACCAGGAACCAGGACACCCTGCGGTGCCCGCCGTTCTGGCGCGCCCCAAACATTAGTGGACCCCTGGCGGTCCGTCCAATCGCCTCCGCCGGGGTGTCCGCGCAGGACCCACTAGCGTGCTCGTGTGCACGATCCGACCTCCTGGGCCACGTTCGCCGGGCGCCGCGCGTCGCGCGCCGTCGAGTGCGTCGATCTCTCCGAGCAGCCGGAACGGCTCGACTCGGGGCTGTGGTTCGTCGTCGCCGACTTCGAGGCCGACCTGGGGCGCGACGGCGTCACGCGGCCGGGCGGTCGGGCCCGTGCCTGGCGGTTCGCCGACGTGGGCCCTGCTCCGGCGGCGGGGGGTGACGGAGGGCGCTGGTGCGGCCCCTCTCCGTCGGCATGGACCAGCTCCCTCGACCGGGACGCGTACGTCCGAGCCGTGGCGACGGTCCGCGAACGGGTACGGCGCGGCGACGTCTACCAGGTCAACGTGTGCCGGGTGCTCTCGGCCCCGCTGGCCGCGTCGGACGCCCCGTCGGGCACCTCGTCGGGCATCTCGTCGGGCGATGCCCGACGGGACATCGTCGAGCCCGATGCCGCGGCTCTTGCCGCGCGGCTGGCCGCCGGCAACCCCGCCCCGTACGCGGCCGCGGTGCACGTGCCCGCGGCGAGCGGCCTCGACCCGGTGTGGGTCGTGAGCGCCTCGCCCGAGCTGTACCTGTCCCTCGACGTCCCGGCCGGCGCTGCCGGCGGGGCCGCGTCGCTCGCCTCGGGCCCCATCAAGGGCACCGCGCGTACGCCGTCCGGGCTCACGGCCAAGGACCGCGCCGAGAACGTGATGATCACCGACCTGGTGCGCAACGACCTGCAGCGCGTCTGCCGCCCGGGCACGGTCGAGGTCTCCGACCTGCTGGCCGTCGAGGAGCACCCCGGCCTGGTCCACCTGGTGTCGCGCGTGCGCGGCGAGCTGCTCGCCGACGCTCCGGGACGCTGGGCGCGGGCGCTCGAGGCCACGTTCCCGCCGGGATCGGTGTCGGGGGCGCCCAAGTCGTCCGCGCTGCGGCTGATCGCCGAGCTCGAGCCGACGGCCCGCGGTCCCTACTGCGGCGCGGTGGGTTGGGTCGACGGCGACGCCGGGCGGGCCGAGCTCGCCGTCGGGATCCGTACCTTCTGGTGGGAGGACGCCCCCGGCGGCGGCGTCCTGCGGTTCGGCACCGGCGCCGGGATCACGTGGGGGAGCGACCCCGCGCGCGAGTGGGACGAGACCGAGCTCAAGGCGGACCGGCTGGTCGGGCTCGCGTCGTCGGAGGGGTGAGCCGCCGCGCCGACGGGTCTCCGGACCCCGTCGAGTCTCCGCACCGATGACTCTTCGCACCGATGAGTCTCCGCGTCCGGCGCCGTCTCCCGTGCATGACACAGGTGACCTGCGACCTCGGTATCTCCCTGGACGGCATCTCGGCGGGCGTGAACCAGTCCCTCGACCAGCCCTTCGGCGACGGTGTCGGCGACGGCGAACGGATCATGCACGCGTGGATGTTCGACAACCCGGACGACCACCGCGCGGAGCTCGACGCGATCACCGCGGCGGGCGCGTTCGTCATGGGGCGGAACATGTTCACCCCCGGGCGCGGGGAGTGGGACCTCGGCTGGCGCGGCTGGTGGGGCGAGGACCCGCCGTACCACGCGCCCGTCTTCGTGCTCACGCACCACGAGCGCGACCCGATCGAGATGGAGGGCGGCACCACGTTCCACTTCGTGACCGGTGGGCCGCAGGAGGCCCTCGCCCGGGCACGTGATGCGGCCGGCGAGCGGAACGTGTCCGTGGCCGGCGGGGCGACGACCGTCAACCAGTTCCTCGCCGCGGACCTCATCGACGAGCTGCGGCTGCACGTCGGGCCCGTGGTGCTCGACGTCGAGGGGGTGCGCCTGTTCGAGGGCGTGGGGACGCACGACCTGCGCATCGTGTCCGCGCGCGTCACGCCGGAGGTGACGCACCTGGTGCTGCGGCGCTGAGACGCCGTCACGGGCACGTCACTCGGGGACGTTGCCGGTGGCGTGCCCCAGCAGGTACGGCGTCGTGACCCCCGCGTACATCAGGTGCGCCACGAGGCCCTCGGTGGCGTGGGGCAGGTTGTGGCAGTGGTCCATCCAGATCCCCGGGTTGTCCGCGACGAACGCGACGTCGTAGACCTCGCCGTCGGCCACCTCGAGGGAGTCGGTCCACCACGGGCTGCCGCTCGCGGCCACGCCGTCGCGGGACAGCACGACGACGTGGTGGCCGTGCAGGTGCATCGGGTGCGGCGTCCCGCTGCGGTTGTCGATCCGCATGCGCACGACGTCGCCCTGGCCGACCTCGAACATCGGCACGTCCGGGTAGGTGTGCCCGTTCACCGTCCAGTGCATGCCCGGCCTCCCGTCGAGGAAGCCCGGCGCCCTGCCGATGACGTAGTCGAACGAACGGTCCGCCGCGTCCGGGTCCAGGCCGAGCGGCGCCGGCGTCCCATAGCCGAGCAGGTCGAGGGTCGCCGTCGGGCGCCGCGTCGGGGAGGACGCCGCGCCGTCGGGGCCCACGACGACGGCGGAGGCACCGCCCAGCTCGACGCGCGCCGCCGAGCCGTCGTCCGGCGCCACGACGAGCAGGTCCGCGCGCCCGCCGGCCGGGACCACCACCGCACGATCACGGACCTCGGGCGGGTCGTGCACGTCGGTGCCGTCGACGGCGAGGAGGCGGAACGGCACCCCGCCCACCCAGACGGGCAGGACGCCGTTGTCGCTGTTGATCACCCGGACGCGCGCCGCCGTCCCCGGCGGGACGTCGACGGGCAGGTCCCCGGTCGCGCCCTGGACCGTGCGCCGCGCCCCGTACCGGTGCACCAGCGCGGGGACGTCGACGGCATCCTCCAGGAGGCGCGCGACCTCCCGCCCGCCGGCCGGCCGGGCGTCCCGGGCCGGGGCCACGACCACCGCCCCGAGCAGCCCCTTGCGCACCTGCTCGTGCGAGACCTGGTGGGAGTGGTACCAGTACGTTCCGGCGTCGGAGGCGACGAACCGGTACGTGTGCGAGCCGCCGACGGGGACGGCGTCCTGGGTGACGCCGGCGACGCCGTCCGCGGCGTTCGGCACGTCGATCCCGTGCCAGTGCAGCGTGGCGCCTCCCGGCACGCTCTCGTTGACGAACGTCACCTCGACGAGGTCGCCCTGCACGGCGCGCAGCGTCGGGCCCGGCGTCGTCCCGTTCACGGTGTACGCGTCCGTCGTCGTGCCGGGCGCCAGCTCCACGCGCTCGGCGCGCGCGGTGAACGTGAGGGCCACGTCGGCCGGGCCGGTCGGCGCCACCAGCGTGTCGACGCTCGTGGCGGCCGCGGCGCTCCCGCCGCCGTGGCCGGAGTGACCCTCGAGCGTCGTGACGCGCGGCCCGCTGCCGCGCTCGAACGACCCCGTCTCGGTGACGGAGAACCGGCCCGGTGCCCTGCTGGTCTGCCAGAGCAGCAGGAGGGACACCAGGACGGCCGCCGCCGCCAGCCCGGCGACGACGCGCCGCAGGACCGGGGAACGGTCGGCCGCCATGTCGGCGGGTCAGGGCGTGACGCCGCCGGCGGCCAGCCCCGGCGTCGCGGTCGCGGCTGCCGCCTGCTCGGCCCGGTCGCGCGCTGCCACGCGCCAGCCGGTGTACAGGGAGACGCCGAAGAGCAGCAGGGCGTTGACCCCGTGCAGGCCACCGAGGAACGGGACGCTGTGCCCCGCGAGGCCGAGCGTGACCTGGAGCGCCACGAGGAGGAGGATCGCGAGGCCCCAGCGCCAGGCGCCGCGCACGCCGGCGAAGAACGACGCGACGAAGGTCAGCAGGGCGATGGCCGGCAGGATCATGGTGCCCGTCATCCCGTGGAGCATCAGCCCGATCTCCTCGGGGAACAGGGACTCCCCGGACATGGACTGCTCCATGGCAGCCTGGTCCAGCACCCCGCCCTCGTCGATGAAGAGTCCCAGCCCGGCGACGGCGTAGACCATGACGGCCGCCTGGACGACGACCCCCGCCGCGACGACGTACGCGAGCACGCGAAACACCTGTCTCATGCCGATCACCTCGATCGTGCGAGGGCCGTACCGTCGCGGCCCGTTCTCTGATGGTGAGTCGGCCGTGGTGCCGCCGCTACGAACGGTCGGGGTGAACCGGGGGTGAACTCGAACGCCCGGGGCGACGCCGTCCGGGCGTGAAGTCGGGCACACTGGCCCCATGAGTCTGGTGATCTGGGCGGAGGGCCGTCTGGTCGGGCAGGGGGAGGCCGCGCTGAGCGCCGTCGACCACGGCATCACGGTCGGGGACGGGGTCTTCGAGACCTGCACGGTCTTCGACGGTCGGGCGTTCGCGCTGACGCGGCACCTGCGACGACTCGCGCGCTCCGCGACCGGGCTCGGCCTCGCCGCCCCCGACGAGCAGAAGGTGCGCGACGGCGTCGCGGCCGCGCTGGCCGAGGCCGGTCGCCTGGACGGCGCGTTCGACGGCCGGCTCCGCATCACCGTCACGGCCGGTGTCGGCCCGCTCGGCTCCGGTCGCGTCGACGCGCCGCAGACCGTCGTCGTGGCGGCGCAGCAGTCCGCGATGGCGCCGACGTCGCGGTCCGCGAGGTCGCCGTGGCCGCGCAACGAGCGGTCCGCCGTCGCCGGGCTCAAGACGACGTCCTACGCGGAGAACGTCGTGGCGCTCGCGGACGCCGTGAGCAAGGGCGGCGACGAGTCGATCCTGCCCAACACCGTCGGCGACCTGTGCGAGGGCACCGGCTCCAACGTCTTCGTGGAGCGCGACGGCGAGCTGGTCACCCCCACCCTCGACTCGGGCTGCCTGGCCGGGATCACCCGCGCCCTCACGCTCGAGTGGGCGGCGGAGGAGGGCCTGCCCGTGCGCGAGGCGAAGGAGGGCGAACTGCCCTTCACGGTGCTCGACGAGGTGACGCAGGGGCGCGCGCAGCTCGCGCTCACGTCGTCGGGGCGCAACGTGCAGCCCGTCGTCTGGCTGGACGGCGCCGACGTCGCCGTGGGCGAGGTGTCGCGCGCGGCGCGCGAGGTGTTCGAGCGCAACTGCCGCGAGCGCCTCGACCCCTGAGTGCCCGTGGCGCCGGTTTGGTCCGCCGCCCGATCTGTGGCTAATATCGTCCACGCACCGGGCGATTGGCGCAGTGGTAGCGCGCTTCGTTCACACCGAAGAGGTCACTGGTTCGAACCCAGTATCGCCCACCCGTGAGCAAGGCCCCCTGACCGGCGGAAAGCCGGTGAGGGGGCCTTCGTCGTACGGCGCGGTGGTGCCCGCCTTCCAGGTGATCCCCGGCGACGACGCCGCGGCGCGACCGTGCCCGGCCTGTCGGGCTTCGCCTGACCCCATTGACGCCCGGCCTCCGGTGCAGGACCATCGGTGCTCAGCGAACCGGACAGTGGTGTCCGGATGAGAGGAGCCGTCATGCCCGTGCCGTCCCAGCCCCGGTTCGACCACACCTACGACGTCGTGGTGGTGGGCAGCGGGTCCGCGGGCTTCGCGACCGCCCTGGGCGCCGTGGACGCGGGGCTCAGCGTCCTGATCGTCGAGGGCACGGAGAAGTGGGGCGGCAGCTCGGCGATGTCCGGGGGCGGGCTCTGGCTGCCGGCCAACCCGCTGATGGAGCGTGCCGGCGCCGGTGACTCCCGCGACGAGGCGCTCACGTACCTGGAGGAGACGGTCGGGGAGGTCGGCCGCTCGACCTCCCGGGAGCGCAAGGAGGCGTTCGTGGACGGGGTCGCGGACTTCGTGACGACCGCCGAGCGCCACGGGATGCGGTTCGCGCGTGGCAAGGACTACCCGGACTACTACCCGGAGCTCCCGGGCGGGAAGATCGGGCGGTCGATCGAGGTCGAACCGCTGGACTCCCGGCCGCTCGGCGACTGGTGGGGCACGCTGCGCTCCGCGGTGCCGCTGCCGGCGAAGACCGACGACGTGTGGCTGCTGGGCCGGGCGTGGTCGACGCCGTCCGGGTTCGTGCGGGGAGCCCGGTTCGTGTTCCGCGCCCTGGGCGGCCTGGTGACCGGCAAGCGCCTGGTGGGCATCGGGAACGCGCTGATGACGTCGTTCGGTCGCGCGCTGCTGGTGGAGCGCGACGTGCCGCTGTGGCTGTCCTCGCCGCTCGAGGACCTCGTGGTCGACGACGCCCGGGTTGTCGGCGTCCGGGTGCGCCGCGAGGGGCAGGTCGTGACGGTAGGCGCGAGCCGCGGCGTGATGCTCGCGGCGGGCGGCTTTGAGTCGAACCCCGACTGGCGGCAGAAGTACCACGGGATCGACGGCAACCCGTCAGGCAACCCGGGGAACGTCGGGCAGGTGATCGAGATCGCGCGCGAGGCCGGCGCGGCGCTGGAGCTCATGGACGACGCCTGGTGGGGCGCCTCGGTCGAGGCACCGCCCGGTGGCACGCCGGCGTTCATCGTCGGGGAACGGTCGATGCCGTACTCGATCATGGTCGATGCGCAGGGCGCGCGGTTCGCCAACGAGTCCGAGTCGTACGTCGACCTCGGGCACCACATGCTCGACCACGACAAGGACGGGCCGTACTGGCTCGTCTTCGACTCCCGCGCCCCGCGCCGGTACCTGCAGACCTTCGCGATGGACCCGCGCGCCACGAAGGCGATGAAGGCCGCCGGCATCGTCCACAAGGCGGGCACGCTCGAGGAGCTGGCGGCTGCCATCTCCGTCGACCCTGCGACGTTCCGGGCCACGGTGCAGCGGTTCAACGGGTTCGCGCGGTCCGGCGTCGACGGCGACTTCGGGCGGGGGAACTCGGCCTACGACCGCTACTACTCCGACCCGCTCGTGCACCCCAACCCCAACCTCGGCCCGATCGAGAAGGGGCCGTTCACGGCGTACCGCGTGGTCATCGGCGACCTCGGGACCAAGGGCGGCGTCGTGACGGACGCCGACGGGCGGGCGCTGCGCGAGGACGGGACGGTCATCGACGGGCTCTTCGCCGCCGGCAACGCCTCGGCGTCGGTCATGGGGCGCACGTACCCGGGTCCCGGCTCGACGATCGGCCCCGCCACCGTCTTCGGCATGCGGGCCGCCCGCTTCATGGCGAGGTCTCGCGACTGAGGCCGACGGGGCTGCGAGGGCGAGTCGCCGTCGGCCCCCGCTCGTGCGGGATCCGGCTCGTGGGGGCTAGAGCCGGCCCGCGAGGAGGGGGAGGCCCGCGCCGTCGAGCCGGGGCAGGACGGCGGAGCGGCCGCACGCGCCCATCAGCAGGTCGATGCCGCGCCCGGTGAGCGCGGCGCCCTCGCCCCAGGCCCAGTCGAGGTCGGTGGCCGCCAGGCGCAGCCCGCGCAGCCGGCCGCGCGGGGCGAACCCGACCGCACGCCCCGTCGTGACGAACTCCAGCCCGACGCGGACCGTCCCGGGGTCCGGGTCGTGGCCGAGCCCCAGGGGGAGCCGCATGTCGCCCTCGTGGACGAGGAGGTCGGTGAGGGGCGCTCGCGGGCCGGTCATCGGCGGGCTGAACCGGCTCTCGGCGCGTCGGCGCAGCAGCATCACGGTTTCCGCGACCGGTCGCTGCCCGGCGCGCCGGGCAGCGGTGTCGTTCGCGCGATGGATGCTGCCCCGGGCACGGACGACGTCCCGCAGGAACTCTCCGAGAGCCCCGGGAGCCGCGGTCTGGGCGAGGTGCGCGCCGACGGTCCGGACGTCCCAGCCGGCGCACAGGCTCGGCGCGGCGAGCTGCGACTCGTCCAACGCCTCGAGCAGGTCCGCGACGGCGCGGCGTCGCTCGGCGGTCGCGGCGAACACGCGCGCCAGTGCGGATCCGTCCAACGCCGGTCCTTCCAGGTGGGGCCGAGAACGGGGGGCCGAGAACGGGGGTCGAGAAGAGCATGCCAGGTCTGCCGGGAGTGCGGACCGTCGGACGGCGCAGGGGCGGCGGTCGTCAGGCGGAAGGCACCTCGACGCTGATGTTGGCACGCTCGGTGCCCGGCGGGTCGCCGAGCACCGCCCAGAAGTCGGTGTCGCGCATCCAGGCCGGGATGCCCGCCGGGAGGTCGCGGCTCGGGACGGCGGGCAGCTCGTCCGGCGTGAAGTCGGCGCCGTAGGGGATCAGCGGTCGCACCTCGTCGGGCGCCTGGACCCTCGCGTGCAGCCGTTCCAGCGCGACGTTCCAGTTGTCGAGCAGGTCCTTGCGGCTGATGGGCCCGCCGGGCTTGTCGGCCGTCGGGTGCAGGGCCCGCTGGTGGAACACGGACACCCCGGCCCCCTCGGGGGAGGTCACGAACGTGCGCCAGGCCTCGAAGGCGGGGGTGCCGAAGGTCACGACCGCCTCGATGCGGCCGGGCGCGAGCGCCGCCGCGAACCACCGGTGGCGGTAGGCGACGACCTCCGGGTCGTTCAGGTGCGGCAGCGCCATCGACTGGTTGTAGATGCCGTACAGGAACGCGTTGACCATGAGGTAGCTGGAGGTGAACCCGAGCTTCTCGACGAAGCCCTGCACCCGCCGTCCCGCCTGTCCCGACAGGATCCGCCGGGTGAACGCCTCGGTCTGGGCCGGGTCCTGCCCGACGACGAGCAGCCGGGCGGCGCCGTTCGCGCGTCCGCGGTAGAACACCGGCCCCCACAGCGACCGGAAGCCGTCGGTGCCGCGGAACACCGTGTCGTCCGGGTAGGTGCGGCACAGGGTCCGGAACCGGCCGGTCGGCCCGGTGTCGAACGGATCGGTGATCATGGCGCCTCCCTCACCGACAGGGAGCGCCCAGGGCGCGCGACACGCACGCCCGCCACCGGGTGAAGTCGGTGCCCGGGGCCGGTGGGTCACCGCTGACCGTGGCGACAATGAGGCGACAGTCCCGGTGCGGGCGCCCGCCCGCCGGGGTCGACGGCAGGGGGACGGCCATGGCGCAGCTGGTCATCACCGGGAACGTCGCGACGATGGCGCAGGGGGCGTCGGAGCCCCCGTCGCGCGGGCGGGTCTGGATCGACGGCGACACGGTCGTCGACGTCACGACCGGTCGCCGGCGGGTCGCCGGCTTCGCCCGCGCCACCGAGGTCGACGTCGGCGACGCGTCCGTGCTGCCGGGCTTCGTGGACATGCACAACCACCTGGCCTACAACGCGCTGCCGCTGTGGACCGAGCCCGGCCGCACCGAGCCCTGGCTGCACAACAAGCACTGGCCGGACGCCGACACCTACACCGAGTCGATCACCGAGCCCGCCTGGGTGTACGCGAAGGCCTGTCCCGAGGCGCTGCTCGCGTACGTGCAGGTGCGCGCGATGGCCGGGGGAGCGACCGCGGCGCAGGGCTGGCCCACCGCCAACCGCGGGTATCGCACCGTGATGCGCAACGTCGACGCCGAGGACGTCGGCACCGGCCGGGACGACCTGATCTACACCTCGGTGGTCACCAAGACGGGCGAGGCGCTCACCACCGCCGTCCGGCGCATGACCGCCGGCTCCGGGTTCATCTACCACTGCGCGGAGGGACGTCGCGGCTCCCGGGTCCTGGCCGACTACACGGACCTCGACCGCGCCGACGGGCTGCTCCCCACGCTGCTGGCCGTGCACGCCTGCGCGGTGGACGCCGACGGGTGGGCCCGGTGGGACCCCGCCGAGGCGGGCGGCGTCGTCTGGTCGCCGCTGTCCAACCTGCTGCTCTACGCGGAGACGACCCTCGTGGACGACGCCCGCGCCCGCGGCGTCACCGTGTGCCTGGGCAGCGACTGGGGCCCGTCGGGCACGAAGAACCTCCTCGGCGAGATGAAGGTGGCCCGCATCGCCGCCGACCGTCTCGGCTACGACCTCACGGACGCGCAGATCGTCGAGATGGTCACCAGCAACCCCGGCACGCTCCTCGAGCGGTGCTGGCACCGTGCCGTCGGCCGCCTCGTCCCGGGGGCGCTCGCGGACGTCACGGTCGTGCGGGGCCGCGGGCGCGGGGACGCCTGGACGCGCGTCGTCGCCGCCCGCGAGCGGGACGTCGCCCTCGTCGTCGTCGGCGGCGTCCCCCGCTACGGGGACTCGGGCCTCATGACGGCGGCCGCGGCGCCGCCCGCCTTCACCGCCACGGTCGGGGGCCGACGGCGCCGGGTCGCGCTGCCCGACCCGGCCGACCCGCAGCGCGCCTGGTCGTGGCGCGCGGTCCTGGACAGGCTGCGGGAGGTGCAGCAGGACCCCCAGCAGGCCATCGCGACCGCCCAGGCGCGCGCCTCCGCCGGGCCCCGCTTCGCGCCGGACGCCGAGCTCGAGCTCTTCCTCGACATGCCCGACACCCGCCGCACGGGTCGTGCGGGTCCGCCCAAGGACCCGGGCACCGTGCGGATCCCGCCGGTGCCGGCGCTGGAGCACGACGCGGCGTACTTCGACCTCCTCGACGCCGCGCCGATCCCGGACGGGGTCCTCGCCCCGCTGCGCGCGAGGTTCGGGTCGTGACGCCGCCGAGCCCGGCCGCCCTCCGCGCGCGCGCCGGAAGCCGCCTCGACGACGTCGTGCCGTCCCGGGCCGAACCCGGGCCGGAGCCGGTGACGCTCACGGCGACGCAGCAGCACGACCTGGTCGACCTCTGGACCACGCTGCTCACCGACGTCTACGTGCACTACGGGCAGAAGCGGGCGCTCTACGGCTATGACCCGCTGCGGGCGCTCGCGGCCCTGCGCCGGGAGATCCCCCTGCTCGACGGCGCCGGGTTCCTGCGGGCGCTCACCAGGGTGGTCAACCGGCTGCGCGACCAGCACACGCAGCTGTTCGTGGGTGTGCCCGGGGCCGACCCGTACGTCGCGGCGCTGCCGTTCCTGGTGGAGTCGTCCGGTCCGTACACGTCGCCCACGTTCCTGGTCACGAAGACGACGGACGAGGTGCCCGACCCGGCGTTCGCCCCCGGGGTCCGGCTCACCACCTGGAACGCGGTGCCCTTCACCCGCGCGGTCGACCTGTTCGCCGACACCCTCACCGGGGGACGGCCGGACGCCCGCCGGGCGCGGGCCCTCGAGACGCTCACCCAGCGGCCGCTCGCCTTCCTGCCGCCGCCGGACGAGCTGTGGGTCGACGTCGGCTTCCGCCACCCCGAGGACCCGGCGGGAGACCCCGACCGCACCGCCAGGTTCGAGTGGCGCGCCATCCGCCCGGGGGCCGCCGCGACCGCCGACGACCGGGTCGCGACCCGGACGCGCCGCGGGATCGACGTCGTCGGCGAAACCGCCCGCCGCGCTCGCAAGCTGCTCTTCGCCACCGACCTGTGGGAGGGCGACCGGCGGGGCGTGCAGCCCCGGGCGAAGGGCTCCGGGTGGCTGCGCACCAGCATCGCGGACGCCCTCGCCGCCCGGCCGGTGACGACGTCGCACGGCACGTTCGGCTACCTGCGGATCTGGACGTTCGACGTGCGCCATCCCGGCCGGTTCGTCGACGAGGTCGCCCGGCTGCTGCGCCGGCTGCCGCAGAACGGGCTCGTCGTCGACCTCCGCTCCAACCCTGGCGGCGTCGTCGACGCGGCCGAGCGGCTGTTCCAGCTCTTCACCGACGAGCGGGTCGAGCCGGCGCGGTTCGCGTGCCGCGCGACGCCGGCGATGGCCGACCTCGCCGAGGCCGACGGCAACGGGGCCGACCTCGCCGACTGGGCGGGCTCCCTGCGCGCCGCCCTCGACCTCGGCGAGGAGTTCTCGCAGCACCTGCCCCTCGCGGACCCCGACCTGTGCAACGGTGCCGCGCGGGCGTACCGGGGTCCGGTCGTCGCCGTCGTCGACGCCAACACGTACTCCTGCGGCGACCTCTTCGCGGCGGGCCTGGTGGACCACGGCATCGGGCGGGTGGTCGCCGTGGGTGCGGCGACCGGCGGGGGCGGCGCGAACGTCTGGGGCGGCGACGACGTCCAGTACGCCTACCACGCGGCCCACCGCGCGCTCCCGCCGTTGCCGCCCGGGATCGGCTTCGCGCTCGCCGTGCGACGCATGGTCCGGTCCGGCACCTCCGCGGGCCTCGCGATCGAGGACGTCGGGGTGGCGGGCGAGGAGCGCTACGACATGACCGAGCGCGACGTCGTGGACGGGAACCTCGACCTCCTCGAGCACTGCACCGCGCTCCTGGCCTCCGCGTAGCCGCGCCAGCCCGCCGGTGGGGCCCGCCGGTGCCGCGCGACCCCCGGCCGTGACGTCAGGACGCCGGGACCGCCGTGGTGAACAGGCCGCGGTGCACGATCTCCCGGGCCTGGGTGCCGCGGGCGCCGCCACGGTCCCGCCGCTCGAGGGCGAGCGCGGACATGGCCATCGGCAGGGCGAGCATGAGGTGCTGCGTCGTCACGCCGGGGTGCACGACGCCGGCCGCGAGGCCACGCGCGAGGAGCGGCGCGAAGGCCGCCGCGGTGCGCCGCGCGAGGTCGGCGAGGGCGGGGGAGTCGCTGAGGGCGACGAGCGCGAACGACGGTGCGGCGACCTGGACGTCCAGCGCGTGATGGAGCAGCGTGACCACGCCGTCGTCCGCGTCGCCCAGGGCGGTGGCGAGCGTCTCCAGGTCGGCGACGTTCTGCTCGAGCACGGCCGACGCCAGCGCCTCGCGGCTGGGGAAGTGCCGGTGCAGGGTGGTGCGGCTGACGCCCGCGGCGGCCGCGACCCGCTCGAGCGGGACGTCGGGGCCCTCGGCCGCGAGCACGCGGCGGGCCGCCGCGAGCAGCAGGTCGCGGTTGCGCGCGGCGTCGCGACGGACGGGTTCGGCCATGGCGCCGAGGGTACCGACGGACCGACACGGCGTCAGAGGCGGACGCAAAACGTACGTTGATGTACGTTTCGTGGGTGCAGGGCTGTCGCCCTGGCGAACCGTTCTCCTGACGAAAGGCCCTCCGTGACCGACACGACGACGCCTGCCGACCGCATCGCCGCCCTCGACCCCGACGCCCTGCGCGAGCGGTACCGGCACGAGCGCGACCGCCGGTTGCGCCCCGACGGGAGCGCCCAGTACCGGCGGGCGGCGGGGGAGTTCGGCTACTACGCGAAGGACCCGTACACCGAGCGCACGGAGCGCGCCCCGCTGACCGACCGGGTGGAGGTGCTGGTCGTCGGTGGCGGGTTCGGCGGCCTGCTCACGGGCGCCCGGCTGCGCGAGGCGGGCTTCGGGTCGATCCGGATGATGGACGAGGCCGGCGACTTCGGCGGCACCTGGTACTGGAACCGCTACCCGGGGATCCACTGCGACATCGAGGCGTCGGTGTACATGCCGCTGCTGGAGGAGACGGGGTACCTCCCGACGATGCGCTACGCGCCCGGGGAGGAGATCCGGCGGCACGCGGTGCGGATCGCCGAGCAGTACGGCCTGTACCGCGACGCCCTCTTCCACACCCGGGTCACGGAGCTCACCTGGGACGAGGACGGCGCCGAGTGGCTGGTGCGCACCGACCGGGGCGACGCGATGCGCGCCCGGTACGTGGTGGTCTCCTCGGGCACGCTGACCCAGCCGAAGCTTCCCGGCATCCCCGGGATCGAGGACTTCCGCGGGCACACGTTCCACACCAGCCGGTGGGACTACGGCTACACCGGCGGCAGCGCCGACGGCGGGATGACCGGGCTCGCGGACAAGCGCGTGGCCGTGGTCGGCACCGGGGCCACGGGGCTCCAGGTGATCCCGCACGTGGCCCGCGACGCGGCGCACCTGTACGTCATGCAGCGCACGCCGTCGTCGGTGGACGTGCGCGACAACCGGCCCACCGACCCCGCGTGGGCCGCCTCGCTGCGGCCGGGCTGGCAGCGCGAGCGGATGGAGAACTTCCTCGCGATCCTCTCGGGCGAGGATGTCGCCGAGGACCTGGTCGGCGACGGCTGGACGTCCACCGCGCGGCTCCAGCGGCAGATGATCACCGGTGCCGTCGACACGACCCTCGACCCCGCCGAGCGGGAGCGGCGCGACGAGCTCGCCGACTTCGCGAAGATGAACCTGATCCGGGCGCGCGTGGACGAGGTGGTCGCCGACCCGGCCACGGCCGAGGCGCTCAAGCCCTGGTACCGGTACATGTGCAAGCGCCCGGGCTTCAGCGACCAGTACCTCCAGGCCTTCAACCGGGACGACGTCACCCTGGCCGACACCGCCGACCACGGCGGCATCACGCGCATGACCGAGACGTCCGTCGTCGTGGGGGACGCGGAGTACGAGGTCGACCGCGTGATCTTCGCGACCGGGTTCGAGGTCGGCGTCTCCGGCGTCGTCTCGGGCACGATGCCGGTGCACGGGCGCGGCGGGACCACGCTGCTCGAGGCCTGGGGCCGCGGGCCGCGCACCCTGCACGGCTTCTTCTCCCACGGCTTCCCGAACCTGTTCCACCTCGGGGCGATGCAGAACGCGAACTCGGTGAACTTCGTGCACATCCTCACCGAGCAGGCCGAGCATCTCGCCGCCGTCCTCGCCCGCGCGGCCAAGACCGGCGCGCGGTACGTCGAGCCGACGGCGGAGGCCGAGCAGACGTGGTGCGACACGATCCTCGACGTCGCGGTCGACAACTCGGCCTTCCTCGCCGAGTGCACCCCCGGCTACTACAACGGCGAGGGCACGCGGCGCGCGACCCCGACGTCGTACAGCCCCGGCCCCGTCGCGTTCCACCGCCTGCTGGCCGAGTGGCGCGAGGGCGACATGAGCGACGTCCTCGTGCCGCCCGTCGACGAGCTCGCGGTGTGAGCGCGGGTAACCTCGTCTCGTCCCCACCCGCCGGCCCGAGGAGCGACGACCCCGGTGAGACGTTCGTCCCCGAGCATCTCGGACGTGGCGCGCGCCGCCGGTGTGTCGATGGGCACGGTGTCGAACGTCCTCAACGGCACGGTGCGCGTCACGCCCGCGACCCGCGCCCGGGTCGAGGCGGCGATCCAGGAGCTCGGGTTCGTCCGCAACGGCGTCGCGCGCTCGCTGGCGGCCGGGCGGAGCTCGACGCTCGGCTTCGTGATCATCGACCTCGCGAACTCCTACTTCCTGGACATCGCGCGGGGCGCCGAGGAGGAGGCCGGCCGGGCGGGCCTGAACCTGCTGCTGGCGAACTCCGACATGTCGGAGGAGAAGCAGCGCACGTACGTCGACCTGTTCGTCGAGGACCGCGTGGCCGGCATCCTTGTCGCGGCGAACCACGGCTCGACGCAGGACCTGCACCGCTCGGCCCCGGGCGTCCCGCTCGTCGTCGTCGACGCGCCGGGCGACCACTCGGACGTCTGCTCGGTGGTGCCGGACAACGAGCTGGGCGGGTACCTGGCCGCGACGCACCTCGTCGAGCAGGGGCGCCGGCGGCTGCTGTTCGCCGGCACGACCGAGCTCGTGCCGGTCCGGGACCGTCTGCTGGGGGTCGAGCGCGCCGTCGCCGAGCACCCGGGCGTGGTGCTCGAGGTGGAGCAGACGGGGAACGTCCAGGTCGAGGACGGCCGGCGGGTGGGCGACGACCTCGTGCTGCGCGACCCGCGCGAGCGCCCGGACGCCGTCGTCGCCGCGGCGGACCTGCTCGCCGTGGGCGTGCTGCAGTCGCTGCTGCTGTCGTCCTCGCTGCGGGTGCCTGACGACGTCGCGATCATCGGCTACGACGACAACCGCGCCGCGTGGGACTCCGCCGTCCCGCTGTCGACCGTCCGGCAGCCGGGGGAGGCCGTCGGTCGGGAGGCGGTGAAGCTCCTGCTGGAGGAGCTGGTGACGGGCGCCGAGGCCCACCGGCACCGGCTCGTGACGTGCGAGCCGCAGCTCGTGGTGCGCGCGAGCACGGCCGGGCCCGGCTGACCGCCGCGGGGCAGTCGTCGGGCCAGTCGTCGGGTCAGTCGTCGCGGGTGGTGCGCAGCGTCAGCCGCTCCGCCCGAGCCGCGCCCCAGAAGTTGTGGAAGATCTCCTCGGGGCTGAGCAGGGAGTCGCGGCGCTCGACCGGCTCGTCGGCGCCGGCGATCGCCTTGACCTCCTCGTGGATACGTTCCATCGAGCTGTCGAGCGACGCGGCGACGTCCGCGGCGAGCTTGAGGGAGTCGGTGAGGTGGCGCGGCACGTCCCGCTCGTACTTGTAGTAGATCTTGTGCTCCAGGCTGGCCCAGAAGTCCATGGCGATGGTGCGCAGCTGGATCTCGACGATCACGTGCTCCACGCGGTCGGAGAGGTAGACCGGCACCTGCACGATGAGGTGCAGCGACTTGTACCCGTTCGCCTTGGGGTGCGCGATGTAGTCCCGCTCCTCCAGGACGGTGAGGTCGGCCTGGTTCGTGAGCATGTCCCGCACCTTGTAGAGGTCCGAGACGAAGCTGCACGTGACGCGCACGCCGGCGACGTCGAACATCTGCTCGCGCACGCCCTCGGGAGTCAGCGGGATGCCCTTGCGGCGGCACTTGGCGACGATCGACTCGAGCGACTTGAGGCGCGAGCCCACGTGCTCGACGGGGTTGTAGTTCTGCATGTGCCGGAACTCGTCGCGCAGGATCGAGATCTTGGTCATGACCTCGTCGATCCCGAACTTGTACGTCAGCACCAGGCGTCGCAGGTCGTCGACGAGCGCCCTGATCTCGGCGGCGTCGGGGGAGCGGTGCTCCGCGTCGTGTGCGGCGTGCTGCCCTGGGTCGTGCCTCGCGTCCTGGCTCACGCGTCCCACGGTAGACGGGATTCCTGCGTGACCGAGTATCCGATAAATCCGGTCGGATCGGTTCAGTATCCGAGACGTGCGGGGGGAACCGTTGACACCCCCCTGTCGGGCACCTACGTTCCTGCGCACCGGGTCGGACGACCGCGGCGCCGTGAGGCGGCGCGTCCGGCCGTCCCGGGTGGTCACGAGCTCCGACGCGAAGCCCCGGCTGGTCGGACGGCAACCCCCAGCGCGGGTGGGTGCCCCGGGTGAGGACCAGGCCGGCCGTCGCCGACGGTACGGCAACACGCGAACCCCGCCCCGGCGGGGAGCAGGAGAGGACGAGCATGCACCGCGACGCGATCAGCACGCGCCCCCTGTCGTCCCGGACCCGGCACGTGCCGTCCGCCTCGCCGATGTCCATGCCGACGGCCATGTCGATGTCCGTGCCGATGTCCACCCCGGCGTGGTGTCGACGCCGCTGATCGCGGCCTGAGCGTCCGCCGCCTCGCGGCGGACGCCCTCCTCGACGGCCCGGCTCCTGCCGGGCCCGGCCGCAGACGGCCCTCGCCCGCCGCTCCTGGCGGGCCTTCCTCCCCTGCCCTCCCGGCGGCGGTGCGCACCCGCGGGTCCACGACCCGCGCCCGAGCGCGCCCGCCCGCCGCGCCCCGATCGGAGCCGACGTGCCGTACTCCCCGACCACCACGCCCGCGCTGCCCACCACGCCCGGCACCACCCCGTCCCCCCTCGTCGTCGGTGTGGACCTCACGGCGGCCGGCGCCCGCCCCGGCGTCCACCGGGCGCGCGGCATCGTGCAGCCCCGGTCGTTCGACGGCGAGCGCTTCGTCCAGCTCGTGCGCACCGCCGACGACGGTGGCCTCGACCTCGTCACCCTCGACGAGGGCTTCCTGCTGCACCCGGGGCGGCGGCAGGTGACCGGGCGGCTCGACGCCGCCGTCGCCGCCGCGCGGGTGGCGCCGCACACGAGGCGCACCGGGCTGGTCGCCGCCGTCGACACCGCGCACGTGGACCCGGCGCACGTCGCCCAGGCCGTCGCCCGCGTCGACCAGGCGAGCTCCGGCCGGGCCGGGTGGCAGGTCGGCCTCCCCGCCGGCGCCGTCGTGCAGGACGACGCCTGGGCGGCGCAGGCCCGCGGCGTCGCCGCGCAGGTCGTGCGGCACTGGGACGGGCTCGCGACCGGGGCCGCGGGTGACGCCGCCGGCGCCGTCGCCGTGGACGACGAAGGACGCTTCCGCGTGGACCACGACGGCATCCGGTTCGCGGTGCGCCGGCACCGTCCGGCCGAGGGCCAGGCCGCCGACGCCCACCGAGGGGGCGGGACGCGGCAGGGCCGGCCGCCCGTCGTCGTCTCCGTCCGGAGCGAGGCCGCGATCGACCTCGCCGCCCGGACGGCGGACGTCGCCCGCGTGGCCGCCACCGCGCCGGCGCGCGCCATCCACCTGCGCACCCGGCTGCGCGACGCGGCCGAGGCCGCCGGCCGCGACCCCGACACGCTGCGCGTGCTCACCGAGGCCTACGTCGTGCTGGCCGAGGACCGGGCCAGCGCGCAGGCGCGGCTCGAGCTGGTCGAGGCCCTGGAGGGCCCGGAGATCTCCGGCGGGCTGCTGGTGGTGGCGGGGACCCCCGACGACCTCGCCGAGACCATCGTCGACTGGCGGGACGCCGGCGCGTCCGACGGGTTCCTGCTGCGGCCCTCGTCGCTCGGCCCCGACCTGGACGCCCTCGTCGACGGCGTGCTCCCGCGGCTCGTGCGCGACGGCGTGCGGGCGGTGGCGTCCCCGGCGCCGCGCACGCTCCGCGCGACGCTCGGGCTGCCCGACGTCGACCCGGCAGCCACGGCCGTCGCCGCCCCCGCTCCCGCGCACTCCCGGCCGCGGGCCCGCGCGGGCCGCGCCGCCGACCCCCGGCTGGTGCGCGCGTGACCGCCCGACCCGACGCGCGCCGCGTCGCCCCCGCCGCCCGCGTCGTCGGAGCCCACCGCGACGCTGCTCGTCCTCTCGTGACCGGAGGTCCCCGATGACCGTCACCGACGCACCGCGCGTCCGCCTCTCCGACCCTGCCGCCGACCCCGCCGCCGACCCCGCCGCGGAGCGACGCGCGCGCCGGCGGGCCGACCGCGAGCGAGACCTCGCCGCGCCCCACGGCTGGCTGAGCCTGGCCGGCTACCACTGGCTCCCGTCGCGACCGGAGCCGCTGCCCGGCGTGCCCGGGCTGTGGCTGGCGGACGACGCCGGCGCGCACCTGCGTCCGGGGGAGGCGGACGGCCCCCGGGTGCAGGGCCCCGAGGTCGCGGACGGCGCGTACGACGGCGACGTCCCCGAGGGCGGCAGCGTCGTCCTGGGCACGTTCCTGCCCGCCGGGCGCGAGCCCGTCGACGGTGCAGGCGGTGCCGACGGCGCCCGGCAGGACGCCGACGGGGTCGCGGCGGGCGAGACGGCCGCGGTGGCGATCGAGCTGGTGCGGCGCACCGGCCGCCTCGCGATCCGGCTGCGCGACCCGCACGCCCGCACCCGCCTCGACTTCGCCGGGGTGCCGGCCTTCGACCACGACCCGTCGTGGCAGGTGGAGGCGCCCGTCCGGCTCTACGAGACTCCGCGCGACCTGGTGGTCGGTGCCGCCCGCCCCGGCCTGGTGCACCGGCTGCAGGCGGTCGGCGAGCTGGACCTGACCCGTGGCGACCGGACCGTCACCCTCGTGCTCACCGGAGGGCCGGGCGGCGCGCCGACGCTGCTGTTCAGCGACGAGGCCCCCGGCGTCGCGCCCTGGCGGGTGGCGCGCCCCGAGCTCTCCGGGTCCCTGACCCCGGGCGGCGCGGGCGTGGCACGGCTCGACCTGAACGACGCCGTCAACCTCCCGTACGCCTTCAGCGACCACGGCACGTGCCCTGCCCCGCCGCCGGGGAACCACGTACCGTTCGCCGTCACCGCGGGGGAGAGGGCGCCGCGATGACCGCCGTCAGGACCGCGGGCGCACCCGCCCCGGCGCTCCCGTCGCCCGCGCCGGACGCCGGGGACTCCCCGTACTCGCACCTGCGCATCGTCCCCGCCCGTCACCCCGGCCGGTGGGTCGCGACCGCCGGCGTGGCCGTGCTGCTCGCGATGGTCGTCAGCTCGCTGCTCACCAACGACCGGTGGGAGTGGGACGTCGTCGCGCAGTACCTCACCTGGCCCTCGATCCTGTCCGGCGCCTGGGCGACCATCCGGCTCACGGCCGCGGCGTCGGTGGTCGGGTTCGCGCTGGGCACGGTGCTGGCGCTCATGCGC
Organism: Isoptericola sp. NPDC056605; assembly: GCF_042792795.1. Lineage (NCBI taxonomy): Bacteria > Bacillati > Actinomycetota > Actinomycetes > Micrococcales > Promicromonosporaceae > Isoptericola > Isoptericola sp. NPDC056605. Next base: position 117,525 of record NZ_JBHTVT010000004.1, on the reverse strand, counting down.
CTGTCGCGCTCGCCCCTGCTCGTCGGGGTCTCGTGGGCGTACACGTGGGTGTTCCGGTCCGTGCCGCTGCTGCTGCAGCTGCTGCTCTGGTACAACCTCGCCTACCTGTACCCGCACCTGAGCCTCGGCGTCCCCTTCGGCCCGGAGTTCCTCTGGTTCGACACCCTCGGCGTCATCGACAAGTTCGGCGCCGCCATCCTGGGCCTGGGGCTCTCGCAGGCCGCGTACTCCGCCGAGATCGTGCGCGCCGGCATCCTCAGCGTCGACCAGGGGCAGCAGGAGGCCGCCGCCTCGCTCGGCATCCCGCGCCGCCGCCAGGTGACCCGCATCGTGCTGCCGCAGGCGATGCGCTCGATCGTCCCGACGGCGGTGAACGAGGTGATCGGGCTGCTCAAGGGCACCTCGATCGTCTACGTCCTGGCGTACGGCGAGCTGTTCTACATCGCGTCCGTCATCTACGGCCGCAACGGCAAGGTCGTGCCGCTGCTCATCGTCGCGGCGATCTGGTACCTGGTCCTCACCACGCTGATCACGATCGTCCAGTACTACGTGGAGCGGCACTACGCGAAGGGCGCCGTGCGCACCCTGCCGCCCACCCCGCTGCAGCGGCTGCGCTGGTCGTCCGCCGTGACCGCGGCCCGTCTGACCGGTCGTCCGGTGCCCCCGCACGTGCCGCCGGCGTTCGCGGCCCGCGCGCGGGTCGGCGTCCTCACCCGCACCGCCCGCACCTCGGGAGGCCCCGCATGACCGCCACCACGACCCGCACCACGACCCGCACCACGACCCGCACGACGACGCCCACGACGGCGCCGGACAATGCCGCGGGACGCGTCGAGGTGCACGGCCTCCACAAGAGCTTCGGCACCCTCGAGGTGCTCCGGGACGTGGACCTCACCTTCGAGCCGGGCACCGTGACCGTCGTCCTCGGGCCGTCGGGCTCGGGCAAGTCCACGCTGCTGCGCGCGATCAACCACCTCGAGAAGGTCGACGCCGGCTTCGTCACGGTGGACGGCGACCTCGTCGGCTACCGCCGTCGGCACGCGCGACGCGGTGGCCGCCGGGGCGAGGTGCTGCAGGAGCTCAAGGAGCGGGAGATCCTCGGGCAGCGCACCCGTATCGGGTTCGTCTTCCAGAGCTTCAACCTGTTCCCGCACCTCACCGTGCTGGAGAACGTCGTCGAGGCGCCGCTGTCGGCGCAGCGCCGCCCCCGTGCCGAGGTGGAGGCCGAGGCGCGCGAGCTCCTCGCCCGCGTCGGGCTCGCCGACAAGGCGGACGCGCGGCCCCGCCAGCTGTCCGGCGGACAGCAGCAGCGCGTCGCGATCGCCCGCGCCCTCGCGCTGCGGCCCCGCGTGCTCCTCTTCGACGAACCCACGTCCGCCCTCGACCCCGAGCTGGTCGGCGAGGTGCTCGAGGTCATCAAGGACGTGGCGAGCACCGGCACCACCCTCGTCGTCGTCACCCACGAGATCGGCTTCGCCCGCGAGGTCGCCGACAACGTCGTCTTCATGGACGGCGGCGTCGTCGTCGAGCAGGGGCCGCCCGACCAGCTGCTCTCCCGCCCGCGTCACGGCCGCACGCGCGCGTTCCTCGACAAGGTCCTCTGACCTCCCCGGCGTCCCCGCGCCCTTCCGGCACCACCTCACCCGCGGCCCCGGCCGCCCACCCGTCCCAGGAGACACCCATGACCGCACCGACCCGTCGAGCCCGCGCGCTCGCCCTGCTCGCCACCGTCCCCCTGCTGGCCCTCACGGCGTGCGCCGGCGTGAGCACCTCCGCGCCCGAGGCCGCCGGCACCGACGACGGCGTCGAGGCGCCCGCCGGCACCAGCTCCGAGGGCGCGGCCGCCGCCGGGCTCGAGGTCAGCACCAGCCCCGACCAGGACCGCATCAGGTCCACCGAGTCGGCCGAGGCCGTCGGCCTGCTGCCCGACGCGTTCGCGGACAAGGACGACTTCGTCGTCGCCGTCAGCGCCGGCGCGGCACCGCCGCTCGGCTTCTTCGCCGACGACGACAAGACCCCGATCGGCAACGAGACCGACATCGCGCAGCTCGTCGCCGACGGCCTCGGCAAGGACCTCCGCCTCGAGGTCAAGGCCTGGGCCGACTGGCCCCTGGCGCTGCAGTCGGGCGACGTCGACGCCGTCATCTCCAACGTCACCGTGACCGAGGAGCGCAAGGAGACGATCGACTTCTCCTCCTACCGCAACGACGAGCTGGGCTGGCTGACCAAGGCCGGCTCCGACGTCTCCGAGATCACCGAGCGGAAGGACGTCGCGGGCCTGCGGGTGGGCGTCGGCTCGGGCACCAACCAGGAGAAGATCCTGCTCGAGTGGAACGACCAGAACGTGGCCGAGGGTCTCGAGCCCATCGCCGGCGGGCAGCCGGAGTACTACGAGCAGCTCTCCGACGTCCTGCTCGCCCTGAAGTCCGGCCGCCTCGACGTCTACGTCGGCCCCAACGCGTCCCTCGCGTACCAGGCCAAGATCTCGCCCGACGAGCTCGCCGTCGTCGGCACGCTCAACGGCGGCTGGCCCGACACCGCGCAGATCGCCGTCGCCACCAAGAAGGGCAACGACCTCGCGCCCGCCGTCACCGCGGCCCTGCAGCAGGCCTTCGACGACGGCACCTACTCCCAGGTGCTCGAGCGCTGGGGCCTGGAGACCGAGGCCGTCGAGAAGCCCGAGACCAACCCGCCGGGCCTGCCCAAGACGGAGTGACGGCACCGGCCGTCCGCACGCCCGACCCGTCCCCTGACCCGTCCCCGAATCGAGGAGTGCCCGTGACCGAGAACACCACGCCGTCCGCCGTCGCGGTCCCGCGACCCCCGGGCAGGCCCCGCCCCGCCCGTCCCGCGACGCCGCGGGTGGCCGCGGACCTGCGGGAGCTGCAGGCCCGCGCGCGGGTCGCCGCCCGCTACGGTGTGCGACCCGAGGACGCGGACGACGCCGCGCCCGGCGTCGCCTCGGCCCTCACGAGGGCGCTCGCCACGTCGCACGGCGCAGCGCGCCCCGGTGCGCCGGCCGGCGGCCCGGCGGCCCTCGACGTCCAGCTGGGTCATCGCTCCGTCCGGGCGTTCCTGCCGGGGCCGCTGGAGCCGTGGGTGCTGCCCACCGTCGTCGCGGCGGCGCAGTCCGCGCCGTCGTCGTCGAACCTGCAGCTGTGGAGCGTCGTCGCGGTCACCGACCGCGACCGCCTCGCGAGGGTGGCCGCGCTCGCCGGGCACCAGGAGCACGTGCGCGACGCGCCGCTGCTGCTCGTGTGGGTGGCCGACGTGGCCCGCGCCCGGGAGCTGGGCGCGCAGGACGGCGTCGAGCTCGAGGCCGCGGGCTACCTCGAGACGACGGTCGTCGCCTTCCTCGACGCCGCGCTCGCCGCGCAGAACGCGGTGGTGGCCGCCGAGTCGCTCGGCCTCGGCACCGTGTACGTCGGCGCGGTCCGGAACCACCCCGAGGACCTCGCCGCCGAGCTCGGCCTGCCGCCCGGGGCGGTCGCCGTCGTCGGGCTGGCCGTCGGGCACCCCGACCCCGACCATGCCCCGCGCGTCAAGCCGCGCCTGCCCCAGGACGCCGTCCTGCACCGCGAGACCTACGACGAAGGGCGAGTCGCGCACGTCGCCGACTACGCGCCGCGCATCGACGCGTTCTACCGCGACGAGCGGCTCGACGGGTCGTGGTCGCGGCGGGTCGTCGACCGGCTGCGCGGCGGCGGCTCGCTCAAGGGCCGCGAGCGCCTGCGCGAGGCCCTCACGGCCCTCGGCCTGCCGTCGCGCTGACCGTCCGCGCGCACCACGCACGACCCGCACGACACCGCACGACACCGCTCGACACCGCTCGACCCGCACGACGCCGCACCACCCGCGACCTGGAGACCACCATGACCGACCCCGCCGCGACCCCGACCAGCAGGGTGCCCCTGTCCGTCCTCGACCTCGCGCTCGTGCCCGAGGGCCGCACCGGGGCGCAGGCGGTGCGCGACGCCGTCGACCTCGCCGTCGACCTCGACCGGCTCGGCTACCGCCGGGTCTGGTACGCCGAGCACCACCTGTCGCCCGGGGTCGGCTCCGCCTCGCCCGCGGTGCTCGCGGCCGCCGTCGCCGCCCGCACCGAGCGCATCCGCGTGGGCTCGGGCGCGGTGCTGCTGAGCACCACGAGCCCCCTCGTCGCCGCCGAGCAGTTCGGCACCGTCGCCGCCCTGCACCCGGGGCGGGTGGACCTCGGCCTGGGCCGGGCGTTCACGCCGCCGCAGGGCGGCCGCGCCACGCGTCCGGCCCCGGCAGCGGCCGCGGCAGGCGGGCCGCGGGTCGTCGACGGGCTGTACGTGCCCCCGGCCCCGCCGACCGCGGGGGACTCCGTGCTGCGCGAGCGGGCGCTCGCCCAGGCCGCGGTGGTGGGGGCCTCGCGCACGCCGGCGAGCTTCCGGGCCGAGGTCGAGCTCGTGCTCGGGCTGCGGGCGGGTACCTACACCGACGACGGCGGGCGCCGGTACGTGTCACCGCCGGTGCAGGACGCCGCCTTCGACCTGTGGGTGCTCGCGTCCTCCGGCGGCGAGAGCGCCCGGGTGGCGGGGGAGCTCGGCCTGCCCCTGGCGGCGAACTACCACGTGAGCCCGTCGAACACCCTCGAGACCGTCGCCGCGTACCGGGCGGCCTTCCGGCCGGGGGTCCTCGCCGAGCCGTACGTCGTCGTCTCCGCGGACGTGCTCGTCGCCGACACCACCGAACGCGCCCGCGAGCTCGCGGCGCCGTTCGCCGACTGGGTGCTCTCCATCCGCCGCGGGACGGACGGCGCGATCGCCTACCCCCGCCCCGCCGACGCCACGCCCTGGGCGGAGCGACCCGAGGCGGAGCGCGCGGTGGTCGCCGACCGGGTGGACACGCGCGTCGTCGGCGACCCGGCGACCGTCGTGGACCGCCTGGAGACGCTGGCCCGCGTCACCGGGGCCGACGAGCTGCTCGTCACCACCGCCACGCACGACCCCGCCGACCGGCAGCGGTCGTTCGCGCTGCTGGCCCAGGCGTGGGGCGCCACCGAGGGCGAGGCGCCCCGCGTGCCCGCCCTGGCCACCTCGCACTGACCTCGTACCGACCACCCTCGAGGAGGACCTCATGACCACGTCCGAGACCACCACGTCCGAGACCACCACGCCCGACCCGACGACCGGCACGACGCCCGCGAAGGACGCGGCGACGGCCCCGCCTCCGCAGGACGCCCGCGCGGCCGGCGCCCGCGTCGAGCGCGGTGCCCTGCTGGTCGACGTGCGGTCGGCGCGCGGCCGCGCCGCCGCCGGCGACATCCCCGGGGCCACGCTCGTCGACCGCGACGACCTGGACGCCCTCTTCGGCCCGGCCGGCGCGCCCGCGGTCTCGCTCGACACCCCGGTCGTCGTCGTGTGCGGGTCGGTGAACGGCTCCGGGCCGGTCGCCGCCGCTCTGGCGGCCCGCGGCTACACCGACGTCACGCACGTCGACGGCGGGTTCCCCGCCTGGCGCGACGCCGGACTGCCGGCGACCGCCCCGGCGGACGACCCCGCCGCCGGCGCCTGACCGCCCCGCTCGCGCCCGCCGTACCCTGCGAAGGAGACCCCCATGCCCGTCGAGTTCCTCGGCATCGCCACCACGAACGACGCCTCCGAGACGTCGGCCCGCACCACCGCCGCGTTCGACCCCGCCTACCTCGAGCGCATCGTGCGCGCCCACGAGGACAACGGCTGGACCCGCGTGCTGTTCGCCTACGGGTCCTCCGGCCCCGAGCCGGCGGCCCTCGCCGCGCACACCGCCGCGAGGCTGCAGAGCATCGAGCTGCTGCTGGCGCACCGCCCGAACGTCTCGTACCCCACGTACGCCGCGAAGACGTTCGCCACCCTCGACCAGCTCTCCGGCGGACGCCTGTCGGTGCACTTCATCACCGGCGGCAACGACCACGAGCAGGGGCGCGAGGGCGACCGGCTCACCAAGGACGAGCGGTACGCGCGCACCCACGAGTACATCCGGATCGTCAAGCAGGCGTGGACCAGCCCGGAGGCGTTCGACCACCACGGGCAGTTCTACGACTTCGAGGACTTCGTGCTCGACGCGAAGCCGTTCGAGGGCCACGTGCCCACGGTCTCCTTCGGCGGCTCCTCGGACGCCGCGTTCCGGGTCGGCGCGGCCGAGGCCGACATCTACGCCGTCTGGGGCGAGCCGTTGGCGCGCACGAAGGAGCAGATCGACCGCGTGCACGCCGAGGCCGCTGCCGCCGGCCGGGAGACGCCGCCGCGCATCCACGCCGCGTTCCGCCCGATCGTCGCCCCCACCGAGGAGCTCGCGTGGGAGAAGGCGCACCGCGTGCTGGACCGCATCGAGGCACGCAAGGCGGAGCTCGGCGGGCAGCTCTCCCGGCGGCACCCGATCGACAGGCCGGAGAACGCGGGGTCGCAGCGGCTGCTCGAGATCGCCGCCGAGGGCGAGCGGTACGACACCGCGCTGTGGACCGCGACGGCCAAGGCCACCGGCGGGGCCGGCAACTCCAACGCGCTGGTCGGCACGCCGGAGCAGGTCGCCGAGGCGCTGCTCGCGTACTACGACCTGGGCGTGCGGGTCATCTCCGCCCGCGGCTACGACCTGCTCGACGACGCGATCGACTTCGGCCGGTACGTCATCCCGCTGGTGCGCGAGGGCGTCGCCGCGCGCGACCGCGTCGCGGCCGAGACGGCGACGGCCGGCGCCGAGGAGCGCGTCGCCTGATGCGCTTCCAGCTGCTCGACATCGTCTTCAACCCGCCGCATCCCGTCACGGGGGAGACGGTGCCGCCCGCGGACCGGCTGGCGCGCGTCGTCGACCACGCCGCGCTGGCCGAGGAGCTCGGCTTCGACTCGTTCGCCGTGGGGGAGCGGCACGCCGGCGACGTGCTGTCGTCCGCGCCCACGGTGATCCTCGGCGCCGTCGCCGCCCGGACCGAGCGCATCCTGCTGTCCACCGGCGTCACCGTGCTCTCGCTGCTCGACCCGATCCGGGTGGCCGAGGACCTCGCGACCGTCGACCAGCTCTCCCGCGGGCGGCTCGAGATCGTCATCGGGAAGGGGAACGAGGAGCTGCAGTACCCGCTGCTCGGCCTCGACATCGCCCGGCAGTACGAGTACCTCGAGGAGAACTACGAGCTGCTGCGCCTGCTGCTGTCGGAGGAGGACGTGACGTGGTCCGGCCGCCACCGGCACGCCCTCGAGCACGCCACCACGCTGCCGCGCCCCTACGCGGGGGCGTTCCGCATCTGGCACGGCTCCGCGACGAGCGAGTTCGCCGTCGACCTGGCCGCCCGCTGGGGCGACCCGATCGTCAGCGCCAACGCGCTGCAGCCGCGGGAGAGCTACGGGGTGCTCATCGACCGGTACCGCGAGCGGTACGCGGCGGCCGGGCACGACCCGGCCCAGGGGTTCGTCGGGGCAGGGTCGGGCGGGCTGTTCCTCGCCGACACCACCGAGCAGGCGATCGAGGAGTACCGCCCGCTGTACGAGGGGCAGGTCGCGCGGCTGCGGGCCCGGGGTTACGACCCCGCGACGCACGTGGGCAAGGCCCTCGCCTTCGAGACGATCGAGGACGCGGTGGAGCGCGGGCCCGCGCTGGTCGGCTCGCCGGAGCGGGTGGCGGAGAAGATCCTCGACTACCACGGGACCTTCGGGCACGTGCTGCAGTCGGTGTCGGTGAACCACCTGCTCGAGCCGTCCCACCAGGAGGACGTGCTGCGCCGGTTCGCCGCCGAGGTGGCGCCGCTGGTGCGCGCCGAGGTGTCGACGACGCTCTGGGGTCCCCACGACGCGCGCCGGGCCGCCGGGTTCACCGCGGCGGGGCACCCCGGCGACCGCGTGGCGGCGGTGCCCGCCTAGCTCCGCGATCCGGTCGACGAGGTGTCCGCCATGCGGGCACCCCGTCGACCGGATGGTGGGCGACGAGGAGAATGGCCGCGGACGTCGACCGTGGCGAGGGAGGGAACCATGACCGTGCAGCCGACCCAGCTCGTGGTGCTGGGGGTGCTCGTCCTCGGGACCGTCGTCCTCGGCGCGCTCTGGAAGGCGCGCCAGGGCCGCGTCCGCACGACCCCCGCCCGACGCGACCCCGGCGTGGACTGGGCGGCCCGCGGCGTCCGGCTGGGGGAGCGGGCCACGTTCGTCCAGCTGTCCGCCGAGGTGTGCGCCCCGTGCCGCGCCACCGCCCGCGTGCTGCGCGGCCTCGCCGAGCGCGAGGCCGGCGTCGAGCACCACGAGCTCGACGTCGACGACCACCTCGACCTCGTGCGGGAGCTCGGCGTCCTCAGCACCCCGACGGTGCTGGTGCTCGACGCCACCGGGGCGCAGGCCGCCCGCAGCAGCGGCGGCATGTCGCCCGCCCAGGCGCGCCAGGCGCTGGCCGCCGCCCTCCCGGTACCCGCCGGCGTCGCCTGACCCGACCCGCCCGGCCCGCCTGACCCGACCCGCCTGACCCGACCCGCCGCAGGAGGCGACGATGACCCGCGAGACCACCACCACGCAGGCGCCGGCCGGCATCGACCCGCGGGGGCCGCGCGTGGGCGCCGGGATCACGTCGCTGCTGCTCGCCGTGGTCGTGCTCCTCGGGGCGAGCACCGCCGGCCTCGTGCTGCTCGCCGTCGTGGCGGCCGGGTTCCTCCTGGGCGCCGTGCGCGGCGCGCAGGGCACGGTGCAGGGCTGGCTCTTCAAGACGCTCGTCCGTCCCCGGCTCGCGCCGCCCGCCGAGCTCGAGGACCCGCGGCCGCCGCGGTTCGCCCAGCTCGTCGGCCTGGTCGTCACCGGCGTCGGCGTGGTCCTCGGTCTGGCGGGCGTGCTCGCCGCCGTGCCCTGGGCCGCCGGCCTCGCCTTCGTGGCCGCCGGGCTGAACGCCGTCGTCGGGCTGTGCCTCGGGTGCGAGCTGTACCTGCTGGGCGCCCGCCTGCGCCGAGGCTGAACACCCCTACCGGGGCGTGAGCAGCAGCGTCAGGCCGTCGAGCAGACGCTCCAGACCGAAGGTGTACAGCGACTCGAGGTCGAGCTCCGTGCCGGGCGGCGTCACCTGGGCGACCAGCGCGCCGTCGACCGCGCGCCGGACGACGGACCACTGCCTGCTGGTCATCCCGGTGTCCGCCTCGGCGCCCGCCTCGGCCTCGATGTTGATCGCGGTGCCGCGGACGTAGTTGACCAGGGTCCCGTACACGTGCAGCCGGGTGGTCGGGTCCAGGCCGAGATCGTCGAGCGCGCGCAGGGTCCATGCGCCGTACTCCAGGAGTCCGGGCAGGGTCGCGGGTCGGAGGATGGACACCAGGCGCGGCAACCAGGGGTGACGCTGGTAGGTCTCCCACTGGAGATGAGCGGCGGTCCTCAGGTGGGAGCGCCAGCCGGGCGGCGGTTCCGGGTAGACGATCTCGGCGAACGCCGCGTCCGCGACGAGCTGGGTGAGCTCCGTCGTGCCGTCGAGGTGACGGCGCAGGGTAATCGTCGCGACGCCGAGCTCGGCCGCGACCGCCCGCAGGGACAGGCCGGGCACGCCGCTCGTGTCGGCGACGCTCATCGCCGCGCGGACGACCTGGTCCCGCTCGAGCCCTCCGGTCGCGCGCGACGGAAGCCTGCGAGAGGCGACCACCGCGCCGACCCGGGGCACCGTCTCGATCGCGCCCGACTGCCGGAGCGTGGCCAGGGCCTTGGTGGCGGTCGCCATCGCGACGCCCCACTCGTGCACGATCGCCCGGGTCGTGGGCACGCGATCACCGGGCTGGAGGTCGCCGTCGGCGATGCGCCGCTCGAGGTCGGCGACGATCACGAGGTACCGCGGCGTGTCGGTCACGGCGTCATGCTGCCACGGCGTCGACGGCACCGAGACTCGTCGGTCGGGAGTCATCGGTCCGGGAGCCAGCTGCCGTGCAGACCGAGGGGCACCCGGGCCGGCAGGTGGACGCGGGCGACGGGCGCGCCGGTGAAGTCCTGGGCGGCGAGGATCACCAGGTCGCTGGCGTTCCGCGAGGGGTTGTGGACGTAGGTGAGCAGGTATCCGTGGTCCTCGACGGCACCGTCGGCCCCGGCCGCGGCGAACACGGCCTCGCCGACTGCCTCGTCCCGCCCGAAGCGGTGCACCTCGGACGTGCCGTGCGCGAGGTCGTGCTTGACGAGGGCGTTGGTGAAGGAGTCGTCGCCCGGCGCCCCCTCGGGCTCGAACGGCACCCCGTAGAGGGCGGTCGCCGCCGAGTAGCCGAAGCGGTAGGGGCGGGTCAGGCGCGACTCGTTCACCCGCGGGAAGTCCTGCGGCCGGTCGTCCACCCGCTGCTGGTGGATCGTGCCCGGCCCGATCGTCCAGCGGTCCAGCATCGGGCGGATCGCGCCGGGCGCGGCGGGGTCGAACGGTCCGTCGGCCGTGATGACGTCGACCACCACCGAGTCGCCGTCGTCGTAGGCGTTCAGCGTGTGGCTGACGTGGACGGGGTCGACGTAGAACCAGCGCACCTCGCCTCCCGCCCGGGGCATGACGCCCACCCGGGTCGGGTGGTCCGGCAGCCAGCGGCACTCGAGGCCGTCGAAGCCGAGCGGCGTGTCCCAGAGCACGACGTGGCTCTCGGTGAGCGCGAAGTCGTGCATGAACGGCGTGCGGGTCATCGGGATCGAGGTGGTGCCGGTGACCGTCCCGCCGGCGTCGGTCACGATGTGCTGCACGACGTCGCGGCCCGGCATGTACGACAGCGAGTGCAGCTCCCCGGTGCGCGGGTCGTGCTTGGAGTGCGCCCCTGCCATGAACCCCTCGGGGGTGGCGCCGAGGTCGCACGACCCCAGCGTGTTCAGCTCCTCGTCCAGCTCCGCGGGCGGGAGGCCGCCTTCCGCCAGGGCGAACGTGCGCTGCGCGTGCTCGATCACGTGGACCATGGGCGCGAAGCCCGACGTCCGGACGAAGCGGTTGCGGTACCACTCGGCCCGGCCGTCGCGCAGCCGCACCCCGTGCACCATGCCCTGGCCCATGCCCCAGATGTGCACGCCGGGATCCTCCACGCCCAGGGCGTTGGGCCCGTTGCGCAGGTAGCGGCCGTTCAGCTCGGCCGGGATCCGCCCGGTGACGGGCAGGCCGTAGGCGGTGATCTCTTCGGTGACGGGCTCGAACGGCCCTTCCAGGTAGCGCATGGGTTCACCGTAGGAACGCACGCCCCCTGACCTGGGCAGACGCGGGACGCTCGGCGGCTGTGCACTAGTGCAGCGGGCGCGTGGACGGCGTGACGCCCGGCCCGAGGGGGAGGCATCCGAGATATGAGACGACCACGGCATTCCTTGACTCGCGGGCTCCGGACCGCTTCCCTGCCGCCCAGGTGACGAGCGCCAGCACCCAGGCCCGGCTCGCTGGCCAGCAACCCTTCGACGTGACGGGGTGCTCCGGGAACGACCTGACCCTGCCGCGCCCGCGGCGGGGTAAGCACGGCTCCGGTCGTCCACCGGGTCCCGGCAGCGTGCCGGGGCCGGGACGACCCGCCACGACCACGAGGAACGCCACGCGATGACCACCACCCCTCGCACCCACCGCCGCCGGACCCTCGGGCTGGCCGCGGCCGCCTCGGCCGCCGGCCTCCTGCTGGGCGCCTGCTCGAGCGGCGCCGACGCGACCGGTACCGGCGCGTCGGCCGACGCCGAGCCCGTCGCCGGCGGCGACCTGACGTTCGCCATCACGGTGGACTCGCACTGCATCGACCCGCAGCAGGTCGGCAACAACGACGCGATCGCGGCCGCCCGGCAGACCGTCGCCTCCCTGACCGCCCAGGACCCGGAGTCGGGCGAGATCCTGCCCTGGCTCGCCGAGAGCTGGGAGGTGAACGACGACGCCTCCAGCTACACGTTCCACCTGCGCGACGACGCCACCTTCGCCGACGGCACCCCGATCGACGCCGAGGCCGTCAAGACCAACTTCGACGCTATCGTCGACCTCGGCGCCGTGGCGTCGCTCGGGTCGCAGTACCTGGTCGGCTACGCGGGCACCACCGTGGTGGACGAGCACACCGTGACCGTCGACTTCGACGAGCCCAGCGCGCAGTTCCTCCAGGCCACGTCGACGTTCTCCCTCGGCCTGCTGTCGCCCGGCTCGGCGAAGCTCTCGGCCGAGGACCGGTGCGCCGGCAAGTACGTGGGCTCCGGGCCGTTCGCCGTGCAGACCTACGCCCAGGACCAGGAGATCGTCCTGGAGAAGGTCAAGGACTACGCCTGGGGCTCGGAGGCGAACGCGCACACCGGCGAGGCCTACCTCGACACCGTGACCTTCAAGGTCATCCCCGAGGCCGGCGTGCGCACCGGCTCCCTGCAGTCCGGCCAGATCGACGCCACCGCCGCGCTGAACGCCGTCGACCTGCCGCAGTTCGACGGCAACGGGTTCTGGCTGCAGTACCGCGCCAACCCGGGCGTCGTGTTCAACCTCTTCCCGAACGAGTCCAGCCCGCTGGCCGCCGACGAGGCCGTGCGCACCGCGCTCGTCAAGGGGATCGACCGCCAGCAGATCGTCGACACGGTGCTGACGCCGCAGGACCAGCCGGCCACGGGCGTGCTCTCCCACTCGACGCCGCTGTTCGAGGGCGCCGACGACCTGCTCGCCTACGACCCCGAGGGCGCGAAGAAGATCCTCGACGACGCCGGCTGGGTCGAGGGCGCCGACGGCATCCGGGAGAAGGACGGGCAGACGCTCACCACGACCGTGACGTTCTGGCAGGTGCCCGAGCCGCTCGAGCTCGTGCAGCAGCAGCTGCGCCAGATCGGCGTCGACCTGCAGCTCAAGCACGTGACCGTCGCCGAGAAGGAGGCGGCGAACGAGGCCGGCGACTTCGACTTCGACTACTACAACCTCACCCGGTCCGACGCCGACGTGCTGCGCACGATCTTCTCGGCGAACGCGCGCAACATCAACCAGCGCGACGCGGAGGAGGTCGACCAGCTCCTGGACGACTCCGCCGCGGCCACCGACCCCGAGGAGCGGAAGAAGCTCGTGGCCGAGGCGTCCAGGCTCCTCATCGAGCGCGGGCACGCCATCCCCGTCTACGAGCTGTCCACCACGATCGCCGCGAGCGACCGCGTCCAGGGCCTGACGTTCGAGGCGTCCTCGCGCCTGGACTTCTACGACGCCTGGGTCACCGACGGCGCGGGTGAGGAGTGACCGGATGACCCGCTACGTGCTGCGGCGCGCCGGGCAGGGGGTGTTCGTCCTCTGGGCGGCCTTCACCGTCGCGTTCTTCGTCCTCTACCTGCTGCCCAGCGACCCGGCCGCCCTGGTCGCGTCCGGTGGCGGCGAGGTGAACCAGGTCGACCCGGCCCAGCTGGCCGCGCTGCGGGCCGAGTACGGGCTCGACCGCCCGGTCCTCGTGCAGTACGGCGCCGCCCTGCTCGCCGCGCTGACCGGCGACTTCGGCACCTCCTACGTGAGCGGCGCACCCGCGACCACGCTCGTCGCGCAGGCCCTGCCCGAGACGCTCAAGCTCACCGGCACGGCGCTGGTGGTCGCCGTCGTCGGGGGCACCGCGGTCGCCGTGGCCAGCGTCTTCCCGCGGGCCCGGTTCCTGCGCCAGGCGCTGTCCGCGCTGCCGCCGCTCGGGGTCGCGCTGCCCACGTTCTTCGTGGGCCTGGTGCTGCTGCAGTGGTTCTCGTTCCGGGTGCCGGTGTTCCCGGCGATCGGCAACGACGGCGCGATCAGCCTCGTGCTGCCCACGATCACGCTCGCCGTCCCGGCCGGGGCCCAGCTCGCCCAGATCCTGTCCCGCTCCCTGCGGGGCACGCTCGGCGAGCCCTACGTCGAGACGGCGTGGGCCAAGGGCGCGAGCCGCACCCGGGTGCACCTCGCGCACGCCCTGCGCAACGCCGCCATCCCGGCGTTCACCGTGCTCGGCGTCATGGTGGGCGGCCTGCTCGGGGGCGCCGTGGTCACCGAGACGGTGTTCTCCCGCGTCGGGCTCGGCCGGCTCACCGTGCAGTCGGTCAACCAGCAGGACGTGCCCGTGGTCCTGGCGATCGTCGTGCTGTCGGCGCTCGTCTTCGTCGTCGTCACCCTCGTGGTCGACCTCGTCTACCCCCTGCTCGACCCCAGGATCCAGGTGCGGGCCCCGCGCCGGGCCCGCACGAGGCGACCCACGGCGGTGACCGCATGACGCTCCAGACCCTCTCCCGGCCCGCGGCCCGGGCCGCCGCTCCCGTCCCGGCGACCGCCGCCGGCGCGGCGCGCGACGGTCGCCCCCGGGCCGCCGTCCGCGCCGTCCGCCACGTGCTGCGACGGCCGGGGCTGCTGGTCGCCGTGGCCGTGCTGCTGCTCGTCGCCGCCTGGGCGGTCGTGCCGCAGGCGTTCACCGCCCAGGACCCGCTGGGCGGCGTCCCCGCCGACCGGCTGCAGGCGCCGTCGGGCGCGCACTGGTTCGGCACCGACCACCTGGGGCGCGACGTGTACGCCCGGGTGGTGCACGGCGCGTCGCTCACGCTGCGCACGACGGCGCTCGCGGTGGTCGTCGGCCTCGTCCTCGGTTCCCTGCTGGGCCTGCTCGCGGGCTTCCTGCGCGGCTGGGTGGACGACGTGATCGGCCGGCTGGTCGACATGCTCCTCGCGATCCCGAGCATCCTGCTTTCCCTGGCGATCATCACCGCGCTCGGCTTCGGGCCGGTCAAGGTGGCGATCGCGGTGGGCATCGGCTCGGTGGCGACCTTCGCCCGCGTCATGCGGGCCGAGGTGCTGCGCGTGTCGACCTCCGTGTACGTCGAGGCGGCCCGGGCGTCCGGGCTACGTTGGCCCGCCGTGCTCGGGCGCCACGTGCTGCCGAACTCCTCCGGCCCCGTGCTGGCGCTCGTCGCCCTCGACTTCGGCACCGCCGTGCTGGCCGTGTCCGCGCTGAGCTTCCTCGGCTACGGCACGCCGCCACCAGCGCCCGAGTGGGGCGCGCTCGTCTCCGGCGGGCGCGACTACCTCGCCACCGCGTGGTGGCTCACCACCCTGCCCGGGCTCGTCATCGTGGCCGTCGTGCTCGCCGCCAACCGTGTGTCGCGGGCCCTGGAGAAGTCGGGAGAGGACCAGTGACCGGAGCAGCACGCCCGCCGGCGGCGGAGGCGCCCGCGCCCCAGACCCCGGTGCTCGAGATCAGCGGCCTCGAGGTGGCCTACCGGGCCGCCGACGGCGGCACCCGCCCCGCCGTGCGGGGCGTGGACCTGCGGGTCGGGGCGGGAGAGGTGGTGGCCCTGGTCGGCGAGTCCGGCTCGGGCAAGAGCACGACGGCGCACGCCGCCCTGCACCTGCTTCCCCGCGGCGGCGAGGTCACGGCCGGCCGCATCCGGCTCGACGGCCGGGACCTGTCCGACCTCACGGCGAAGGAGTGGCAGGACGTGCGCGGCCGCCACGTGGGCCTGGTGCCGCAGGACCCGACCGTCTCCCTCAACCCGGTGGTCCGGGTGGGGGACCAGGTCGCCGAGGTGCTCGTCATCCACGGGTTGGCGCGCCGCGCGGACGCCAAGGTCCGCGCCGTCGAGCTGCTGCGCCAGGCCGGCGTGGACGACCCCGCGGCGCGGGCGCGCCAGTACCCGCACCAGCTCTCGGGCGGCCTGCGTCAACGGGTGCTCATCGCGATCGCCATCGCGGCCGGGCCCCGCCTGATCGTCGCGGACGAGCCGACCAGCGCCCTCGACGTCACCGTGCAGCGCCGCATCCTGGACCACCTCGACTCGCTCGTGCGCGAGACGGGCACCGCGGTGCTGCTCATCACCCACGACCTGGGGGTGGCCGCCGACCGCGCCGACCGCATCGTGGTCCTCGAGCAGGGACTGGTGGTCGAGGAGGGCCCCGCCGCCCGCCTGCTGGCCGACCCGCAGCACCCGTACACGCGCGCGCTCCTGGCGGCCGCGCCGAGCCTGGCGAGCTCGCGCCTCGTCGTCGTCGGCGGCGACCGCGGCTCCGCCCCCGACGCCGAGCGGCGCGCGGAGCCGGCGCCGTCCTCCGCGGAGGGCACGGCGTCGCCGGTGCTCGCGCTCGACGGCGTCCGCAAGGAGTTCCCACTGCCGCGCGGGGCGGAGCGCCGCACCCTCGTCGCGGTCGACGACGTGAGCCTCGCGGTGGGGCGGGGGCGCACCTACGCCCTGGTCGGGGAGTCCGGCTCGGGCAAGAGCACGACGGCGCGCCTGGCGCTGCGTCTCGAGCAGCCCACGGCCGGGAGCGTCGTCTTCCGCGGCGAGGACATCACGGACGCGCGCGGACGGGAGCTGCGCGCGCTGCGACGGGGCTTCCAGGTGGTGTACCAGAGCCCGTACGCGTCGCTCGACCCCCGGTTCACGGTGGAGCAGATCGTGGCCGAGCCGCTGCGCGCCTACGGCGTCGGCGATCGCGCGGAGCGCGCCGACCGGGCGCGGGCCCTGATCGAGGACGTCGCGCTGCCGGCCGACGTGCTGCGGCGCGGCCCCCGGGAGCTGTCCGGCGGGCAGCGCCAGCGCGTCGCCATCGCGCGGGCGCTGGCCCTGCAGCCGGAGCTCGTCGTGCTGGACGAGCCCGTGTCCGCGCTCGACGTCTCGGTGCAGGCGCAGATCCTCGAGCTGCTGGTGCGGCTCCAGGCCGAGCACGGGCTCGCGTACCTGTTCATCTCGCACGACCTCGCGGTCGTGCGGCAGGTGGCCGACCAGGTCGGCGTGATGAGCCGCGGCCGGCTCGTGGAGCAGGGTGCGGCGGACCAGATCCTGCTGGACCCGCAGGAGGAGTACACGCGCGAGCTCGTCGCGGCCATCCCCGGCCGCCGGGCCGTGCAGAGGCTGGAGACGGTATGACGACCACGACGACCTCCACGACGACCTCCACGACGACCTCCACGACGACCTCCACGACGACGGCGGCGCCCACGAGCGGCGGGCGGCGGCTCACGACCGAGGAGGTGCTCGCGGGCCAGACGGTCGAGCTGTTGCGGGCGCTCATCCGCAACGCGTGCGTCAACGACGGCACGGTGGGCTCGGGCCAGGAGGTCCGCAACGCGGAGACCATCGCGGACTTCCTCGACGGCGCCGGGCTGGAGCTCGAGCGGGTGGAGCCGCAGCCCGGGCGCACGTCGCTGGTCACGCGCGTGCACGGCACCGACCCGACGGCGCCGAGCCTCGGCCTGGTCGGGCACACCGACGTCGTCCCCGTCGAGCCGGACGGCTGGAGCCGCGACCCGTTCGGGGCCGAGCTCGTCGACGGCTGGGTCTGGGGCCGGGGCGCGATCGACATGCTCGGGCTCACGGCGGCCTACGCCGTCGTGACGCGGGCGCTCGCGACCTCCGGCCGCCCGCCGCGCGGCGACCTGCTGCTCGCCGCCGTCGCGGACGAGGAGCACGGCAGCGTGTGGGGGGTCGACTGGCTCACCACCCATCGGTGGGACCTGGTGCGGGCCGACCACGTGCTCACCGAGTCCGGCGGCGTGCCCGTGGGGCCGCTCGGGGCGCGGACGCTGGCCGTGGGGGAGAAGGGCGGCGCCGGCCGGCTGCTGCGCGTGCACGGCCGGCCCGGGCACGGCTCCGGCCCGTGGGGCAGCCGGAACGCCATCGTCATCGCCGCCGAGGTGGTGCGGCGCATCGCCGCCGCCCGCGGCCCCGTCGTCGTCGGCGACCTCTGGCGCCGGTACGTGGACGCGCTGGCGCCGGAGCCCGACCTGCGCGCCGCCCTGCTCGACCCGGAGCGGCTCGACGACGCGCTCCCGCGGCTCGGCGCCCTCGGCGCGGTCGCGCACGCCACGACGCACACGACGCTCGCCCCGACCGTCATCGGCGCCGGGTCCAAGCCGAACGTCATCCCGGGCCTGGCCGAGATCACGCTCGACATCCGCGTCCTGCCGGGCACCCGGCCCGGCGACGTCGAGGCGCTGCTCACCGAGACCCTCGGGGACCTGGCGGAGCACGTCGAGATCGTGGGCGACCGGTTCGGCGAGTCCTCCCTGTCGCCCACGGACAACGACCTGTACCGCGTCATCGAGCGGACGGTGTCGGCCCGCACCGGGGGCGCCCCCGTGGTGCCGACCCTCGGCACGGGCGGCACCGACGGGCGGTTCTACCGGCGCCGCGGCGTCCCGGCCTACGGCTTCGGGCTGCTCAGCGCCGACTGGGACCCCGGCACCTGGCGCGGGCTCTTCCACGGCAACGACGAGCGGGTCGACGTCGCCTCCCTCGAGCTCACCACCGCCGCGCTGCACGACGTCGTCACGACGTTCCTGCGCTGAGGGCGGGCATGGGAACGGCCACCGCCAGGGTCCCCGGCCCCGCGACTCCCGGGGACGGCCCGCCGGGACCGGCGCGATGGGTCGCCACCGGATGGGACGACCCCCGCGTGGCCGCCCTCCGGGACGCCATGGACGCGGACCTCGCGCCCCGCTACGCCGCCCTGCGCGCCGAGCGGGCCCGCCTGTTCGCGGCGCGCGCGCCCGGCGGCCTCCAGGTCGTGCCGACGGCCGAGGAGGTCCTCGTGACCTGGTTGGCCCTCGTCGGCGACGAGCCTGTCGCGACGGCGTCGCTGCGCCGGCTCGGCACGCCGGACGCGGCGACCGACGCGGTGACGTACGAGGTCAAGCGGCTCTTCGTGCTCCCCGCCCACCGGCGGCGCGGCCTGGCGGCCGCGGCGTTGACGGCGGTGGAGGGCTCGGCGCGGGAGCGGGGGATCGGCGAGCTGCGGCTGCAGACCGGTGTGCTGCAACCGGAGGCGGTCGCGCTCTACGAGCGCGAGGGGTGGCGGCGGATCCCGCCGTACCCGCCCTACCCGCCCGAGTCGAGCGTCTGCTTCGTCAGGTCGCTGCGGTAGCCGGGACAGCACGTGCGGGTCCGGCATACGAGACCGCGCCGGACCGGGGTTGACGGCCGCGCCCTCGTCGGCTTCCCTGCGCCCCAGGTGACGAGCGCCAGTGCCAAGGCCCGGCTGGCTGGCCGGCAACCCTTCGACGTGACGGGGTGCCCCGGGAGCGACCTGACCGCTGCGCGACCGCGCGGGGGTAAGCACGGTTCTCCAGGAGACGACGTTGACGACCCTGACCGAGACGCACCCCACCGACCCGACCCGGCCCCACGGGTTCACGACGACACAGGTCCACGCCGGGGGTTCCGAGGGCGACGGCCCTGGGAGCGCGAGCCCTCGAGCGACCCCGATCCATCTCACGGCGGGGTTCCGGTTCGCCGGCTACGAGGACGCCGAGGCGCACTTCGGCGCCGGCGAGGGATACGCGTACACGCGCCACGGCAACCCGACCACGGAGTCCGTCGAGCGCCGGATCGCCCGCCTGGAGGGCGGTGCCGAGGCGCTGTTCCTCGCCTCGGGCCAGGCGGCGATCACGACGACGCTCCTCGGCCTCGTCGGCGCGGGCCAGCGCGTGCTCGCCTCGCCCAGCCTCTACGAGGGCACGCGGGGGCTGCTCCTGGAGAACCTGCCCCGCCTCGGGATCGAGACCGACTTCGTCGCGGACCCGGCGGACGTCGGCGCGTGGGAGCGGGCGATCACCCCGGACACCCGGGTCGTGTTCCTGGAGTCGATCCCCAACGCGCGCGGCGACGTGCACGACCTCGCCGCGATCGCGCGGGTCGCGCACGCCCGCGGTCTCGCGTTCGTCGTCGACAACACGCTGGCCACCCCGTACCTGCTGCGACCGATCGAGCACGGCGCCGACGTCGTGGTGCACTCCGCGAGCAAGTTCCTCGCCGGGCACGGGTCGGTGCTGGGCGGGGTGGTGGTCGACGCCGGGACGTTCGACGCCGAGGCGTCGGGCCGGCTGTACCCGCACCTGGTCGCCCCGTCGCGGCTCGGCGGGGCGAGCCTCGTCGAGCGGCACGGCGGCCGGGCCCGGATCGCCTACCTCCGCGAGAGCGTCGCGCCGCGGTTCGGGCCGACCCCGTCGCCGATCAACGCGTTCCTCGTGGGGCAGGGCGTCGAGACGCTCTCGTTGCGCGTGGCACGGCAGAGCACGAACGCGCTGGCCGTCGCGCGGTTCCTCGAGGGGCGGCCGGAGGTCGACCACGTGGACTACCCGGGCCTCGGTTCGAGCCCGTCGGACGGGCTCGCGCGCCGCTACCTGCCCGACGGGCAGGGCGCCGTCCTGCAGGTGACGCTCCACGGCGGCGCGTCGGCGGCGCGCCGGTTCGTCGAGGGCCTGGGGATCGTCACGCACATGACGCACGTGGGCGACGTGCGCTCCCTCGTGCTGCACCCGGCGAGCACCAGCCACGTGCTGCGCACCCCGGCCGAGCAGGCCGCGCAGGGCGTCCACCCGGGCACGCTGCGCCTGTCCGTCGGCATCGAGGACCTGCCCGACCTCCTGGACGACCTCGAGCGCGGCCTCAAGGCGGTGGCGGCATGACCCGGCTGCAGCACCTCGGCTGGTTCCTCGCGCGCGGCTTCGGCCCGCACGGCTGGGGCCACGACTCCCTCGGGTGGGGCTACGACTGGACCCGGCCGGACCTCTACCAGGAGTCCGCGCGGGCGCTGGACCAGGCCGGGCTCGACCTGCTGATCATCGAGGACGCGCCGTCCCTCGGCGGGCCCGAGACGCTCGACCTGCGGGTGCGCGCTGCGTTCGGCGGGCCCAAGCACGACCCGCTCCTGCTGGCCCCGTACCTGTTCGCCGCGACGCGGCACCTCGGCGTCGTGCCGACCGTGAACCCGGCCGCCGTCCTGCCGTACACCGCCGCGCGGCAGCTCGCGTCGCTCCAGCACCTGTCCGGCGGACGGCTCGGGATCAACGTCGTGACGGACGTCGGCAGCGCGCGGCACTTCTCCGACGCGCCACCGCTGTCCCACGACGCCGCGTACGACCGGGCCGAGGAGTGGCTGGCGGGGGTGCGCGACCTGTGGCGCAGCTGGGACGACGGCGCGCTCGTCGCGGACCCGGTGACCGGCCGGTACGCCGACGGGTCGCGGCTGCGGCCGGTGCGTCACCGCGGCGAGCACTACGCGTTCGACGGGCCGCTGAACGCGATCCCGTTCCCGGACGGGGACGAGCCCGCGATCGTCTCGCCCGGCGGGTCGGCCCGGGGCCTCGGGTTCGCCGGGGCCAACAGCGACGTGCAGCTCGCGCTGGCCCCGCTGACCCAGGAGGGCGTGCGCGCCTACCGGGCGAAGGTGCACGCCGCGGCCCGCGACGCGGGGCGGGCGCCCGAGGACGTCAAGGTGCTCTTCGCGATCAAGCCCGTGCTGGTGTCCAGCCCCGAGGAGGCGGACCGGGTGGTCGCTGCGTCGGCGCGCCCGGACGAGGCGACCCTGCTCCGGGTCGCCGAGCAGCAGTCGAGCGACCTGGAGACGGACCTCACCGCCCTCGACCTGGACGCGCCGCTGCCGCCGGGGACGTTCGGCGAGCACGTGTCGCACGGGTCGGTGCGGCGGCTCGTGGGGGACCACGACGTCGCGACGACGCCGCTGCGCGCCCTGCTCACCGCGTTCGCGCGGGCCGGGCGGATCGCCGACCGCAGCGGGTGGGTCGGCACGGCCGACGAGCTCGCCGACCTGATCGAGGAGCTCGGCGAGTGGGGCAACGACGGCGTGCTGCTGTGGGGCGACCTGCACCCGGTCACCGTGCACCGCACGCTCGACGTGCTGGTGCCGATCCTGCGCCGCCGGGGGATCCTGCGCACCGAGCACGCCGAGGGTGGCCTGCGCGCCAACCTCCGCAGCTTCTGACCGTGGCGGCCGGGGCGTCCGCCGCCGGCCTGCCGGGCCGACCGTCTCACCTGAAGAGACGCTCGGCCGGAACCCTGGGGCGCCGCGCGCCGCGGACCTAGGTTCCCGACACCGGGACCGGCCGTCATCGCCCCGGGGCCCCGGGCCCCGCGGCGGCACGGACATCGACGCAGACTTCGAGGAGCAGCACATGTCGAGCACCACCACCCCGAACAGCATCCCGTCGGCCGTGCGACCGGTCGTCGCCGTCGCCCTCGACGGCGCGGGCTGGCACCCGGCCGCGTGGCGGGAGCCGGCGGCCCGCCCCGAGGCCCTGACCGACCCCCACTACTGGGTGGACCTCGCCCGGCGTGCCGAGGCGGGCCTCGTCGACCTCGTGACCTTCGAGGACAGCTTCGGCCTGCCGACGGTGCCGTACGACGACCCGGACGGGGAGCGCGTCGATCGCGTGCGGGTGCGGCTCGACGCCGAGCTGGTCGCCGCGCGGGTCGCACCCGCCACCCGGCACGTCGGCCTCGTCCCCGTGGTCACCACCACGCACACCGAGCCGTTCCACGTCTCCAAGGCGCTCGCCACGCTCGACCACACGAGCCGCGGGCGCGCGGGTTGGCAGGTGCGGGTGTCGGCGGTCGCCGCCGACGCGGCCCTGACCGGCCGTCGCGAGGTGCCCGAGGTCGCGTTCGAGGACTTCCTCGCGGTGCGCGGAGCCGAGCACGTGGCCGACCTGTTCGACGAGGCCGTCGCCGTCGTCGACACCGTGCGCGCGCTGTGGGACTCGTGGGAGGACGACGCCGAGATCCGCGACGCCGCGACGCGCCGGTTCATCGACCGCGACAAGGTGCACCGGGTCGACGCCGAGACGCCCTGGTTCTCGGTGCGCGGGCCGTCGATCACGCCGCGCCCGCCGCAGGGCCAGCCCGTCGTGACCCTGCTCGCGCACGCCGCGATCCCGTACGAGGCGGCCGCCCGGGCGGGCGACGTCGTGTTCGTCACGCCCGCGGACGACGCCGGCGCCCCGGCCGTGCTCGCCGACGTGCGCGCGGCCGAGGAGCGCGTCGGGCGCACCGGGGAGCCGCTGCGTGTGGTCGCGGACCTCGCCGTCGTGCTGGACACCCCGGGGGAGCGCGGCGCGGACCGCCTCGCGCGCCTGGACGACCGTGCCGGCGGGCCGTGGGTCACCGACGTGCGCGTCGTCGTGGGCAGCGCGGCCGAGGTCGCCGACGTCGTGGAGGCGTGGGTGCGGCTCGGGTACGACGGCGTCCGGCTGCGGCCCGCCGTCCTGCCCGACGACCTGGACGCGATCACCGCCGACCTGCTGCCCGAGCTGCGGCGCCGTGGGCTCGCGCGCACCTCCTACGACGCCGACGGCGCCACCCTGCGCGGGCTGCTGGGCCTGCCCGCGGACGTCCCGAACCGCTTCGCCGCCGTCTGAGACGGCCCTGGCAGCGCCGACCGTGGCATCGCCGACCGTGACACCGCCGACCGTGACACCGCCGACCGAGAGGACCCGACCATGAGCATCCCCGAGAACAAGCCCCGCAAGCAGATCATCCTCGGCGCCTACCTGGGCGGCGTGAACCACCACACCCTGTGGCACCTGCCCGAGGCGGGCAGCCAGATCGACTTCTCGTCGTTCGAGCACACGGCGCGCACCGCCGAGCGGGGGCGCTTCGACTTCTTCTTCCTCGCCGAGGGGCTCGCCCTGCGCGAGCGCGACGGCGAGGTCTTCGACCAGGACGTCGTCGGGCGCCCCGACACGTTCACCGTGCTGGCCTCCCTCGCTGCCGTGACGGACCACCTGGGCCTCGCCGGCACGATCAACTCGACGTTCAACGAGCCGTACGAGCTGGCCCGCCAGCTGGCCTCACTGGACCACCTCTCGGGCGGGCGCGCGGCGTGGAACGTCGTGACGAGCTTCGACGCCTTCACGGGGGCCAACTTCCGGCGCGGCGGCTTCCTCGACCGCTCCGAGCGCTACGAGCGCGCGGCCGAGACGCTGGCCACCGTGCGCGAGCTGTGGGACTCCTGGGCCGACGACGACCTCGTGATCGACAAGGAGGCCGGCGTGTTCGCCCCGCGCGGCGCCGGCGCCTTCCGGCACTCCGGCCCCCAGTTCGACGTGGCGGGACGGTTCGGGGTCCCGCGGCCGCCGCAGGGCCACCCCGTGATCCTGCAGGCCGGGGTGTCCCCGCAGGGGCGGGACTTCGCCGCGGCCGGTTCCGACGCGATCTTCTCGCCGTACGGCAGGTTCGAGGAGGCGCGGGAGTACTACGTGGACGTCAAGGCGCGGGCGGCGCGGCTCGGGCGCAACCCCGACCACCTGAAGATCCTGCCCAGCGCGTCCTTCGTGCTGGGGGACACCGAGGCCGAGGCCCGCGAGAGGTCCCGGTGGGTGCGCGAGGAGCAGGTGCCGGGCCGGACGGCGCAGATCCTGCTGGAGCAGATCTGGAACCGCGACCTGTCGGGGTACGACCCCGAGGGCCCGCTGCCCGACGTCGAGCCCCTCGTGGACGCGCCCCCGTTCATCGCGGGGCGGGCGCTCATCCACGCCGACCGGCCCGCCACGGTCGCCCGCCTGCGGGCGCGGGCGCAGGCCGAGGGGCTCTCGCTGCGGCAGACGGCGATCGAGGAGTTCACGCGCGGCAGCTTCGTCGGCACGCCCGCGCAGGTCGCCGACGCCCTCGACGACTTCGTGCAGCGCGACGGGTCGGACGGGTTCGTGCTCGGTTCGCACCTGGTCCCCACCGGGCTCGACGAGTTCGTCGACCGCGTGGTCCCGCTGCTGCAGGAGCGGGGGTCGCTGCGCACCGAGTACTCGGGCTCGACCCTGCGGGACAACCTGGGGCTGCCCGCGCCCGTGCGCGCAGACTCCGCCCGGGCGGAGGTGACGGCCGCCGGCGTGTGACGACGGTAGGGTCCGGGTCATGGCGACGGTGCTCCCCTTCGACGGCCACACCCCCGAGATCGACCCCACGGCGTGGGTCGCCCCGACGGCGACGATCATCGGTCGCGTGCGCATCGGGCCGCGCGCCAGCGTGTTCTACGGCGCCGTGCTGCGCGGCGACATGGACGCGATCGTGCTCGGGGAGGGGTCGAACATCCAGGACAACTGCGTGGTGCACACGGACACCGGCGTGCCCGCGACCATCGGCGCCGGGGTGGGCGTGGGGCACGGCGCGATCATCCACGGCGCGACCGTCGGGGACGGCAGCCTGGTCGGCATGGGCGCCACGCTGCTGAACCACGCCGTCGTGGGCGAGGGCGCGTTCGTGGCCGCCGGGGCGCTGGTGCGCGAGGGGCAGGAGATCCCCGCCGGGCACCTCGCCGTGGGCGTCCCCGCCAAGGACCGCGGGCCGCTCGACGCCGAGGGCGCCGAGCGCGTGCGCCGCAACGCGATCGAGTACCAGGAGCTGGCCGAGCGGCACCGCCGCTCGATCGGCTGACACCGCCGGCTGACACCGGCGGCGACGCCCATCGGCGGGGCCGGGCGTCCAGCATCCGAGAGGCGCGCCGCCGGCCTTGCGGGGCCGCCGCGGGGGTGGTCGGCTGCGCGCATGACGACACCCTCCACGGGCACCCTGCCCACGCGCGCACTGCCGACCCGCACCCTGGGCGCCGGCGCCCACGCCCTCACCGTCTCGGCCGTCGGCTTCGGCGGCATGTCGGTGGCCGACTCCTACGGCCCGGCCGACGCCGCGGAGGCCGAGGCCGTGCTGCGCCGCACCCTCGAGCTCGGCGTCACGCTGATCGACACGGCGGACGTGTACGGCGCCGGTCGCAACGAGGAGCTCATCGGGCGGGTGCTCGGCCCGCAGCGCGACCGGATCGTGCTGGCGTCGAAGTTCGGGCTCGGGAAGCATCCCGACGGTCGCCCCGTCGACGGGCGCCCGGAGTACGTGCGCGCCGCGATCGACCGGTCGCTCGCCCGGCTCGGCACGGACCACCTCGACCTGTACTACCTGCACCGGGTGGACCCGCAGGTGCCGGTGGAGGAGACCGTCGGCGCGCTCGCCGAGCTGGTCGCGGCGGGCAAGGTCCGCGCGATCGGGCTCTCCGAGGCGGGCGCGGACACGGTGCGCCGCGCGCACGCCGTGCACCCGGTCACCGCCGTGCAGAGCGAGTACTCGCTCTGGACGCGCGACCCCGAGGACGCCGTCCTGCCCGCGCTGCGCGAGCTCGGCATCGGGTTCGTGCCCTTCTCCCCGCTCGGGCGCGGCATCCTCACCGGCACGGTCGACCAGGTGACCGACCTGGCCGCCGACGACGTGCGCCGCAAGCACGCCCGCTACGCCGGGGAGGCCTTCGAGCACAACCGCGCCCTGGTGCGGGCGCTGGAGGACCTCGCCGCCGCCCGGGAGGTCACCACCGCACAGCTCGCCCTCGCGTGGCTGCTCGCGCAGGGCGAGGACATCGTGCCCATCCCCGGCACCAAGCGCCTGCGCTACCTGGAGCAGAACGTCGCCGCCGCGTCGCTCGACCTGGGGCCCGACGACCTGGCGGCGATCTCCGCCGCCATCCCGCGCGGCGCCGTGCAGGGTGTGCGGCACCCGCAGCCCGACCTGCTGGAGGCCTGAGCGCTGCAGGCCCGAGCGGCCGCCGGGCCGGTCAGGCCGGCTCGGCGGCGGGCGCGAGCGTGGCAGCCAGCACCCGCCACCCCTCGTCGGCACGCACCCAGAGGCGCGTGTAGACCAACCGCGCGGACACGGCGGTGCCGCCCTGGATCGCGTCCACGGCGGCGACCAGCCGGGTCGTCCCGCTCGCGACGTCCTCCTGGACTTCGAGCGACTCCTCCTCCAGGCGGGTGATCTGCAGGAAGCCGGAGCGGTAGCTCTCGAGGTCGTCGTGCTTGGAGAAGACGGACCCGTCCGGGCCCGCCCCGACGCACCGAGGGTGCAGCAACGCCTCGAGCGCGTCGACGTCTCCGGCGCGCTGGGCGGCGTGCAGCGCGTGCTCTGCAGCAAGAAGGCTCATCGCCCGAGCCTACGCACCGCCGAGCCCGTACCGCGCCGGCGTGGACACCCTCACGCGTCGGCAGACACGAGCCAGAACGGCGCGGTCTCGCAGCCGTTCGTCGTCACGCCGTCAGGCAACCGGTCGTGCGCCCCTCCCACCAGCTCGACGTCCTCGCCCAGAGGCGGGATCGGCGCCTCCGCAGGGAAGATCGCGGTGTAGACCGTGTCCGAGGACTCGTCGTCGACGACGATGCACCCGTGGACCGCGGCGACCCGGCCTCGGAGGAGGGCCTGGTCACCTCCGGCGCCCGTCGGTTCGTAGCGGGCGACGACGACGTCGGGGTCGACGCTCGGCCCGGGTGCCGTCTGGCACCCCGCGAGCACGGCCATGCCGACCGTCAGCAGGGCCACGCTCGACATCCCGCGCCCGCGCATCCGCCGCCCCGCTCTCGTCGCCGTCATCAGGCGTCTGTGGTGCAGCACGGGCGCCCTCACCACACTGGTGTCGTCACACGTCGAGGACTTGCACCGGTCCGCAGGGACGAGGGCACCCGTTCCGCCGGAACCGGCTCTTTCGCCACCCCGCACGGCCCTCGGTCACGCCCTAGGCGAGCGGCGTGCGGATCGCGCCGAACGCGGTGCGCGCGCGCAGCCGGAACCCGAGGTTCTCGTAGAGCCGGATCGCGTTCGCGTTGTTCCCCGCCGCGTGCAGCATGGGCCGGGCGCCGCGCTCGCGGACGTGGTGCGCGACGTCGAGCACGAGGCGGGTGGCCAGGCCCTGGCCGCGGTGGTCGGGATCGGTCGTCACGGCGCTGATCTCGGTCCAGCCCTCCGGCTGCAGCCGCTCGCCGGCCATCGCGACCAGGCGTCCGTCGCGCCGGAACCCGACGTAGCGGCCCATGAGGTACGTGCGCGGCAGGAACGGGCCCGGCCGCGAGCGCTCGACGAGGGCGAGCATGTCGGGCACGTCGTCGGCGCCGAGCACGATCGCCTCGTCGTCCGGGCGGGTGGTCAGCCGGTCCGTCTCGACGAGCTGGACGCCCTCGTGGAGCGAGGCCCGCTCCCACCCCGCGGGGAGTGCCACGTCCGCCGGCGGCCCCGGGAACTCCGCGCCGTGGCCGGCGACCTCCACGATCGCGTCCCAGACGTCCGGGTCGTCCCACGACCGGACCGCGGCGAACGGGGACACGTCGGCGGGGTAGCGCAGCACCAGCTCGTTGCCCTCCGCCAGGTGCGCGTGCGCCCCGGTGAGCGACGACCAGCGCGGGTTGTCGAGGACGGCCTCGGACGCGGTGCCGAGCGTGCCGGCGGGAGCGTCCGGCGTGGTGGTCGTGGTCATGTCGCCTCCTGGTCTGCCGTCGCAGAGTACGTGCTCAGGGCGCGGGAACGAGCGTCGGTTCGCTGTCGGCGTCGACGGTCGCGGACCGGCTCCGGGCTCGCCGGGTGAGCGGTTCGCGCAGCCCGAGGTGCTCGCGCAGCGTGACGCCCTCGTACGCGGTGGGGTAGGCCCCGCGCTCCTGCAGTGCGGGCACCACCTTCTCGACGACGTCGTCCAGCCCGGACGGCACGATCCACGGGCTGAGGTTGAACCCGTCGACGGCGCCGGTGCGCACCCAGCGGGTCAGCTCGTCCGCGACGGCGCCGGGGGTGCCGGTGAAGCCGCGCTCGCCGGCGTTGCGGATCACCAGCTCGCGGATCGACAGGTGCTCCGCCTCGGCGAGGGCGCGCCACTGCCGGGCGACCTCGTGCGTGCGCGCCCCCGTGGTCGCGGAGCCGCGCTCGCCGCCCAGCTCCTCGACCACCGGGTCGTGCGCGGGCAGGGGGCCGTCCGGGTCGTACGACGAGAGGTCCTCGCCCCAGATGTTGCCGACGATCGACAGCGCGGTGGCAGGCGTGACCTGGGCGTGCCGCACCCAGCGCGCCTTCTCCTCGGCCTCGGCCGGGGTGTCGCCGACGACGATCGCGGTGCCCGGGAAGATCTTCACGTCGTCCTCCGGCCGTCCGGCGGCGACGACGCGGCGGCGCACGTCGGCCGCGAACTCCAGCGCGTCGGCGAGCACCGCGCCGTGCCGGGAGAAGATGACGTCGGCGTGCGCGGCGGCGAAGTCGCGCCCCTGGGGCGAGTCGCCCGCCTGGAAGATCACCGGGTGGCCCTGCGGGCTGCGGGGCGTGGTGACGTCGAGCACCAGGTCGCGGGGGGTGCGCAGGTCGGCGCCGGGCACGGTCACCCGCGCCACGTCGCCGTCGGTGCCGTCCGGGAACGCGTCCCAGACCCCGCGGGCGACGGCCAGCACGGCCGCGGCCCGCTCGTAGCGGTCGGCGTGGTCGAGGTAGCCGCCGCGGCGGAAGTTCTCGCCGGTCCACGCGTTGTCCGTCGTCACGACGTTCCACGCCGCCCGCCCGCCGGACAGGACGTCGAGGCTCGCGAGGCGCCGGGCCAGGTCGGCAGGGTCGTGATACGTCGTGTTCTGGGTGGCGACGAGGCCGATGCGCTCGGTGATCGCCGCCAGCGCGGCGAGCTGGGTGATCGCGTCGGGGCGGCCCACGACGTCCAGGTCGTGGATCCGGCCGCGGGTCTCGCGCAGGCGCAGGCCCTCGCCGAGGAAGAACGCGTCGAACAGCCCGCGCTCGGCGGTGCGGACCACGCGCTCGAAGGAGGCGAAGTCCGTCTGCGACCCGGACTCCGGGTCGGACCAGATGGTGGTGTGGTTGACGCCCTGGAAGAAGACGCCGAAGTGCACCTGCGCGCGGGGGCGGGTGATCGGCGCGTCGGGGGCGTGCGGTGTCGTCGGTGTGGTCATCGGAGTTCCTCAGGCGGTCGCGACGGCGGTCGGGGCGGCGTGCCGCGCCCGGGTGCCGGCGTCGGGTCGGGTCTCGTAGCGGTTCGCGGGGCGCGGCAGCCCGAGCGTCTCCCGCAGGGTGGCGCCCGCGCGGGGCGGCGCGGTGAGCCGGGCGGCGCGCAGCGCGGGCAGCACGTCGCCCGAGAGCACCGGGAGGTCGGCGTCGAGGACGGCGGGCAGCAGCCGCACGCCGGCGACGTCGCCCGACGCGGCGAGCTCGGCGAGGAGGCCGGCGAGGCCCGGGGCGTCGCCGGTGTACCGCAGCGCGCCCGTGCCCCAGCCGGTGCGCGCCCCCGAGGGCGTGGCGGCGTCGAGCTCGGCGAGCCGGGCGGTCGCGGTGCGGCCGCCGGCGTCGAGCACCACCTCCAGGTCGAGCACCGCCCGGGCGGCGCCGTCGGGCCCGCCGGTCCCCGCGGCCGTCGCGGCGCGTGCCGCCGCGCGGGCGGTGGCGACGTCGGTGCCGCCGACGAGTGCGACGTCGACCAGGGGCTCGGCGCGCACCGAGGGCGCGACGTCGGCGGCCGCCGCGAGCACCACGAGCTGACCCTGGGGCGGGCGCGGCGTGATGAGCGGGCCCTTGACGGCGAAGCTCTCGCCGACGAAGTCGACGTGGTGCAGCCGGTCGCGGTCCACGTAGCGGCCGGTGGCGACGTCGCGGATCACGGCGTCGTCCTCCCACGAGTCCCACAGGTCGCGCACGACCTGCACGACGTCGCGGGCCTCGCGGGCGAGGTCGGCGACGTCGTCGCGGCCGTAGGCGGCCGCCGTCTCCGGGGTGCGGGTCGTGCCGGCGAGCCAGCCGCCCCGGCCGGAGGCCGCGATGTCGAGGGACGCGAGCTGGGCCGCCACGTGGAACGGCTCCGGGTAGGTGGTCGGCACCTGGGGCACCAGGCCGATCGCCGTGGTGGTGCGGGACACGAACGCCGCGCGCGTGACGGCGTCGAGCCGCGCGGAGGCCGGCGACCCCGCGACCGCGGGCAGCAGGGCGTCGGCGAACGTGGCGAAGGTGACGCCGGCGTGCTCGGCGCGGCGCACCGTGCGGGCGAGCCGTGCGGCGGAGACGAGCTCGGTCACGGCGATCCCGGTGCTCGTGACGGCCGCGGGGTGCGCGCCCGCGCCGTCGACGTCGAGCCCCACGAGGAAGGGAGAGGTCAGGGTGGTCATGGTGCGGGGGCCGCCTCTCAGATCTGGGACTCGTCGCCGAGCCGGTGGTAGGTCCGGTCGAGGTAGACGAGCGGCGAGGCGTCGTCCGACCCGGACTGCAGCGCGCGCAGGGACACCAGGTAGCTGTCGCCGACCGGCGTCCGCTGCACCACCCGGGCCCGCACCCACGAGACCGCCCCGTCGATCACGGGCTCGCCCGAGGGCAGGGCCGTCCAGCCGCCGTCCGCGAAGCGGTCGATGCCGCTCGTCGCGAACCGGGCGGAGAGGTGGTCCTGGTGGTCGGCGAGGAAGCTGATCGCGAGCGTGCTGGCCTCCGAGACGGCGGGCCACGACGAGGAGGTGGACGCCAGCGAGAACGCCAGCAGCGGCGGCGCGGCCGACACGGAGATCACGGACGTGGCGGTGAACCCGACGGGGCGGCCCTCGTGCGCGAGCGCGACGACGGCGACGCCTGCCGGGTGCTGGCGGAAGACCGTCTTGAACTCGTCGGGGGACAGCTGGGGCTCGTCCTGCTGGGCCAGGAGCTCCTCGATCTCGGACAGGGCGGACAGGTCGGTGTGCGCGTGGGTGTGCTCCGTGGTCACAGGGCGGCTCCCGTCAGCTCGGCGGCGGTGGCGTCCGTCGTGGTGGTGGTCGTGGCGGTGGCGGCCGTGGCGGTGGCGGCCGGCGCGGCGGGTACGCCGGCGGCGCGCCGCAGCGGCGTCGCCCAGCGGGCGAACCAGGGGTCGAGCGCCTCGCCGAGGTCGGGCAGCTGCGCCTCGGTGAGGGTCAGGGTGCGGGTGGGCACGACGGCACCCAGCTCCACGAGGACGGGCCGCAGGTGCGCCTCGCCGGCGAGCGCGTGCGCCGGGTTGCCGGACACGACGAGCGGCACGACCACGACGCCCGCCAGGCCGTCCGGCCCGTAGAGGTCGAGGAACGACTTGAGCAGACCCGTGTAGGAGGCCTTGTAGACGGGGGTCGCGACGACGGCGACCGTGGCGCGCGCCAGGCGGTCCTTCGCCTCGTCGGCGGCCGGGTGCGCGGCCGTGAGGATCTCGCCCGCGAACGCCGCGAGCTCGATCGTCGCCACGTCCGTGGTGCCGAGCAGCTCGGCGACGCGGCGCCCGGCGGCCTCGGCCGCGGCCAGGGTGCGCGAGCCTTCGCGCGGGTTGCCGGAGACCACCACCACGGAGGCGGCGGAGGGGCGGGTGGGTTCGGTCATCGGGTGTACCTCGCAAGTCCGTCGATCACGCTTGCCGCGCGGCGTCTCGGCCCGCGGACGGGCCGGCCGGCGGCCTGGTCATCCTCCGGAGCACCCCGCCGTGACGTGGGGTTGCTGCCCAGCCAGCCGGGGCTTCGCGCTGGGGCTCTTGACCTGGGGCGGAGGTATAGCAGCCGTTTCGCAGAACGCCAGGCTGCTCCCGAGAATTCTCACGATCCGGACGCGGTGCGGTCCACGGTCGACCGCGCCGCGTCCTCCCCGACGGGTCGGTCAGGCCGCGGCGGCCGCCGCCCGCGCCGCGCGGAGCGGAGCGAGGGCGTCCGACCAGGCCACCACCTGGTCCAGGAGCTCGTCGAGCGCGGCGCGCTGCCGGGGCTCCGGGTCGAGCTCGCGGTACTCGCGGAAGTCGTGGTGGAACGACAGCGCCACCTGCGTGCGGACCGTCGCGAGCTGCAGCTCGGCCGCGACCAGGCGCAGGTGCTCCACGGCCCGCGCACCGCCGAGGACGCCGTAGCCGACGAACCCCGCCGCCTTGTCGTTCCACTCGGCGTACAGGTAGTCGAGGGCGTTCTTGAGGACCCCGGGCACCGAGTGGTTGTACTCGGGGGTCACGAACACGAAGCCGTCGAACGGGGCGACGGTCGCCGCCCACCGCCGGGTGTGCTCGCCGGCGTACTGCCCGCCCGAGGCGGGGACCGGCTCGTCGAGGTGGGGCAGGTCCTGCTCGGCGAGGTCGACCAGCTCGAAGCGGGCGTCGTCGCGCCGTCCCGCGACGTCGAGCACCCAGCGCGCGACGCGCTCGCTGTAGCGGCCGGGTCGGGTGCTGCCGGTGATGATCGCGATCGTCGTCATGGTGCGCCTTCCGTCGGGTCGGGACGA
Source organism: Isoptericola sp. NPDC056605 (assembly GCF_042792795.1). NCBI lineage: Bacteria > Bacillati > Actinomycetota > Actinomycetes > Micrococcales > Promicromonosporaceae > Isoptericola > Isoptericola sp. NPDC056605. The sequence continues at coordinate 84,880 of NZ_JBHTVT010000004.1, read as the reverse complement.
TCTCGGTCGCCCCGACGTGTTGTGGTCGATGGCGGGAACCTCCGGTGACCGGTGCCCTATGCCCGGTCGGCCACCCGCACCATGAAGTGCGTCACGCACCCCGGGGTGCGGATCGGGACGGAGCGAGCATGGCGAGCACGGAGATCGGGGACGGCGCGGAGATCTGGGACGGCGCGGGGACCTGGGACGGTGCGGCGGGCTCGGCGTGCGCGGGCGAGGACGACCGGCGCAGGGTCCGGGAGCTCTTCCACCGCGTGGGTGACAAGTGGTCGCTGGTGGTGCTGGCCGAGCTCGGCGCCGGGCCCGTGCGGTTCACGACGCTGCTCGGCAGGGTCGAGGGCATCTCCCACCGGCTGCTCGCGGTGACGCTCCGGCGCCTCGAGCGGGACGGGCTGGTCGCGCGGACCGTCTACCCGGAGGTGCCCCCGCGCGTCGAGTACGCGATGACGGGGCTGGGTGCGTCGCTCCTGGTGCCGCTGGCGGCGTTGGCGGGGTGGGGCGAGCGGCACGGGCCGACGATCGACGCGCACCGCCGCGCGGACGACCGGCGGCGCGGGGTCGGCCGGGCGTCGCAGGACGGCGTGCCGGAGGGCCGCTGACCGGTGGTCGGCGGCCCTCCGACGATGACGCGGGGCGGGTGCGGCGGTCCGCTCACGCCTCGAGCCGCAGGCGGGCCCCGAGTGCGCACGAGGCGACGACGGCCGCACCGGCCACGAGGACGACGTCCTTGAGCACGTACTGCCCGAGCAGGGTCATGCCGTGCCCGAACAGCTCGTCGCCGAACAGCGCGACGGGCGACAGGATCCCGACCATGGCGACGGCGAGGACGACCAGGCCCACGCGCAGCAGTCGCCCGCTGACCAGGGTGAGGCCGATGAAGGTCTCCATGACCGCGACCAGGACGACGGCGGTCGCGGCGGGGACGAGCCCGAGGGTGAGCGTCTCGACGGTGCGGCCCGCGATCTGCTCGGCGGGGCTGGCGCCGGGGAAGAACTTCAGGACGCCGAAGCCGAGGAACACGAGCCCGAGCGCGACGCGCAGCGCCGGGACGGACCACCGGGTGAGGAACCGGGCGAGGGCGGTGACGGCGACGTCGAGCCGCAGCGCCACCTGCTCGGCGAGCGCGTTCGGGAGGCGGCGCGTGGCCGGGTCGGCGGGGGTGCCGGGGGCGGGGACGCCGGCGGTCGGGCGGTGGGTCGGGCGGCGGGTCGGGGTGGAGACGGACATGGTGGTGCTCTCTTCCAGGGGGTGGTGCGACCCGGGGGTGGTCGCCCTGGGAGAGAGGCGTCGTCGGGGCGCCGGATGCGCGGGGCCGCGGTTTTCGCCCGCTCGTCACCCGCAGGGAGGTGACGCAGACTCGGGGCATGGGCCCGCGCAGCTTCCGCTGGGTGTTGCACGTCGACCTCGACCAGTTCCTGGCCGCGGTCGAGATCCTGCGGCGTCCGGAGCTCGCGGGGAGGCCGGTGATCGTCGGCGGGCGCGGCGACCCGACGGAGCGCGCGGTGGTCTCCACCGCGTCGTACGACGCGCGGGCGTTCGGCGTCCGGTCGGGGATGCCGCTGCGTGCGGCGGTCCGCAAGGTGCCGGACGCCGTCCTCCTGCCGGTGGACCGCCCGGTGTACGAGGAGGCCTCCGCCCACGTGATGGAGACGCTGCGCGGGCTGGGCACGGTGGTGGAGGTCCTCGGCTGGGACGAGGCGTTCCTCGGGTACGACGGCGAGGACCCGGAGGGGTTCGCCCGGCTCGTGCAGCGGGCGGTGCTCGACGCGACCTCGCTGCACTGCTCGGTGGGTATCGGCGACACCAAGGTCCGCGCGAAGATCGCGACCGGGTTCGGCAAGCCGGCGGGCGTGTACCGGCTCACCGCCGAGAACTGGTTCGACGTGATGGGGGAGCGACCGACCGTCGACCTGTGGGGCGTGGGAGCGAAGGTGTCGAAGCGGCTCGCGGCGCACGGTATCGACACGGTCGCGCGGCTCGCCGCCGCGGACGAGGCCGTCCTGGTCGGCGAGCTCGGGCCGCGCCTGGGCGCCTGGTACGGGGAGCTGGGCCGTGGGCAGGGCTCCGCCGTCGTCGACGACACCCCGTGGGTGGCCCGGGGGGCACAGCCGCGAGACGACGTACCAGCGCAACCTCACGACGCCCGAGCAGGTCGCTGCGGCGCTGCGGGAGCTGGCGGCGCAGGCGCACGCCGACACCGAGGCCGAGGGGCGGGCCGTCTTCCGGGTGGGGCTGAAGGTGCGCTACGCGCCGTTCTTCACCAGGACGCTGTCGCGGAAGCTGCCGGCGCCGACGCGCTCCCTGCAGGAGGTGACCGCCGCGGTGCTCGACCTCGCGGCCGGGCTGGAGCCCGGCCGCGAGGTGCGGCTGCTCGGCGTGCGCGCCGAGATGGTCATGCCCGAGGACGGTACGGACGCCGCGACCACGCCGGTGCGCGGGCGGATCTGAGCCACGTGGGCACGAGGGCTCAGCGCCAGTACCGCTCCGGCACCAGCCCCAGCCGGCGCAGCTCGCCCGCCACGAGGTCGGCGTAGACGCCGGCGCCGTACCACGAGGTGTGGGTGCGGTCGCCGTTCTCCCGGACCAGGTAGATCGGCTGGGCGTCCACGGGTCCGAGCCCCTCGACCAGCTCCTCGCTCAGCGCGGTGAGGTCGACGAGGTCGACGTCGAGGTCGGCGGCGACGTCACGGACGTGCTGCGGGAGGCTGCCCGCGGCGGTCTCGATGAGGCCGGCGGAGTCGAGCTGGTCGCCGTCGAACCGGAGCCGGACGATCGGGGTGACGAGCACGGGAGTCGCTCCCGTGGCCCGCACCCGGGTGACGATCTCGGTCAGGTTGGCGCGGTACTGCTCGGCGGTCGTGGTCTTGTCGTTGTGCGCGAGCTGCACGAGCGCGACGTCGCCGGGCCGCAGCTGGGGCACCAGGGCGTCGAACATCTCCGGCTTGGCGAGCACGGAGACCGTGCTCTCGCCGGAGCCGGAGTGGTTGACGACGCTCACCCCGAGCCGGAGGTGCGCGGGCAGGCGTTGGCCCCACCCGGTGTAGGGCGCACCGCCCTGGTCGGTGACGGTGGAGTCGCCGAGCAGGGCGAGTCGCGGGGTGCGGACGTCGGCGGGCCGGATCCCGATCCCGGCGACGTGCGGCGCGTCGCCGGTGAACGTGAGCGTCAGGCCCGGGGTGCCCTCGCCGGCGGGCTGGTTCTGCTGGCTCTCGGGGTCGCGCACGTTGACCGTGAACGTGCGCCGGGCCAGCTCGCCGTCGGCGGTGTCGACGGCGGGGACCATGAGGCGCCGGGCCTCGGCCTGCACCTCGGTGCCGGCCGGGCCGTGCCGGTCGCCCAGCATCACGGTGACGTCGTAGTGGCCGGGCGGCAGGTCCGGGTAGGTGCACACGACCGGGGCGGTGCCGGTGCACGCCTCGAGCAGCGCGGCGTCCGGCCGGGGGCCGCCGAGGCCCGGCCGCCCGGCGTCGGCCGCCGGACTCGCCGAGGCGGCCGGGCTTCCCGTGACGACGGCGGCCGCGGCGAGCAGGAGCGCCGCGGCGCGGCGTCCACGCGGTGCGGCGCTCACGACAGCTTCTCCCCGACGAGGGCGAGGCACTGGATCGCCGCGAGCCCGTACTGCGCCGACGCGTTGGACGAGAAGCCGGCCTCGTCGACCGCGCGGAGCACGGCCGGCGGCTCCACCCGGTGCGTGCCCCAGTCCATGTCGTCGGGGTAGCCGGCGTGCCCGGTCGCGAGCTCCTTCCAGGCGCGGGCGGCGAGCGCGTCGTCGTCGAGCCGCACGGCGGCGTACGCGGTGGCGCGGGAGTACGACTGCTTGAGGTTGAGGCTGCCCCAGTCCGAGCCGGTCGCCTCCTTCTGCTCGGCCTTGGAGCTGTTGTACAGGCGGCAGAACTCCACCCAGCGGGCCTCGACCTCCGGCTCGTCCACCAGGTCCAGCAGCTCCGTCATGACCTCGATCAGGCCGAACACGGAGCTGAGGCTGCCGACCTCCACCGCCTTCTCCGGGCCCGAGCTGAACGTCGCCGTCTCCAGGTCGTAGGTGGAGCCGGCCTGCACCCACGCGTTGGGCAGCGCGGCGATCGACCGCGCGCTCGCCAGCAGCCGCTCCCGGGCCCGCGGGTCGCCCCCGCGCTCCCACTCGGTGAGCCACGCCCCGGCGATGGCGCCCCAGTCGGTGGTCTTGCTCAGCGGGAGCGCCGTCGGGTCGGGGTCGTACTCGCCCGTGGAGCCGTCCACCTTGCGGCCCGCGTTGAGGACCAGGTAGGTGCGGTCGGAGTCGACCAGCTCGCGCAGCAGGTCGCCGGACCGCTCGTCGCCCGTGAGGAAGTAGGCGAAGCGCCGGTAGTTCGCGTTGCTGATGCGCACCTGCTTGGCGCTGTCGCCCCAGTGCTGCACGCCGTGCCGGGTGCCCAGCCCCTTCCACTCGCCCAGGTGGTACTGGTCGACCTCGCCGGTGTGCCGGCTCATGGCCTCGGCGAAGCGGAAGGCCTGCGCGTCGCCGGTGCGCAGGTAGTGGTACCAGAGCCACAGGTCCGTCGACAGCTCGGAGTTGTCCCAGGCGTAGCCGCCGACGTCGTACTTCCACTGGTGCCGGTCGCCGTCGTAGGAGTGCATGACGTCGCCGTAGTCCCAGAAGCCGTACCAGGAGCGCTGGTCCACCTGCTCCAGGTGGTAGCGGTGGATCGCGTCGAGGCGGTCCTCGATGGTCGACCTCGCCGTCGTGGACCGGTCGACCGGGGACCAGGACCCGAACACGCCCGCGGAGTGGTGGTGCTGCGGTGTGCTCGCGGGCAGGGGCGGGGTGGCGGTCGCCGCGGCGAGCTCGGCGAACCGCGCGGCGGTGGGCGTGGCGGCCAGGGCCCAGAACATCAGCTCGGTGGTGCGCCCGACGCCGTAGGGGGTGCCGAACCCCGGCTCGTAGTCCTCGTAGGTGATCTCGAGCGCGTCGAGCTGCTCGGGGTACGTGTCCTGGCCCATGCCGTCGTGGTAGAAGCGCAGGTCCATCGCCTCGGCGCGCGGCGACCACATCCACACCGTGGCGTCGGCCTCGTCCGTCGCGGCGCCGGTGATCTCCAGCTCCGTGGGGTGCAGCTGCCAGAAGTCGCGCATCCCGAAGGCGAGCCCGCCGGACGGCGTCCCCACGTAGCCCAGGCCGGGCGCGCGCGTGCCGGCGTCCGACCGGATCCACGAGTGCCCCGCACCGGTGCGCTTGCGGATCTCGAAGCCGTGCGCGGTCAGCTGCGACAGGCTGTGGTCGCCCCAGGCGGGGATCCACTTCAGGCGGGTGGTGACCCGCTGGTCCCAGGTGGCCGGGTCGGGCAGCGCCCGCCCCTCGACCTGGGCGGTGCGCACCGCCTCGCCCGGGTCGCGGCGCATCCCGGTGACACCGCGCACCGCCTCGGCGAGCACGCCGCCGTCCGGGCCGGCGAAGCGGACGTGCCGGTCGTACAGCTCGCCCCGCATCGGCACGGTGAACCGCACGCCGAGCCCGGTGACGAAATCCTTGTCCTCGTCGCCGTCGAAGAAGAACGTGTGCACCAGCCGGATGCCGTCCGACCCGGCGAACAGGGCGAAGCGCAGCACGAACGGCAACCAGTCGCGGCGTCCCTTGCGGTGCCTGCCCTCGACCTTGACCACGGCGCGCACCGGGCCGGACTGCTCGACGGTGACCTTCTCGACCGTTCCGGCGAACTCCTCGAAGCCGAGCTTCGCGCCACGGTCGGTGTCGGGGGAGTCCTGCCGCTGGACGACGAGCCGCCCGTCCTTGGCGACCACGTCGCGCCCACGACGGATCGCCCGGACGATCTTGTCGCCCTGGCGTCCGAACTCGACCTGCACGACGCCGGTGTCCACCACGACGCGGCCCGGGTTCTCCTGCACGGTGATCGTGTGCGCGCCCTGCGCGGGGGTGCCCGGCGCGAGCCGGTAGGTGTCGGCCCGCGGCGCGGACTCGCTCACCGCGTGCGCGGTCCACTTCACCGACCCGTCGGGCCACCACGCGGTGGGCCAGGTCTGCACGGGCACGGACTCTCCGGCCGCGGTGGCCAGGGCGAAGGTCTGGTCGCCGGCCAGCGCGCCGCGCGGCCAGGGCACGCCCCAGGTGGAGCCGCCGGCGAGGGCGGCGGGGGCGCCACCCTCCAGCCAGCGCACGTCGACCGGGTCGTGCCCGGTGGGGACGAGCGGGACCGCGGCCGTGGCCGGCGCGGCGCTCGCGGTGCGCGCGCTGAGCGCGGCGACCGCGCCGGCGGCGAGGGCGGAGGTGAGGACGGTACGGCGGCTGACGTCGACCACGATGGGTCACTCCTTCGTGACGGTGGGTGCGTTGTCCGTCGGTGGACGTGCCCATCGTGCGAGGAGAGTGAGCAACCGATCGTGAAACGTGCAAAACCGGACCCGACGGCCCGGTGATCCTTCGGGCGTGCCCGGTCAGGCGGTGGTGCCGAGCTGCTCCGGGAGCACCTCGTGCCCGAGCGGTGCCCCGGCCGCGAGGAGCTCCACCTCTCCCACGGCGAGGTCGCCGAGGCGGCGCAGCTCGTTGCCCAACGACCCGGCGACGTGCGGCGTGAGCAGCGCCCCGGGGGCGTCCCACAGGGCGTGGTCGGCGGGCAGCGGCTCGGGGTCCGTGACGTCGAGGACGGCGCGCAGCCGGCCGGACACCACCTCCCGTGTCAGCGCCGGGGTGTCGACGAGCCGCCCCCGGGCCGTGTTCACCAGCGTCGCCGCGTCGGGCATGAGAGCGAGCTGGCGCGCGCCGATCATGCGGTACGTCTCCGGCAGGTCGGGGGCGTGCACGGTGACGACGTCGCTCGCCCGCGCGAGGTCGTCGAGCGACACGGCCGTGGCGCCGAGGGCGCGCGCCCCGTCGGCGTCGACCCACGGGTCGTGGAGCAGCAGGTCGACGTCGAACGGCTCCAGCAGCCGCATCACCTGCCGGCCGATCCGCGACGCGCCGACGACGCCGACCGTCAGGCCGTGGTTCCCGAGCGGGTCGGGGAGGTCCCAGCCGTCGAACCGGCGGTGGGCCCCGAACGCGTCCGCGGCCTCGAGCACGCGCTTGCCCGCCAGCAGCACCGTCGCCAGCGTGTACTCGGCCACCGGGCGCGCGTTGGCCGCGGCGGCGCTGGACACCTGCACGCCGCGCGCCCAGAGCGCGGGCGTGACGAGCGGCTTCACCGACCCGGCGGCGTGCACGACGGCGCGCAGCCGGGGCGCGCGCCGCAGCAGCGCGTCGTCGAGCCGGGGTGCGCCCCAGCCGGTGAGGAGCACGTCGACGTCCCCGAGGACTCCGCCGGTCGGCCCCCGCCCGCGGTCGCCGGCCCGGGCGAGCAGGTCCGGGGTGAGCACGCCCTCGGCCACGTCGGCGACGGTGCGCAGCCTGGCCACCGCGGCGTCGTCGAACAGCTCGGACACGAGGTCGGCGTGCCGCATGGCGAAGGCGGCGCGCAGCCGCGTCACGACGCCGAGCCCGTCGGTACGGCGTCGACAGGGCCGTCGGGCCAGCGCACCTCCACGGCGGCGGGCGGGCCGCCGTCGGCGCCGCGACGCACCCGCACGGCGGGCGCCGGCCTGTGCCGGGCGTCGTCCTCGCCCGTGAGGACGACGAGGGCGGCGACCACCTCGCCTGCCGCGACCGGTGCCGACGTGCGCAGCCAGGGCACGGCGGACGCCGCGCCGAGCGGGTCCGACCCGGCCCGGCGCACCGCGCCGACGACGTCGAGCGAGGTCTCGGCCGGTGCGCCGGGCGACGGGGCCGGTGCGCCGCCGTCCTCGACCGCGACGCGCAGGGCGCGCACGTGCGAGGACGTGCCGTCGTCGCGGACGACCCGGACCAGGGTGCCGGAGCGGTCGGCGCTCCGCTCGACGTGCAGCGCCCCGTCCTTCGCCGCGGCGAGCGGCCAGCCGCCCACGTGCAGCCGCCAGGGGCCGGTGTCGACGGGCCACGCGGCGTCCCGGTCGAGGTCCTCGGCCGTGGTGCCCGGCGCCGGCGCGCGGCCGGGCGTCGCGGTCGCGGCGGGAGTCCACCACGCCAGCCGCACCTCGTCCGGCCCGCGCACCACCGAGGCGGTCGTGAGCACCGGGCCGAGCCGCAGGCCCGCCCACCCGGCGTCGTCGCCCTGCCCGTCGTCCGGGCCCTCGCCGTCGGGACCGCGGCCGGGGACGTCGAGCCAGCAGACCCGGGAGCGGGACACGGCCACGGCGTCGTCCAGGTGCACGCGCTCGACGGTGTCGCGATGGGACGGCACGCCACGGGTGTCGAGGAGCGCCGTGTGCGAGTCGAGCGGCGCGGCGACGTCGCCCGCCGCCAGCTGGGGCGACGTGACCCCCGAGTAGGCGAGGCGCCGGTAGAACGGGTCGTCGCCGCGGACGGTCAGCGCGTGCTCGATCGCGCGGTCGGACCCGTGGTTGAGCAGGCGCACGACGCCGTCGGCGGGGGTGGCGCTCACCAGCCACCCGGGCGCCCGGAGAGCCACGGCGTGCGGCTCCTGCCAGGCCTCGGGGAGCTCGGGCGCGGCCGTCCAGACCGGGTGGTCGGCGCCGAGCAGCAGGCCGAGGAACCCCTTGCTCGCCCAGTACGGCGACGACCCGCCGGTGTAGAGCTGGCGCACGCGGTCGTAGCGGCGGTGCCAGCCGACCGGCAGCAGCCCGCGGTCGTCGACGGAGCCCGCGGCGTCGAAGTGCTCGGCCACCGCGGCCGTGAGGGCGCGGGTCGCGCCGGGGGACAGCGGCGTCGCGTCGGCGACCGCGCCCGCCCAGAACGGGGCGAGCACGGCGTGTCGGTAGGTCACCGAGCGGCCCTGCAGCATCGGCGCCCCGCGCGAGCCGACCAGGTGCCGGGCCTGGTCGAGGTAGGCGCGCAGGCGGTCGGCGTGCACGCGCTCGAGCGGGCGGCCCTGGATCCGCGCGTGCAGCAGCGGGTAGACGTGCCAGGCCCAGCCCGCGTAGTGGTCGAAGTTCTGGCGCCGCCCGCCGCGTCCGCGCCCGTCGGAGTACCAGCCGTCGCCCACGTACAGGGACTCGGCCGTCTCGGCGTTGTGGTCCAGGTCGGACTGCTCCCACGGGCCGCCGACGCTCGCCAGGAACGCCTCGATCACGTTCTGGAACCACAGCCAGTTGTTCGTGTACCCGCGGGTCCCGACCACGCCGGAGAGCCAGTCGACCGTGCGCTGCCGGGTGCCGTCGTCGAGCCGGTCCCACAGCCAGGGCCGCGTCTCGGACAGCCCGATCGCCACGGACGCGGCCTCCACCACGGCCTGCCGGCGCTCGTCGACCCGCGGCCAGCGCTCGTCGCCGGCCGGGTCGGTGCCGTGCCGCAGCCCGTCCGCGTACCGCTCGATCAGGCCCGCGGGGTCACGACCGTCCTCGCCGCGCAGCCGGAACGCCGCAAGCAGGAACGTGCGCGCGTAGCCCTCGAGCCCGTCGCTCCACACGCCCGACGCGCTGACCGGTCCGGGCAGCGCGATCAGGGCACCGCCCGGGGAGGCGTAGGGCCGGACGGCGTCGAGCAGGCCGTCGGCGGTCGCGAGCCACCGGTCACGCGTCCAGCGCCGCGCGGGCGCGAGGCGCGGGTCGGACGCCGGGGCACCCGTGGTCCCTCCCGTCGTGGCGTCGGTCGTGCTGAAGGTGCGGGGCGGCGTCGCGGCGGGTGTCACCTCGGCATCCTCGCCCAGGCGCGACGGCTCACGGAAGGTCCGGTCATTTTCGATCATCCCCGGACATCGGGCGCCGGATCGTCCGCTAGGTTGCTGCCCGACCGACCCGCTCGACGACGACGGAGGCCCCATGCACCTGCCCACGGCCCGGCACGAGTACCTGCTGCGCGAGCTGGAGCTGCGGGGGAGCGTGCGCTCGGCAGAGGCGGCCGCCGCGCTCGGCGTCGCCGAGGTGACGATCCGCCGCGACATCGTCGAGCTCGACCGCGCGGGGCGGCTGGCGCGCGTGCACGGCGGCGCGGTGGCGCTGCGCTCGGCGCGCGAGCCGCAGGCCGCACGCGTGCTGGTCGGCGTCGTCGTGCCGAGCTCCACGGTGCACTTCCCACCGCTCGTGCGCGGCATGGAGGCGCTGGCCCCCAGCCTGCACGTCCGCCTCGTGCTCGGGGTCTCGCACTACCGGCCCGAGGTGGAGGCCGCCCAGGTGGACCGTCTGGTGGGGCTGGGCGTGCAGGGGATCGTCGTCGCCCCCACCACCCGGGACCGGTCGCCGGAGGAGCTCGCGGCCTGGCTGCGGTCGGTGCCCGTGCCGGTGGTCGTCGTCGAGCGGCGCGTCGACGGCCTCACCGCCCTGAGCGAGCTGGACCAGGTGCGGTCCGACCACGCCCACGGGGCCGTGCTCGCGGTGGAGCACCTCGCCGGGCTCGGGCACCGCCGGATCGGCCTGGCGGTCTACGACCGGACGCCGACGGCCCCGCACGTGCGCGAGGGGTTCGCGACGGCGGTCGTCCGCCTCGGCGTCGAGCCCGGCCCGGACGTGTCGCTGCCCAAGGGTGAGGGGGACCCGGCCGGTCTCGGGCGCGAGCTGTCCGCGTTCCTCGACCGGTGCCGCGAGACGGGCACGCGCGCGGTCCTCGTGCACACCGACGACCACGCCGCCCGCCTGGTCGAGGCGGCCCTGGACCGCGGCGTGCGCGTGCCCGAGGACCTGGCGGTGGTGGCGTACGACGACGAGAACGCCGAGCTCGCCGTCGTGCCGCTCACGACGGTCACGCCGCCCCGTCGCGAGCTGGGCCGGGAGGCGCTGCGCGTGCTCGTCGGGCGAATCGTGGGGGACGAGGGCGGCGAGGTGCCCGGGGTGCAGGGGTCGCCCCGGCACGTCGCGCTGCTGCCGCGGCTCACGGTGCGGGGGTCGTGCGGCGCGGGCACGGCCTGACGGTCGCCGCGATCCGGCCCGCCGGGTCGGATGACCTGCGACTTCGGCCACGGGAAGGTGACGCGGGGTGACTTGTGTCGCCCGGCATGCGGACCGTCCGCAGCGGTGCCACAGTGTCCGCAGGACGGGCACGGGTGGCGGCGTCGGCGAGTCCCGCACCCTCGCCGACACGCCGACCGAGAGGCAGGACATGCGACCCACCGGACCCGTGGAGCTCGTGCTCATCGAGTTCCCCCGGAGCGACTTCAAGGGCGAGATCCTCGCGGAGCTGGGGCGTCTCGTCGACGCCGGCACGATCGACGTGCTCGACGCGCTGGTCGTGCGCAAGGGTGACGACGGCTCGGTCGAGTGGCTCGAGGCGAGCGAGAGCGGCGCCGAGGAGCTGGCGCGCATCGTGGGAGAGCCCGCCGGGCTGCTCGCCGCCGATGACGTCGACGACATCGCCGACGAGCTCGCCCCCGGTTCCGCGGTCGGGATGCTCGTGTTCGAGCACGCGTGGGCACGCGGCCTCGGCGCCGCCGTGCGCGGCGCCGGCGGGCAGGTGCTCGACTGGACGCGCGTGCCGGCCGAGGCGATCGACGCGCTCACCGACGAGATCGAGAAGGAGAACTGACATGCCCCCTCTGCGACGGATGGGCCGGCCCGGGCTGATCGGCACGATGGCCCGCACGGCCGTGATCACCGGGACCGCGAACGCGACCAGCAGGGCGATGAACCGCCGGGCCGCCTCACGCGAGCAGCAGCAGTACGAGTCCCAGCAGTACCAGGCGCAGCAGGCGCAGGAGCAGGCGTACGCCCAGCAGCAGGCCTACGCCCAGCAGCAGGCGCAGGTCGCCGCGGCGCCCGCCGCGCCCGCGGAGGACGACCTCATCGCGAAGCTCAAGCAGCTGGGCGACCTCAAGGCCGCGGGGATCCTGTCCGACGCCGAGTTCGCCGCGGCCAAGGCCAAGCTGCTCGGTTGAGCGAGCGCCGTCGCCCGCGACCCGCGCACCTCGAGGAGCAACCGTGACCGCCGCCGACGCCAACGTCGAGAACCCGACCACGCGTCGTCCGTGGGCGCGGTTCCTCGGCGTCTGCGCGCTGCTCGGCATCCCCGTGTCGGTGGCGGCCTTCCTGTTCCTCGCCGTCCTGCACGAGCTGACCCACCTGGTGTGGGAGACGCTCCCGGAGGCGTGGGGCTTCGAGGGACCGCCCTGGTGGTGGCCCCTGCCGTGGCTGGCCGTCGCCGGGTTCGCGGTCGGGGTCGCGGTCCGGTCTCTGCCGGGGCACGGCGGGCACGTGCCCGTCGACGGCCTGAGCCTGGGGCCCGTGCCCGCGTCCCACGTCCCCGGGGTGCTCCTGGCGGCGCTCGCGGGTCTCCCGCTCGGCGTCGCCCTTGGCCCCGAGGCGCCGCTGCTGGCGATCGGCGCCGCGCTGGCCCTGGTCCTGGTGCGGCCGTGGGACGACAAGCTCGGCGACCCGGCGCGCCAGGTCATCGCGGTGGCGGGTTCCGCCGCGGCCCTGTCGGCGATCTTCGGCAGCCCTGTGGTCGGGGCGGTCTTCGTCGTCGAGGCCTCGGCGCTGACCGGGCTGGCCGGCGCGCGGCTCGCGGCCGTCGTGCTCCCCTCCCTGGCGGCCTCCGGGGTGGGCGCCCTCGTGTTCACCGGCATGGGCACGTGGACGGGCCTCGAGATCGCGTCGCTGACGCTGCCCGACGTCGACGCCCCCGCCCGGCCCGACGTCGGCGACGTCCTGTGGACACTGCCCGTCGCCGTGCTCGTCGCCGTCGTCGTGCGGCTCGTGCACCGCCTGGGCGAAGGGGTCGCAAGGCGGGCGGCGTCCCGCCCGTTCCCCGCGGCCGTCCTCGGGGCGCTCGTGGTCGCCGTGTGCGCGGCGGCCTACGCGCTGGCCACCGGCCGCTCGCCCGAGGAGGTCGCGCTCTCCGGGCAGGCGCTGCTCCCGACGCTCGCGGCCGACCCGGCGGCCTGGGGGGCGGGGGCGCTGGTGGCGCTCCTCGTGCTCAAGGGCGTCGCCTACGCCGTGTCCCTCGGCACCCTGCGCGGCGGCCCGATCTTCCCCGCGGTCCTGCTGGGGGCCGCCGCCGGGGTGCTCGCCGCCGACCTGCCCGGGTACGGCGCGGTCCCGGCCCTGGCGGCCGGCATGGGCGCGGCCACGGCGGCGACCCTGCCGTTCCCCGTCTCCTCGACGGTGCTGGTGGTCATGCTGCTGGGGTCGGGTGCGTCGGGGATGGCGCCGGTCGTGATCGTCGCGGTCGTCGTGGGGTACACGACCGAGCAGTTCCTGCTGCGGCCGCGCCGCGAGGCCCGGGAGCGGGCCCGCTCCGCGCCCGCCTGACCCGGCGGGCGGGGCGGGTCACTCCCCGGTCGTGCCGTCCAGCGCCTCGCGCAGCAGATCGGCGTGACCGTTGTGCCGCGCGTACTCCTCGATCATGTGCACGAGGATCCAGCGCAGGCTGAACGCGCCCTCGCCGGGCCGCCTCGACTCGCGGGTCGACGTGCCTTCCAGCCCGGAGGTCGCGAGCGCCGCGTCGATCGACCGGTCGGCCGCCGCCACGGCGGCGTCGAACAGCCCGCGCAGGTCCTGCGGCGAGTCGTCCGCCGCGCTGTGCCACTCCCAGTCGCGGTCGGCGTCCCAGTCGGCGGTGTCGAACGGGGGCATGGCCGGCGCGCCGTCGAACACCTCGACGAACCAGTTGGACTCCACGTACGCGAGGTGCTTGAGCAGCCCGCCGAGCGTCATCGTGCTGGGCGGCAGCGGCGTACGCAGCTGTGCGGCGGTGAGCCCGGCGGTCTTCCGCCGCAGCGTGTCGCGGTGGTAACCCAGGTACGCCCGCAGCGTGGTGGCCTCGTCCGCCCGCAGCGGCGGGTCGACACGGTCGTCGGGCGTCGCGTCGGGCGTCGCGTCGGGCGTCGTGTCGGGCGCGAGCCGGTACGCGCCGTCGTCCAGGGCCGCGCGCACCGCCGCGGCCGTGAGCGCGGGCTCCTCGTGGGTCGTGTCGCGGGCGTGCGGCTCGAGGTCGCCGAGGTCGGCGAACGCGGCGTGCATGCTCCGTACGGCGGCCGGGTCGCGCAGCTCGGCGTCCGCGCGGCCGGTGGCGCGCGCGAGCGTGGCGTCGAGGGCGGGCCGCAGGACGACGTACGCGAGGTCCCAGCCCTCCCGCGCGGCCGCGGTCCGGAACGGGGGCAGGAACCACGGGCCGACGACGCCGTCGAGCACGACGTCGTAGCCGCCCCGGGCATAGGCCGTCGTCGCCGCGACGACAGCCTCGGCCACGACCTCGTTCTGGCGCTGCGACCCCGAGAGGTAGGGCGGCACGAACCCGGTGGTGATCGACCGGTAGAACGTGTCGGTGGTGAGGGTCACGGCGGGGCGGTCCGTCGCGGCGCCGAGCAGCGCGGCCACGGTCGTCTTCCCCGCGCCGGGCGGCCCGGTCAGGATGGTCACGGTCACGCCGCGACCCTAGCCGGAGCCCCGGACACGAGCCCCGTCTTCTCGCGCGCCCCGACCGCTCGCACGCCTCCCGCACGACCCCCGCACGAACTGGTCGCCGCTCAGGCGTCCGCGAGCTCGCGGGCACGACGCAGCACGTGGTCCAGCATGTCCGGCGTGAGGCGACCGGTGAACGTGTTCTGCTGCGAGACGTGGAAGCAGCCCAGCACGGTGAGGGTGGGGCCCGCGCCCGGCGCCGCGGTGCCGTCCGCGCTGCGTCCGAGCGTCACCTCGGCGCCGTGGGCGAACCGCGGCCGGGGTCGCGGCACGTCCCAGCCCTGCTCCGCGAGCGTCGTGAGCAGCGCCTGCCAGCCGATGCCGCCGAGCGCCACGGCGACGCGCACGCCGGAGCCCACGAGCTCCAGCTCTCGCGCCAGGTACGGCGCGCAGCGGCGCCGCTCCTCGGGGGTCGGCCTGTTCTCCGGCGGCGCGCAGCGGACGGGGGCAGTGACGCGGATGTCGCGCAGCTCGAGGCCGTCGTCGGCCGCGACCGACGTGGCCTGGTTGGCGAACCCGGTGCGGTGCATGGCGGCGAACAGGAAGTCGCCGCTGCGGTCGCCGGTGAACATGCGGCCCGTGCGGTTCGCGCCGTGCGCCGCGGGGGCGAGCCCCACCACCACGACGCGCGCGGCCGGGTCCCCGAAGCCCGGGACGGGACGCCCCCAGTAGTGCTCGTCGCGGAACGCGGCGCGCCGTTCGCGGGCGACCTCCTCACGCCAGGCCACGAGGCGCGGGCAGGCCCGGCACTCCACGAGGTGCGCGTCGAGCGCCGCCAGCGTCGGCGAAGTGCGCGCGGCACTCGGGTAGTCGGGGGAGTCGGGCGGCGGGACGACGGGCACCGGTCCATGGTGGCGCACGACGGCGTGGCCCACGACGGTGCGGGCGACGCCGACGCACCACGGCCCGCCGTCCCGGGGTCGGGAGGGCGGGCCGTGGGGTGTCGCCGCGGGCGGCGAGGTCGACCGGGTCAGACGGCCGGGTTGAGACGGCCGCGCGCCGGGCTGGCGGTGGCGGCGGGGACGGTCGCGGTGGCGACGGCCGGCTCCGCGGCGAGGCGGCGCAGCGACCAGCCCATGAGGCCGAAGAGGACGCCGAGGCCCATCACCAGGGCGCTCACGCCGTAGGCCACGACCGACGTGAACAGCGAGGCCCGCAGGAACGAGGCGTTCATCGCGGTGGCGCGCAGCGGGTCGTCCTGCTCGAGCTGGGCGTAGGTCTGGCCGCCCGTGGCCTCGAGCGCGTGCTTGTCGATGACCTGCGCCTGGGCGTACGCCGTGAGCGGGCCGTCCACCGTCGCTCCGCCGAGGAACGCGGCGTCCTCGGAGACGGTGATGTCCTGGGCGGCGAGCTGCGTGCTCACGGTGGCCCACGTGGCGGCTCCGGCACCGATCATCAGGATGCCGGCGATCAGCGCGACGAGGCCGACGATGCGAACCGGTCGCTGGGTGGTGCGGGTGGTGGTCATGGTCCCCTCCGGGTGCCGGGTCGCGTGGTTCGCGGCCGGTCTGGACTGCGCCGGGTCTGGCGCTGCCTCTATGGTATGACCACATCGCCTGACCTGCACCGACGATTCTTGTGAAGTCCTTCACAAAGATTCTCCGGGCGACGGTGCTCCCACGACGATGCTCGGACGACGGCCCGCCCGGGTCGCGCGTGCGCGACGACCGTGGTGGTCTGGACGACGGCCGGACGGCACCGGGCCGGCCGGCGCCGGAGGGGGAGCAGCATGAGCGAGAGCTCGGGCCTGGGTGGCCTGTTCGACAAGGCCAAGGAGAAGATCAAGGACCTCGCCACCGACGAGAACATCGACAAGGCGGCGGCCGAGGTGAAGAAGCGGACGCCGGACAACGTCGACGGCTACGTCGACAAGGCGGCCGCGGAGGCCAAGAAGCGCAACGACGACGGCCCCGCCGCCCGCCCCGGCGTCTGACCGGGGCGTCTGCGCGGGCCCGACGGCGCGTGGCGCGGGCCGGAGGCCCGCGGATGAGTACGATCGTGGGGCGTCACCGATGGTGGCGCCCCACGACCGTGCCCGGCGCCCAGCCCCGGGCGGTCCCGCCCAGGTGCTGCCCGTGCCCGTCCGCAGCGCCCACGACCCGCAAGGAGCAGCACGTGTCCGACGTCGCCTCGCCGATGCCACCGAACCCCGACGACGCCGCGCAGGACAAGATCCAGGACACGGTGACGGTGCAGACGCCGACGACGGGCACGGACCTCTTCGCGGGCCGCAAGGACGTCGTCGTGATGCGCGTCGGCGGCGAGCTGCTGGACCTCTCGCGCGAGCTGGCGCCCGGCACCGTCGTCGAGCCGGTGACGATCGGCTCGCCCGACGGGCTCGCCGTGCTGCGCCACAGCGCCGCGCACGTGCTGGCCCAGGCCGTGCAGCAGGTGAACCCGGACGCGAAGCTCGGCATCGGCCCGCCCGTGACCGACGGGTTCTACTACGACTTCGACGTGGCCACGCCGTTCACCCCCGAGGACCTCAAGGCCCTCGACAAGACGATGGCGCGCATCATCAAGGAGGGCCAGACCTTCCGCCGTCGCGTCGTCACGGAGGACGAGGCGCGCGCCGAGCTGGCCGACGAGCCCTACAAGCTCGAGCTCATCGGCCTCAAGGGCGGCTCGTCGGACGAGGACGGGTCGTCGGTCGAGGTCGGCGGCGGCGAGCTGACGATCTACGACAACGTCCGCGGCGCCGGCCGCGAGAGCGAGACCGTGGTCTGGAAGGACCTGTGCCGCGGCCCGCACCTGCCCAGCACGAGGCTCATCGGCAACGGCGTGCAGCTCATGCGCAACGCGGCCGCGTACTGGCGGGGCAGCGAGAAGAACGCGATGCTGCAGCGCGTCTACGGCACCGCCTGGCCCAGCAAGGACGAGCTCAAGGCGTACCTCGAGCGCCTGGCCGAGGCCGAGCGCCGCGACCACCGCCGCATCGGCTCCGAGATGGACCTGTTCTCGTTCCACGACGAGGTCGGGTCGGGCCTGCCGCTGTTCCACCCCAAGGGCGGCGTGATCAAGCGGGTGATGGAGGACTACGTCCGCCAGCGGCACATCGAGGAGGGCTTCTCCTACGTCGGCACGCCGCACATCACCAAGGAAGAGCTGTTCTACACGTCGGGCCACCTGCCGTACTACGGCGACACGATGTTCCCGCCGCTGGACCTCGAGGACGTCGGCGACCACGGCCGCTACCGCCTCAAGGCGATGAACTGCCCGATGCACAACCTCATCTTCTCGAGCCGGGGCCGCTCCTACCGCGAGCTGCCGATCCGCCTCTTCGAGTTCGGGTCGGTGTACCGGTACGAGAAGTCCGGGGTGGTGCAGGGCCTCACCCGCGTGCGCGGCCTGACCCAGGACGACTCCCACTCGTACGTCACCCCGGAGCAGGCGCCGGCCGAGGTCAAGCACCTGCTGGACTTCATGCTCTCGGTGCTGCGCGACTTCGGTCTCGACGACTTCTACCTGGAGCTGTCCACGCGCGACGACAAGAAGAAGGACAAGTTCGTCGGCACCGACGAGGACTGGGCCAAGGCCACCGCGGTGCTCGAGGAGGTCGCGGTCGCCTCGGGCCTCGAGCTCGTCGCCGACCCGGGCGGCGCCGCCTTCTACGGGCCCAAGATCTCCGTCCAGGCCAAGGACGCGATCGGCCGCACCTGGCAGATGGGCACGGTGCAGTACGACTTCAACCAGCCCAAGGGCTTCGGCCTCGAGTACACCGCGGCGGACGGCACCAAGCAGCAGCCGGTGATGATCCACTCCGCCAAGTTCGGCTCGATCGAGCGGTTCATGGGGGTGCTCATCGAGCACTACGCGGGCGCGTTCCCGGCGTGGCTCGCCCCCGTGCAGGTGCTCGGCGTGCCCGTCGCCGAGGCGTTCGACGACTACCTCAAGGACGTCGTCGCCCAGCTCACGGCGCGCGGGATCCGCGCGGAGGTCGACCTGTCCGACGACCGCTTCGGCAAGAAGATCCGCAACGCGTCCAAGGAGAAGGTGCCCTTCGTGCTCATCGCGGGGGGCGAGGACGTCGAGGCCGGGGCCGTGTCGTTCCGGTTCCGCGACGGCACCCAGGAGAACGGTGTGCCCGTCGCCGACGCGATCGAGCGCATCGTCGCGGCGGTGCGCGACCGCGCCCAGGTCTGAGCGGGGGGCGCATGACCGGCCACCACGAGGAGCACGGCGAGGAACCCGGCTCGACGACCGTCCCGGCGGGCGGCTTCGGCCCGCCCGAGGACGGGCTGCAGCGCCTGTGGACCCCGCACCGCATGGTCTACATCGGCGGTCAGGACAAGCCCGCCGACGGCTCGGTGGCGCAGTGCCCGTTCTGCCGGATCCCGGCGGGGGGGGGGGGGGGGGGGGGGGGGGGGGGGCCCCCGGGGGGGGGGGGGGCGGGGGGGGGGGGGGGGTGGGGGGGGGGGTGGTCGTCACGGGCGGGGCGCTGCCGTCGAGCCTGTCCGGGCCGCTGGTCGGGG
>NZ_JBHTVT010000004.1:37913-66046 GCF_042792795.1 Isoptericola sp. NPDC056605 | reverse complement strand
GCTGCGGTGGTGCCCCCCGCCCCCTTTGGACTACTGGGGGGGCCCGCCCCCCCCCCCCCCGGGGGGGGGGCCCCTGGCCCGGTCCGCCCGCCCCGGGGCGGGCCCCCCCGGGCCGGGCCCCGCCGTCGCCCGCGGGGCGGAGTGCTACGCGGTGCTGAACCTGTACCCGTACAACTCGGGGCACCTCATGGTGCTGCCCTACCGGCACGTGTCCGGATACGTCGACCTCACGGCGTCCGAGACCGCCGAGCTGGCCACGATGACCCAGACGGCGATCCGCACCCTCGGCGCGGTCTACGGTCCGGCCGGCTACAACATCGGGATGAACCAGGGCGAGGTCGCGGGCGCCGGCATCGCGGCGCACCTGCACCAGCACGTGGTGCCGCGCTGGCTCGGCGACGCGAACTTCCTGCCCGTCGTCGGGCAGACCAAGGCGCTGCCGGAGCTGCTGGCCGACACACGGGCCCGGCTCGCCGCGGCCTGGCCCGGCGCGGGCACCGCCACCGAGCCCGACGGGGCGCGCTGATGCTCGGCGGCCTGCGGGCGACGATGCAGCGGCTGTTCACCCCGCCCGCGCGGCTGCTCCTGAGGCTCGGGGTGTCGCCGGACGCCGTGACGATCGCGGGCACGGTCGTCGTCGTCGTCCTCGCCCTCACGCTGCTGCCCACCGGGCACGTCCTGCTCGGCGGCGTCCTCATCGGCCTGTTCGCCCTCGCGGACTCGATGGACGGGGTCATGGCGCGCCTGTCGGGCCGCACCGGGCCGTGGGGCGCGTTCCTCGACTCGACCCTCGACCGGATCTCCGACGGAGCCGTGTTCGCGGGCATCACGCTGTGGTTCGTGCTCCACCCGGACCTGCCGCACGCCACGTGGGGGATCGTCGCCTCGCTCGCGTGCCTCGTGCTCGGCTCGGTCGTGCCGTACGCCCGCGCCCGCGCCGAGAGCGTCGGCGCCACCGCCGCCGTCGGGATCGCCGAGCGCACCGACCGGCTCGTGGTCGCCCTTGCGGCCGTCGCGTTCACGCAGGTGGGGCTGCCGGTCCTCGTGACCGAGATCGCGCTGACGCTGCTCGCCTTCGCCAGCCTCGTCACCGTGGTGCAGCGGGTGGCGACCGTCCGGCGTCAGCTCGCCCCGGCGGGGCCCGTCCCGCACGCACCCACCGACCGTCCCGACCCGGAGGCCTGATGCGGATCGACGTCGCCCGCCTGTACACGTTCGCCTGGCGCCACGCGCCGAAGATCCCGGAGCCGGTGCTGCGCGCGGCGTTCACCGCCGTCGCCGACCTCACGTGGCTGCGCCGCACCGAGGGGGTGCGGCGGCTCGAGGCGAACTACGCGCGCGTGCGGCCCGACCTCGACGGGCCCGAGCTGCGCCGCCTCACCCGGGCCGGCATGCGCTCGTACATGCGGTACTTCCGCGAGGCGTTCACCCTGCAGGGGGCCACCGCCGAGCAGATCACCGCCCGCGTGCGCGTGGACGGCTACGAGAACCTCGCCGGGCCGGTCGCCGACGGGCAGGGCGTCTCGCTCGCGCTGGCCCACCTGGGCAACTGGGACCTCGCCGGCGCGTACGCGACGCCGCACATCGCCCCCGTGCTCACCGTGGCAGAACGGCTCAAGCCCGAGGAGCTGTTCGTCGAGTTCGTCGAGTTCCGCCGCTCGATCGGCATCGACGTGCTGCCGCTCGGCGACCACGACGTCTTCCGCAACCTCGTCCGCGGGGCCGTGAAGGGCGGGTGCATCGTGCCGCTGCTCGCCGACCGAGACCTCACGTCGTCGGGCGTCGAGGTGGACCTCTGCGGGCACCGCGCCCGCGTCGCCGCGGGGCCGGCCGCGCTGGCGCTCGCGGCCAAGGTCCCGCTCGTGCCGGTGGGGATCACCTACGAGCGGCTCACCGGCGAGCGCCGGCGGGCCGCCGGCACGGCCTGGGGCATCGTGATCCGGTTCTACCCGCCCGTCCCGGTCCCCGACGACTCCGGGCTGCACCGCAAGGAGCGCGTGGCACGCATGACGCAGGGCTGGGTGGACGCGGTCGCCGTCACCCTCCAGGAGTCCACGCAGGACTGGCACATGCTGCAGCGCGTCTTCGTCGACGACCTCGACGCCGAGCGGTACGCGCGCACCAGGGCCGAGGCGGGCGAGGCATGAGCGCCGTCCCCGGCGGCGCCACCGTCGCCGCCCCGGCGCGCCCGCTGCGCGTCGGGATCGTGTGCCCGTACTCGTTCGACGCGCCGGGCGGGGTGCAGTTCCACGTGCGCGACCTCGCGCAGGCGCTGCAGCGTGCCGGGCACGAGGTGTCCGTGCTCGCCCCGGCGGACGACGACACGCCCGTCCCGGAGGTCGTCACCGCGGCCGGCCGGGCGATCCCCGTGCGCTACAACGGCTCGGTCGCCCGACTGACGTTCGGCCCGCGGGCCGCCGCCCGGGTCCGACGGTGGGTCGAGGCGGGCCGGTTCGACGTCGTGCACGTGCACGAGCCGATGGTGCCCAGCCTGTCCATGCTCGCGCTGTGGCAGGCCGACGGGCCCGTCGTGGCCACGTTCCACACGTCGCAGGCGCGCTCGCGGGCGCTGCAGGTCGCGTACCCCCTGCTGCGGCAGTCGCTGGAGAAGATCGCGGCGCGGATCGCCGTCTCCGAGGACGCGCGCCGCACCCTCGTCGACCACATGGGCGGCGACGCCGTCGTCATCCCGAACGGCGTCTACGTCGACACCTTCGCCGCGGCCGTGCCGGACGACCGGTGGCGCGGCACCCCCGAGGCGCCGACGATCGCGTTCCTCGGCCGGCTGGACGAGCCGCGCAAGGGCCTCCAGGTGCTCGCCGCGGCCGCCCCGCAGGTGCTCGAGCGCATCCCCGGGGCACGCTTCCTCGTCGCGGGCAAGGGCGACGACGGCCGGGACGACGCCCTCGAGGCGCTCGGCCCGCACGCCGGCTCGTTCGAGTTCCTGGGGGGCGTGAGCGACGAGGACAAGGCGTCGCTGCTCGCGTCGGCGGACCTGTACGTCGCGCCGCAGACGGGCGGCGAGAGCTTCGGCATCGTGCTCGTCGAGGCGATGAGCGCCGGCGCCGGCGTCGTGGCCAGCGACCTGGGGGCGTTCCGCCGGGTGCTCGACGAGGGCGCCGCGGGGCGGCTGTTCCGCACCGGCGAGCCCGACGACCTGGCCCGGACGGTCCTCGAGGCCCTGGGCGACGCCGCCGGCACCCAGGAACGGCGGGACCGGGCCGCGGCGTTCGTGCGCCGGTTCGACTGGTCCGCGGTGACCCAGCAGGTGCTCGCGGTCTACGAGATGGCCGTCGCCGCGGGGGAGGCGCTGGGCTCCCCGGTGGCCCCGTCGCGGACGGAGAGCGCCGTCGGCTGGCTGCGCACCCGGCGCGCCGCAGGAGGTGAGGGAGCATGACCTGGTCCGAGCTCGCGCTCGTCGTCCTCGTCGTCGCGGCGGTCGCGGTCTGGCTCGCCTGGATCTCGGCGTCGCGCCTCGACCGGCAGCACCGCAAGGTGGTCGCGTCACGCATCGCCCTGCAGGCCCAGCTCGCGCGCCGCGCGGGGGCCGCCGTGGACCTGGCCTCGTCGGGGCTGCTCGACCCGGCGGGGGCCGTGCTCGTCGCCGACGCCGCGTTCGCCGCCCTGGAGGACGCGGGTCCGGCGCCGACGCCCGGCGCGGAGCTCGCGCTGGACGGGCTCGGCCTCGACCGCGAGCGGGCCGAGAGCGAGCTCTCCGCGACGCTGCGCTCCGCGCTCGGCGACGACGAGGCGCTGGCGGAGCTGCGCGGGGCGCCCGGCGGCGACGAGCTCGTCGGGCAGCTCGCGGCCGCCTGGTACCGCGCCCAGCTGGCCCGGCGGTTCCACAACGAGGCCGTGGCCCAGGCGCGGCGCGTGCGGCGCACCTGGTACGTGCGCCTGCTGCGGCTGTCGGGGCACGCGGCGCTGCCGCGCACGGTCGAGCTGGACGACCAGATGCCGGAGGGGCTCTCCGCAGCCTGACGCGCGGAACTAGGATGGAAGGCGCGTGACAGCGGTCACGCGTCCTACTGCGACACGAGCGAGGTTGCGTTGAGCGAGACCATCGGCAGCGACGGCCGGATCCCCGCGGGAGAGGTGGGCACCGCCCGCGTCAAGCGCGGCATGGCCGAGATGCTCAAGGGCGGCGTCATCATGGACGTCGTCACGCCCGAGCAGGCGAAGATCGCCGAGGACGCCGGCGCCGTGGCCGTCATGGCCCTCGAGCGGGTGCCCGCCGACATCCGTTCCCAGGGCGGCGTCGCCCGCATGAGCGACCCCGACATGATCGACGGCATCATCGACGCCGTCTCGATCCCCGTGATGGCGAAGGCGCGCATCGGGCACTTCGTCGAGGCGCAGGTGCTGCAGTCCCTGGGCGTCGACTACATCGACGAGTCGGAGGTGCTCACCCCCGCCGACTACGCCAACCACATCGACAAGTGGCAGTTCACCGTGCCGTTCGTGTGCGGTGCCACCAACCTCGGCGAGGCGCTGCGCCGCATCACCGAGGGCGCGGCGATGATCCGCTCCAAGGGCGAGGCCGGCACGGGCGACGTCTCCAACGCGACGACGCACATGCGCCAGATCCGCGCGCAGATCCGCCGCCTGACCTCGCTGCCCGAGGACGAGCTGTTCGTCGCGGCCAAGGAGCTGCAGGCGCCGTACGAGCTCGTCGCCGAGGTCGCGCGCGCCGGGAAGCTCCCGGTCGTGCTGTTCACCGCGGGCGGCATCGCCACCCCGGCGGACGCCGCGATGATGATGCAGCTCGGCGCCGAGGGCGTGTTCGTCGGTTCCGGCATCTTCAAGTCGGGCGACCCCGTCGCGCGGGCGAAGGCGATCGTGCAGGCCACCACGTTCCACGACGACCCGGACGTCCTCGCGAAGGTCTCCCGCGGCCTGGGCGAGGCGATGGTCGGCATCAACGTCGACGAGATCCCCGAGCCGCACCGGCTCGCCGAGCGCGGCTGGTAGGTCCAGCGAGGCGTGCTGCTGCCCGAACCGTCCGTGCCGGGTGCGGACCTGCCTGTCCGGGCGGTCCTGCCCGCCACGGTCGAGGCGGTGCGGTCGCGCGGCACCGCGGTGCTGGTCGCGCCGCCCGGGTCGGGGAAGACGTCGCTGCTGCCGCTGGCGCTGGGCGACGCGCTCGGCGGCACGATCGTCGTCGCCGAGCCGCGACGGATGGCGACCCGCGCGGCTGCCGCGCGGCTGGCGACGCTGGTCGGCGAGCCGCTCGGGCAGCGGATCGGCTACGCGATGCGCGGGGAACGCAGCGGGGGCCGAGGTGTCCGCGTCGAGGTGGTGACCACCGGGCTCCTCGTCCGGCGCCTGCAGCAGGACCCGGAGCTCCCGGGGGTCGCCGCGATCGTGATCGACGAGTGTCACGAGCGGCACCTGGACGCCGATCTGCTGCTCGCGCTCTGCGTCGACGTCCGCGCGAACCTTCGGGACGACCTGGCGATCGTCGCGACGTCGGCCACCGCGGACACGGTCCGGCTGAGCCGCGCGCTGGGCACCGACGTCCCGGCGCCCGTGATCACCGCGTCCGCGGCGCAGTTCGACGTGGCGACCGAGTGGGTCCCACCACCGGTCCCCGCGCCGCTGCTGCCCGGTGGGCGGGTCGACCCGCGCCTGCTGGACCACGTCGCGACCGTCGTCCGGCGCGCGCTGACCGAGAACGACGGCGACGTCCTCGTGTTCGTCCCGGGCGAGGGCGAGATCGCCGCGATGACCCGCCGGCTGGCCGGCCAGAACGTCCTGCCGTTGTTCGGCCGCCAGTCCCGGGCCGAGCAGGACCGCGCGCTGGCTCCGTCCGCCACGCGCCGGATCGTGGTCACGACGTCGGTCGCGGAGAGCTCGCTCACCGTGCCCGGAGTCAGGGTCGTGGTCGACGCGGGCCTGGCCCGGGAGCCGCGGACCGACCAGTCCCGTGGCCTCGGTGCGCTGGTCACGTGCCGGGTCTCGAGGTCGTCGGCCGACCAACGAGCGGGTCGCGCCGGGCGCGAGGCGCCCGGCCGCGTCTACCGGTGCTGGTCCGCCACCGACCACGCCCGGCTCGACGATCATGCGGCGCCGGAGATCGCGACCGCCGACCTGGCGTCCTTCGCGCTCGACCTCGCGGCGTGGGGTGCGCCCGGCGGCGCTGGCCTGACCCTGCTCGAGGCGCCGCCGGTGGCGGCGATGTCCGCGGCCACCGAGCTGCTGCGCCGCGTCGAGGCCGTGGACGACGCAGGACGGATCACCGAGCGCGGCCGGCGGATGGCGGCGATCGGGGCGCATCCCCGGCTGGCTCGGGCGTTGCTGGACGGGGCGCCGCGGGTCGGCGCCGACCGGGCGCGCGAGGTCGTCGCCATGCTCTCGGACGACTCCGGCCGCGGCTCCGGCGACGACCTGCCGGCGCGCTGGCGAGCCCTGCGCCGTGGTGAGGACCGCGCGGCCACGGCCCTCTGGCGCGAAGAGACGAAGCGCCTCGGCCGGGGCGCGACGACGGGCAACCCCCCAGGTGGGCGGGCTGGTCGGGAGACCCGCGAGGTACCGGACGACCTCGCCGCGGGGATCGTGGTGGGGCTGGCGTACCCCGACCGCATCGCCCGGGCCCGCGGGACGGACTCGACGACCTACCAGATGTCCGGTGGCACGGGCGCTGCCCTGGACCCGCAGTCGCCGTGGCGGACCACGACCTGGCTGGCGATCGCGGTCGCCGACCGGGCGCCCGGTCGCGCCGACGCCAGGATCCGTTCCGCGGCACCGATCGACGAGCAGACCGCCCGCGACGTCGCCGGCGACCTGGTCACGACCACCGACCGGATCCGGTGGGACGACGGCCGAGTCGTGACGCGACGCGTCGAGGCGCTCGGCGCGATCGTGCTGAACGACGTCCCGCTGGCGAACCCCGACCCGCTGCTCGTGCAGGCGGCCGTCCGTGACGGCATCCGGCGCAGCGGCCTGTCCGTGCTGCGCTGGTCGGAGGCGGCGCTCGCTCTGCGCGAGCGGCTCGCGTTCTGCCACGCCCACCTCGGCGCCCCGTGGCCCGCGGTCGACGACGAAGCGCTGCTGGGCGGGCTCGACGGCTGGCTGGGCGCCGAGCTCGCCTCGGTGCGAGGCGCGCGCGATCTGGCCCGCATCGACGTGGCCTCGGCGCTCCGGCGGCTGCTGCCCTGGCCCGCCGCAGGCCGGTTCGGCGAGCTCGCACCGGAGCGGCTCCAGGTCCCGTCGGGCACGCAGGTCCGGCTCGCGTACGACGGTGTCGAGCCACCGGTCCTCGCGGTGAAGCTGCAGGAGGTGTTCGGCTGGGCCGCTGCTCCGGCGGTCGCGGACGGTCGTGTCCCGGTCGTGCTGCACCTGCTGTCGCCCGCACGACGTCCGGTCGCGATCACCAGCGATCTCGCCTCCTTCTGGAAGCAGGGCTATCCCCGGGTCAGGGCCGACCTGCGAGCCCGCTACCCCCGCCATCCGTGGCCGGAGGATCCCCTCACCGCCCTCCCGACCGCACGGGTCAAGCCTCGCCGGTGAGTCGGGGTGCGACCTGATCACGTCCGTCGCGGTGACCGGCGACAGCGTGCCGGGAGCGGCCGTGCCGGTGGCTGGTTCGTGGGGTGCTCGTGGCTAGCATGGGCCTCATGGATGCACGTTCCCCGTCACTCGTGAACCACGGCATCGACGTCGAGGCCGAGCCGGCGCCCGTGCGCCTGGTGGAGCGGGGCTGGTGACGCCGGCCCTCGGGGACGACTGGGCGGTCGGGCCGGACGGGCTGCGGCAGCGGCGCGCCGCGCGAGTGATCGTGCTGGACGACGCGGACCGGGTGCTGCTGGTGCGCGGGCACGACGCCGACCAGCCGGAGCGCTCGTGGTGGTTCACCGTCGGCGGCGGCATCGACGACGGCGAGAGCGAGGTCGACGCCGCGCTGCGCGAGCTGCGCGAGGAGGCGGGGCTGGCTCTGGCCCCCGGCGACCTCGTGGGCCCGGTGCTGACCCGCGACGCGTTCTTCCACTTCTTCGCGGAGACGTGCCGCCAGCAGGAGGTCTTCTTCCTGGCACGCGTGGACGGCGGCCACCGGCCCACCGACGACGGGTGGACGGCGGAGGAGCGGGACGTGCTCGACGAGATGCGCTGGCTGACCACGGCCGAGCTGCGCGCGGAGACGCGCGAGATCTTCCCGACCACCTTGCCGGACGTCGTCGACGCCCTGGCCCGCGGGTGGGACGGCACCGTGCGCCACCTCGGGGTCCAGCACGACGACGAGCCGTCCGACCCGGAGGAGCTCGGCACCCCCGCGCCGTGACCACCGGACGCACGACGCGCGCCCCGGGCATCCGTTGGTTACCGTCGATGTGAGGCGCGTCACGCACGACGGGTGCGGTCGCGCGTGACCGGCACCGACAGGGGGCGTCGACGTGAACCGACTGACGAAGGCTGCGATCGCCGTGGGAGGTGCCGCGGTCCTGCTGGTCGGCGGCGCCCAGACGATCGCGTACTGGACCGCCGAGGGCACCTCCACGGGCACCGACGTGTCCGCGGGCACCCTCACGATGACCGACGGAGCCTGCGGGGAGTGGACCCTCGACGGGGGCGGGGCGGTGACGGACGGCATCGTGCCGGGTGACACCGTGACCACCACCTGCGCACTGACCGTCGGCGGCACCGGCGACCACCTCGCGCTGGGCGAGATCACCGTCTCGTCGCCGACGTGGGGCGAGGACAACGCCCTGACGGCGGCGCTCGACCTCAGCCTGACCGAGGCGACCCTGGGTGGTGAGACGCTGACCCTCCCGCTGACGGACCCCGTCCCGGTCGGGGCGTCGGACGAGCTCGTGGTCAACCTCGAGGCGGCGTTCGACACCGCGGCCGGGAACGACACGCAGGCGCTGACCGCCGCGCTCGAGGACGTCACGGTCCAGGTCACGCAGGCGCACGTCGTCCCGACGCCCTGAGCGCCGTGGCGCCGGCACGCCCGCGCCCGGGCACCGTGCGGCGCGCGCTCGGGCGCGCGCTCGCCGGTGTCGTGCTGCTGGTCGCCGGTGGGGCGCTGCTGCTCGTGGTCGTCGTCCCCCGCGTCGGGGGCGCGACGCCGTACGGCGTGGCGACCGGGTCGATGCGGCCCGCCCTCGACGTCGGCACGCTCGTGGTGGCGCGTCCCGCCGACATCGAGAGCATCACCACCGGACAGGTGGTCACCTACCAGCTGCGCTCCGGTGACCCGACGGTCGTGACCCATCGCGTCGTCGGGCTGGGCACGACGGCCGGCGGTGAACGGACCCTGCTCACGCAGGGGGACGCGAACGACGTCGCCGACGCGCAGCCAGTACGTGACGTGCAGGTGCGGGGCGTGCTCTGGTACGCCGTGCCGCAGCTCGGCCGCGTCATGGGCGTGGGGTCGCCGCAGCAGCGGCAGGTGATCACGACCGCCGCGGCCGTCGGCCTGCTCGGGTACGCCGGATGGCTCGTCGCGGGGGAGGCCCGGGAGCGGCGCTCCCGGAGGGGCGAGGAGCCGTCGCCGGGCCTGGAGACCTGGTGGCCGGAGCAGGTGCCGCCGCCCGGCGCGTCACGTGCCGTCGAGCCCTCCGCGGAGCCTTCCTCGGGGGAGCCTTTCTCGGGCCGGGAGCCGGTGCGGTGAGCGGAGCCCGCGAGGTCCCGTCCCCGCCTCGACCCCGTCGCCGCGGGTGGGCGGCGACTCCCGCGCGCCCCCTGGCGGCCGTCCTGGCCTGGGGCGCGTTCCTCCTCCCGGTCGCCCCGGCCGCGGCCGGCGTCGTCCCCGTCGCGGGAGGGGGCACGGGAGGGGACCCCGACGGGGGCGTCGCGCTCAGCGTGGACGGCCGCGGGTGGTCGGACGACCTGAAGGTGCCGCTGTTCGAGGCCTCGCCGTGGGTGCCGGGGGAGACGCGGCGCTCGGTGCTGCTGGTGCGCAACGACGGTCGCGGCACGGCCGACGGTCAGGTGGCCGTGGCCCTGGGGGCGGGGACGGGCGACGGGGCCGGGGCGCTCGCCGACGCCCTGCGCGTCCGGGTGCGCCCCGCGGGCGACCCGTGGACCGCCACCGGGCGGCCGGTGCCCGTACGGCTCACGGAGTCCGAGGTGCTCCCGGTGTCGCTCGAGGTGACCCTCGCTGCTTCGGCGGGCGACGACACCCAGGGCGCGACCGTGCCTCTCGACGTCGTGGTGACCCTCGTGGGCGACGCGCCGACGGGCGACCGCCCACGCGACGAGCCGGCGCCGGACGACGACGCGCGTGCCGCCGCCCTCCCGCGCACCGGCGGGTCCCCGGCGCTGCCGCTGCTGGCCGCGGCCGGCGCGGTCCTGCTGGGCGCGCTGCTGCGGTGGGCGGCCGCGGCGAGGGAGGGGCGTCGTGGTTGAACGGTCCGGCCGGCGCCCGGCGGGGATGCGCCGGGTCGCGGTCCTGGCGGTGGTGGCGCTCGTCGGCGTGCTCGCGGGCGGCGGGGTCGCGTGGGCCTGGTGGCAGGGGGAGGCCACGGCGACGGCCCCGACGTCAGCCCTCCGGGCCGGCGTCGTCGACGTCCAGGTCGTCGGGCTCGGCAACGAGCTCGTCGGCCGTGGCGGCAGCGTCACGGCGACCGCGCTGGGGCTCACCGGGGCCGTGCCGGGGTCCGGCGACTCCGAGATCATCACGGTGCGCAACGGCGGCTCGCGGCCGACGACGGTGACCGCCACGCCGACGGGGACCGGGACCCTGGGCACGTCGTTCACCACCAGCGCGTCGTTCGGCGCCGCCGACACCGGGACGGGGTGCGGCACGGGCAACGGCACCTCCACGACCATCCCCGCGGGAGGGACGGCCGCGCTGTGCGTGACCGTCGCGCTCTCCGCGTCGGCGCCGTCGTCGGTGCAGGGGCAGGCAGGCGGGGTGTCCGTCGCGCTCGCGGCCTCGCTCGGGGGCACGGCGTGGACCGACACAGGCACGGTCGTCAGCGGCGCCGTGAGCGCGGCGACCGTCCCCGCTCCCACCCTCTCGTGCGGCGCGCTCGGTCTGGTGTCCGTCACGTTCAACTGGACGGCGGTCGCCAACGCGACCCGGTACCAGTTCACCTTCGGCCCTGCCGCCACGCCGACCACCGCGCAGGTCCCCGCCGGCACCACCGCCTACCAGGTGACCGGCGTCGCGACGAACGCCACGGCACGGGTGCGCGCCGAGCGGGTCTTCACGGGCAACGTCGTGTGGACGTCCGTGTCGTCGAACACCCGCACCTACAACATCGCCCTCGGCCTGATCGGGACGTGCGCCTGATCGGGACGTGCGCCTGAGCGGCCGTCGGCCGGGCGGATCCGTGGCCCCTACACTTCCCCGGTGACCACGACGATCGGAGTCCTCGCCCTGCAGGGCGACGTGCGCGAGCACGCCGCGGCGCTCGAGCAGGCGGGGGCGCGCGCGGTGAGCGTGCGGCGCCCGTCCGAGCTGGACGCCGTCGACGGGCTCGTCCTGCCAGGTGGGGAGTCGACGACGATCGACAAGCTGCTGCGGCTCTTCGAGCTCGCCGACCCGCTGCGGCGGCTGATCGGCGAGGGTCTGCCGGTGTTCGGCTCGTGCGCGGGCATGATCTTGCTCGCCGACCGCATCGAGGGCGGTACCGCCGACCAGCGCACGCTGGGCGGGATGGACGTCGTCGTGCGGCGCAACGCGTTCGGCCGCCAGGTGGACTCGTTCGAGGCGGACCTGCAGGTCGAGGGCGTCTCGGACGCACCGGGCGGCCGCCCGGTGCGCACCGCGTTCATCCGCGCGCCGTGGGTCGAGGAGGCGGGGCCGGACGTCGAGGTGCTCGCCCGCATCCCCGACCGCTGGGCGGACGGCTCCGCGGTGGGGCCCGCCGCCGGTAAGATCGTCGCAGCACGTCAGGGACGGCTGCTCGCCACCGCGTTCCACCCGGAGATCACGGGGGACGCGCGGGTGCACGGGCTGTTCGTCCGGATCGTCCAAGCATCGCGAAGGAGTTAGGGAGCGCATGTCAGGTCACTCCAAGTGGGCCACGACCAAGCACAAGAAGGCGGCGATCGACGCCAAGCGCGGCAAGCTTTTCGCGAAGCTGATCAAGAACATCGAGGTCGCCGCGCGCACGGGTGGCGGCGACCCTGCCGGCAACCCCACGCTGTTCGACGCCATCCAGAAGGCCAAGAAGTCGTCCGTCCCGAACGACAACATCGACCGCGCCCTCAAGCGCGGCTCCGGCGAGGGCGCCGACGCCGTCGACTACCAGACGATCATGTACGAGGGCTACGGCGCGAACGGCATCGCCGTCCTCGTCGAGTGCCTCACGGACAACAAGAACCGCGCCGCCTCCGAGGTGCGCCTCGCGTTCTCCCGCAACGGCGGCAACCTGGCCGACCCGGGCTCCGTGTCGTACCTGTTCTCCCGCAAGGGCCTCGTCGTCGTGCCCAAGGCCGACGGCGTCACCGAGGACGACGTGATGCTCGCCGCCCTCGACGCCGGTGCGGAGGACGTGAGCGACGAGGGCGAGGCCTTCGAGGTGCTCTGCGAGGCCACCGACCTCGTCGCCGTCCGCTCCGCCATCCAGGAGGCGGGCCTCGAGTACGACTCCGCCGACTCCATCTGGCACCCGTCCATGGAGGTCGAGGTCGACGTCGAGGGCGCACGCAAGATCCTGCGGCTCATCGACGCCCTCGAGGACAGCGACGACGTGCAGAACGTCTACGCGAACTTCGACGCCTCCGACGAGGTCATGGCGGCCCTCGACGAGGACTGAGCCCCCCCGGGCGGTCCCCGAGCCGCCGAGGTCGTTCCCGATCCCGCGAGGTAGGACCTGCCTCGGCGTATCTCGGACCCCCTCGGCCCGCCGCGTGAGAGGGTGACGACGTGCGCGTGCTGGGGGTGGATCCGGGGCTGACCCGGTGCGGTGTCGGCGTCGTCGACTCGCTGCCGGGACGGCGGGCGCGGCTCGTCGACGTGGGTGTGGTGGGCAGCGACCCCGCCACGAGCATCGACCTGCGGCTGTTGCACGTCGCCGCCGGGCTGGACGAGTGGCTCGACCGGCACGTGCCCGACGTCGTGGCCGTCGAGCGGGTGTTCGCCCAGCACAACCTGGGCACCGTCATGGGCACGGCCCAGGTGGCCGGTCTGGCGATGGTCGCGGCCGCGCGCCGCGGGATCCCCGTGGCGATGCACACGCCGAGCGAGGTGAAGGCGGCCGTGACGGGATCCGGCCGCGCGGGCAAGGAGCAGGTGCAGCGCATGATCGCGCGCATCCTCGGGCTCGACGACCTGCCGCGACCCGCCGACGCGGCCGACGCGCTCGCCCTCGCCGTGACGCACCTCTGGCGCCCGGCGGGCGCGCTCCAGGGCGGCGAGCGGCACGAGCTCACCCCCGCGCAGCGCGCCTGGGCCGCGGCCGAGCAGTCGGCCCGCAAGGGCAAGCACCGCGGGGCGCCGTCCCGCACCTCGCGCTGACGGGCGGCCACTCCCGGTCGATGCTCGTTCCGCTCGTGTCGCGGCGGACGGCGTCGGCGCCCGTTGTTACAGTGACGCCTCGTACGGGTGTTCGACACCAGACCGGCTCGACGGAAGGACCACGGTGATCGCCTCCCTGACCGGCACGGTCACGCACGTGACGCTGGAGCGGGCCGTGCTCGACGTCGGCGGGGTCGGGTACCTCGTGCACGCCACCCCGGGAACCCTGGCCGGCCTCCGGGTGGGGGAGCGGGCGCAGCTGCACACCACGCTCGTCGTCCGAGAGGACTCGATGACCGTGTTCGGCTTCGCCGAGGCGGACGAGCGCGAGGTGTTCGAGACGGCGCAGTCGGTCTCGGGCGTCGGCCCGCGCATCGCGCTCGCCATGCTCGCCGTGCTGACCCCCGACGCGCTGCGGCGCGCCGTCGCGTCCGAGGACCTCGCGGCGCTGCGGCGCATCCCCGGCGTCGGCCCCAAGAGCGCCCAGCGCCTCGTGCTCGAGCTGTCCGGCAAGCTGGGCGCACCGACCTCTGCCGCCACCGGCGCCGCCGTCCCCGATGCGCCGCCGGTCGCGGCGGGAGACCCGGCGCGCGACCAGGTGGTCGAGGCGCTCGTGGGCCTGGGCTGGGCCGCCAAGGTCGCCCAGGACACCGTCGACCGCGTCCTCGCGGACGCCGGTGACGGGGCAGCCGACGGCCCGGTCGACGTCGCCGCCACGCTGCGGGCGGCGCTGCGCTCCCTGGGCGGCCGGCGTGGCTGAGCCGCTGGAGCCGGAGTACGGCGGCGAGCGGCTCGTCACCTCCTCGGCCGACGACGTCGAGCGCGCGGCCGAGGCGGCGCTGCGGCCCAAGAAGCTGGACGAGTTCGTCGGGCAGCGGGTGGTCCGTGACCAGCTCTCCCTGGTGCTCCAGGCGGCGCTCGCGCGGGACGCGTCTCCCGACCACGTGCTGCTGTCGGGGCCTCCCGGGCTCGGCAAGACGACGCTGGCGATGATCATCGCCGCGGAGCTCGGCACGTCGCTGCGGGTCACGAGCGGCCCGGCGATCCAGCACGCGGGCGACCTGGCGGCGGTGCTCTCCTCGCTCGAGGAGGGCGAGGTCCTCTTCATCGACGAGATCCACCGGCTGGCCCGCCCGGCGGAGGAGCTGCTGTACGTCGCGATGGAGGACTTCCGCGTCGACGTCGTCGTCGGCAAGGGGGCGGGGGCGAGCGCGATCCCGCTGGCGCTGCCTCCGTTCACCGTCGTCGGCGCGACGACGCGGTCCGGCCTGCTGCCGGCCCCGCTGCGCGACCGTTTCGGGTTCACGGGGCACCTCGACTTCTACGACGCCGCCGAGCTGGAGCGCGTCATCATCCGGTCCGCCGGGCTGCTGGGCGTGGACATCCAGCACGCGGCCGCGCACGAGATCGCCGGCCGGTCGCGCGGCACGCCCCGCATCGCGAACCGGCTGCTGCGCCGCGTGCGCGACTGGGCGCAGGTGCGCGGGGACGGCAGCCTCGACCTGCGGGCGGCCCGGGCCGCGCTGGAGGTCTACGAGGTCGACCCGATCGGCCTGGACCGCCTGGACCGCGCCGTCCTCGACGCCGTCTGCCGCCGGTTCGGCGGCGGGCCCGTGGGCCTGGGCACCCTCGCGATGACCGTGGGGGAGGAGCCGGACACCGTGGAGACGGTCGCGGAGCCCTACCTCGTCCGCGAGGGGCTCCTGGGCCGCACGCCGCGCGGCCGGGTCGCGACGCAGGCCGCCTGGGAGCACCTCGGGCTCGAGCCGCCGCCCGGGGCGTGGGGAGCCCCGCTCGGGGGGACGCTGTTCGACGGGTCCGGCGCCGCCGACGGGGACGCCGGGACGCCCCAGTAGACTGGGAGCGCCCCCTGCCGCCGACGGCCCGGGGCCGGAACTCGACGGGTGCCGTGCTCGTTGGGGGCCGTGTGCGCAGGATCCTGCGCCGGCGCGCCGACCGGTGCGCCCCGACGCCCGGCAGTCGGTCGACGACCGTCGGGCAGCGACAGACAAGGACGCTCCGTGGAACTCATCATCCTCTTCGTGGTCCTCGCCGGCCTCATGTTCTTCATGAGCCAGCGGACGCGCAAGCAGCAGAAGCAGCAGGCCGAGTTCCGGTCGCAGCTCGCGCCGGGCCAGGAGGTCATGACCGGTTCGGGACTGTTCGGCACGGTCGTGGAGATCGACGAGGCGGCCGACACGGTCACCATCGAGACGGTCCCCGGCGGCGCGCAGACCCGCTGGCTGCGCGCGGCCATCGCCAAGCGCGTCGACACGCCGGTCGAGGAGCCCGTGGACGAGGCCGACGAGACCGAGGTCACAACCGACTCCTCCGCGACCGGTACGATCACCTCCGGCGACGGTCACATCGACGTCCCCGACGACCTGTCGAGCCTGGACACCGCGCAGCGGGAGTACCGGGAGCAGCAGCGTCGCGACGAGGGCGAGACCGGCACCACGAAGTGACAGCACCAGCGACATGGGACGGCGGGCGCTCGCGCCCGTCGGCCTGACGACGCGCCGGTCGGGGTGATCCCGGCCGGCGCCATCACGCGTCGGCCCCGCGGCGGCGCGCAGACGGGAAGAGACAGAAGTTGGCGAACTCACGCACGAAGCGGTCGCGTCCGGTACGCACCCTCGTGGTCTTCACGATCCTGACGATCGTCCTGCCGTTCCTCGCCCTCGGCGCCGGCGTCTTCTGGGACGCCAAGTCCGACGCCAACCCGGACGGCGCGAGCTGGGCCCCGGGGCTGGCGCTCGACCTGCAGGGCGGCACGCAGCTGATCCTGAAGGCGGACACCACCGACGGGTCGCAGGTCACGTCGGAGACGATCGACGAGTCGATCAACGTCATCCGCCAGCGCATCGACTCCTCGGGCGTCTCCGAGGCGGAGATCACCGCCCAGGGACAGAACAACATCGTCGTGGGCATCCCCGGCGAGGTGTCGCAGGAGACCATCGACCTCATCTCGCAGCCGGCGCAGATGCGCTTCCGCCCCGTCCTGACGTACGCCGCGGGCACGCCGACCCCCGAGCCGTCCGCGTCCCCCAGCGCCGACGCCGGTGACGCGGCCGACGGCGCCACCGACGAGAGCGCCACCGACGAGAACGCGGCGGACGAGGACGCTTCCGGGGACAGCCCGAGCGGCAAGGGCGCGGGCGCGCCGCTGTCCGTCCCGGCGGACGTCGACCCGTCGGCCACGCCGACCGCCACCGCGACCTCCGGCGACGACGCCGACCCGTCCCCGACGGCGACCGACGGGACCGAGGCGGGCGAGGACGCCGCCGCGGCGTCCGACCCGAGCGACCTGGCGCAGATCACGCCGGAGATCCAGAAGCAGTTCGAGGAGCTCGACTGCACCGACCCCGCGAACCTCAAGGGTGGCGGCGGGGACGACCCGGACAAGCCGCTGGTGACCTGCGGCGAGCAGGACGGGATGAAGTACATCCTCGGCCCGATGGAGGTCGACGGCGTGCACATCGCGTCGGCGAGCTCCGGCCTGGTCCCGGGCGCGAACGGCACCACCACCAACGAGTGGGGCGTCTTCCTCAACTTCGACTCCGTGGGGACCGACGAGTTCCGCGAGACCACGACCCGCCTGCAGGGCCTCGAGGCGCCGCGCAACCAGTTCGCCATCGTCCTCGACGGGCTCGTCGTCTCGGCGCCGTCCCTGTCCCCGGGCACGATCATCTCGAACGGCCAGGCGACCATCTCCGGCTCGTTCACCCGGGACACCGCCGCGACGCTCGCCAACCAGCTGAGCTTCGGCGCGCTGCCCGTGCAGTACACGGTCGAGAGCCAGGAGGTCATCTCCGCGACGCTCGGCTCCGAGCAGCTGCGCAACGGTCTGATCGCCGGCCTCATCGGTCTCGCGCTGGTCGTCGTGTACTCGCTGCTGCAGTACCGCACGCTCGGCCTGCTGACGGTCGCGTCGCTGGTGGTCGCCGGCGTCATCACGTACGTGTCGATCGCCCTGCTCTCCTGGGGGATGGGCTACCGGCTGTCGCTCGCGGGCGTCGCCGGCCTCATCGTCGCCATCGGCTTCACGGCGGACTCGTTCATCGTGTACTTCGAACGCATCCGTGACGAGCTGCGCGACGGGCGCACGCTGGCCTACGCCGTCGAGCGCGGCTGGGCCCGTGCCCGGCGTACGGTCCTCGCCGCCAAGGCCGTCAACCTGATCTCCGCGATCATCCTGTACTTCCTCGCCGTCGGCGGCGTCCAGGGCTTCGCGTTCACCCTGGGTCTGACGACCATCATCGACGTCGCGGTCGTCTTCTGGTTCACGCACCCGATGATGGAGGTCATCACCAAGGTCCCGTTCTTCCGGGACGGCCACCTCTGGTCCGGCCTGTCGCCCGAGCGGCTGCGCGCGGGCTCCGGCCCGCGGTACGCGGGCGCCGGGCGCGTGCGGATGCCGCAGCCCGCCGTGGCGGGCAACACGGCCGCGGCCGAGGTCCCGGACGACGCCGAGGCGTCGAGCGAGCGCGTGACGCCGGAGCCCGTGCACAGCGGTGCGCGTCAGGCGCCCGCGGCCCCTGTGACGGACGCCTCCGGGCGCCGGCTGACGATCGCCGAGCGCCGCGCGGCGGAGCGTCGGGCGGCCGCCGAGGAGGCGGACCCGGGGCCCGGCGCAGGACCGGACGACGGATCGCCCTCGGCGACCGGTGACAACCCCTCTGGCACGAACGAGGAGAGCCGCTGATGGCCGGCATGAACTTCGCCCAGTGGGGCAACGACCTGTACACGGGCCGTCGGTCCTACCCGATCGTGCAGCGCCGCCGGCGCTGGTTCACGGTGGCGGGCGTCCTCGCGGTCGCGTCGATCGCGGTGATCCTCATCAAGGGCCTCACGCTCGGCATCGACTTCCGCGGCGGCACGGAGTTCACGGTCAACGACGTGACCTCCACCGAGCAGCAGGTGGCGATCGACACCGTGCACGAGGTGCTCCCGAACGAGGAGCCCCGCGTCGCGATCGTCGGCGGCTCGGCGGTGCGTGTCCAGACCGAGGAGGTCACGCCGGAGCAGGAGGCCGCCCTGGTCACGGGGCTCGCCACCGCCTACGACGTCGACGAGTCCGCCGTGACGACGTCCTTCGTCGGCCCCACCTGGGGCGCCGGCGTCTCGATGCGCGCGCTGTGGGGCACCGTGGTGTTCGTCGTCGCGGCCGCGCTCTTCATGGCCGTGTACTTCCGTGCCTGGCGGATGTCCGTGGCGGCGATCGTCGCGATGCTCGCGGACCTGCTCATCTCCGCCGGCGTCTACGCGGCGATCGGCTGGGAGGTCACGCCGTCGACCATCATCGGCTTCCTGACGATCCTCGGCTTCTCGCTGTACGACAAGATGGTCGTGTTCGACAAGGTCCGCGAGAACACGGCGGACGTGCTCACGCAGACCCGCAGCACGTACGCCGAGCGGGCCAACCTCGCCGTGAACCAGACGCTGGTGCGGTCGATCAACACCTCCGTCGTGGCGCTCCTGCCGGTGGCGAGCATCCTGTTCGTCGGTGCGTTCCTGCTGGGCGCGGGCACCCTGCGCGACCTGTCGCTGTCGCTGTTCGTGGGCATCGCCGTCGGTGCGGCGTCGTCGCTCTTCCTCGCGACGCCGCTCGACGTCTCCCTGCGTGAGCGCGAGCCGAAGATCGCCGCGCACACGAAGGGCGTCCTCGAGGAGCGTGCCGGGCTGGTCGCGGAGGGCGGCCACGACGCCGAGGTCGCGGCGTACACGACCGGGTCCGCGCAGCTGATCCCGGGCCAGCACCAGGGCAACCGTGCCCAGCCGCGCCGCAAGCGCGGCCACTGAGCCGGGGGCGAGCATGGTCGACGAGACGACCGGCCCGACCGGCGGCGCCGTGGACGACATCGTCGTCGACGGGCTGGGAGGGCTCGGCCCCGAGCGGGCCGCCGAGGTCCGGGCGCTGATCCGCGACGTCCCGGACTACCCGCACCCGCCCGTCGTGTTCCGCGACATCACCCCGCTGCTCGCGGACGGCCCGGCGCTGGCGGACGTCGTGGAGGCGTTCGCCCGCCTCGTGGACGCGGACGGCGGCGTGGACGTCGTCGCGGGCATGGAGGCACGGGGCTTCCTCCTGGGCGCGCCGCTCGCCACCCGCCTCGGGGTCGGGTTCCTGCCGCTGCGCAAGGCGGGCAAGCTGCCGCCGCCGGTGGAGCGGGTGGACTACGACCTCGAGTACGGCTCGGCCGCGATCGAGCTGCGCACGGGAACACTCGAGGCGGGTGCGCGTGTTCTGCTGGTCGACGACGTGCTCGCCACCGGCGGCACGGCGTACGCGGCGGCCGAGCTCGTGGAGCGTTCGGGCGGTCAGGTGGTCGCTCTGGCGTTCCTGCTCGAGCTCTCCGGCCTGGGCGGACGCGACAGGCTGACCGGGCGGACGGTCGAGGCTCTGCTGCGCGTGGAGTCGTAGACTTGCCGTCCCGGCCGACGGCGACCCCGCGGTGGTTGCGGAAGGAGGCGGAGATGAGCGACGAGACGAAGGTCGCGCGCGCCGCCGCCGCGCCCCAGGGATCGACCGGGCAGGGCTCGGCGTCGGGCCGCGGCGCGGGCTCCGGGCGCAGCGTGCGCAACCGGCTCGTGCGGCTCGGCGTGCGGGGCGCGCCTCCCACGACCCCCGCGCTGGAGCCCGTCCTGCAGGCCGTGCGCACCAACCACCCGAAGTCCGACCTCTCGGTGCTCGAGCGTGCCTACGCGACGGCCGAGCGATGTCACCGGGGCCAGGAGCGCAAGTCCGGCGACCCGTACATCACGCACCCGGTCGCCGTGGCGACGATCCTCGCCGAGCTCGGCTTCGACGGCGCGACCCTGGCGGCCGCGCTGCTGCACGACACGGTCGAGGACACGGACTACGGGCTCGACGAGCTGACCCGCGAGTACGGCGAGGAGATCGCCATGCTCGTCGACGGCGTCACCAAGCTGGACAAGGTGAAGTACGGCGACGCCGCGCAGGCGGAGACCGTGCGCAAGATGGTCGTCGCGATGGCCAAGGACATCCGTGTGCTGGTCATCAAGCTCGCGGACCGGCTCCACAACGCCCGCACCTGGAAGTACGTCTCCGGCACGTCGGCGCAGCGCAAGGCGCGCGAGACGCTCGAGATCTACGCCCCGCTGGCCCACCGGCTCGGCATGAACACGATCAAGTGGGAGCTGGAGGACCTGTCCTTCCAGACCCTGTACCCCAAGGTGTACGACGAGATCGTGCACCTGGTGGCGGAGCGCGCGCCCGCTCGCGAGGAGTACCTGTCGGTGGTGCGCGAGCAGATCTCCGCCGACCTGCGCAGCGCCAAGATCAAGGCGACGGTCACCGGCCGGCCCAAGCACTACTACTCGATCTACCAGAAGATGATCGTGCGCGGGCACGACTTCGCGGAGATCTACGACCTGGTCGGCACGCGGGTCCTCGTGGACACGGTGCGGGACTGCTACGCGGTGCTCGGCGCGCTCCACGCGCGCTGGAACCCGGTCCCGGGCCGGTTCAAGGACTACATCGCGATGCCGAAGTTCAACATGTACCAGTCGCTGCACACGACGGTCGTGGGACCGGGCGGCAAGCCGGTCGAGATCCAGATCCGCACGCACGACATGCACCGCCGCGCAGAGTACGGCGTCGCCGCGCACTGGAAGTACAAGCAGATGGCGCCGGCGGGCAAGGCGGCGTCGGACGACCCGCGTGCCAACGACATGGCGTGGCTGCGCCAGCTCGTGGACTGGCAGCGCGAGACCGCCGACCCGAGCGAGTTCCTCGACTCGCTGCGCTACGAGATCGGCGGCGCGGAGGTGTACGTCTTCACGCCCAAGGGCGAGGTGATGGCGCTGCCCGCCGGGGCGACGCCGGTCGACTTCGCGTACTCGGTGCACACCGAGGTGGGGCACCGCACCATGGGCGCCCGCGTCAACGGGCGGCTCGTCCCGCTGGACTCGACGCTGCAGAACGGCGACACGGTCGACATCCTCACCTCCAAGGCGGAGTCCGCCGGCCCGTCCCGCGACTGGCTCGCCTTCGTGAAGTCGGCGCGCGCCCGCAACAAGATCCGCCAGTGGTTCACCAAGGAGCGGCGCGAGGAGGCGATCGAGCAGGGCAAGGACGCCATCACCAAGGCGATGCGCAAGCAGAACCTGCCGATCCAGCGCCTGCTCAGCCACGAGGCGCTCGTCGGGCTGGCAAACGACATGCGCTATGCCGACGTCTCCGCGCTGTACGCGGCGGTGGGCGAGGGGCACGCGTCGGCGCCGCACGTCGTCGACCTGCTGGTGAAGTCGTTGGGCGGCGAGGAGGGCACGGAGGAGGACGCCGCGGAGGCCGCGGCCCCCGGTCGCCCGTCGCGCCGGGGCCGCACCGGCGACCCGGGCGTCGTCGTCAAGGGCGTGGACGACATCTGGGTGAAGCTCGCCAAGTGCTGCACCCCGGTGCCCGGCGACTCCATCGTCGGCTTCGTGACCCGCGGCGCGGGCGTCAGCGTCCACCGGGCGGACTGCGCCAACGCCGAGCAGCTGGCCAAGGCCCAGCCCGAGCGCATGGTGGACGTGTCCTGGACCACGGGTGCCAACACGATGTTCCTGGTGCAGATCCAGGTCGAGGCGCTCGACCGGTCGCGGCTGCTCTCCGACGTCACGAAGGTGCTGTCGGACTACCACGTCAACATCCTGTCGGCATCGGTCTCGACGTCGTCGGACCGGATCGCGCTGTCGAAGTTCGTCTTCGAGATGGCGGAGCCCGGACACCTGCAGCAGGTGCTCACCGCGGTCCGCAAGGTGGACGGCGTCTTCGACGTCTACCGCATCACCGGGACGAAGGCCGCCGACGTCCACCAGGAGTCGGCGGGGGTCTGAGCGCATCGAGCCCGGCCTCGGCCGGTCGGCGGCGGCCCGCTGTCTGCGCCCGTGCCACGACGTCGCGACGACCGTCCGGGAGGACCTCCGCATGCCGAGCCTGAGCTCGCCCCGCACCCGCCGCTTCGTCACCCGGTTCAACGCCGGCGTGCTCGCCTGGCGCAGCTCGCCCCGCTGGGGCGGACCGCTGCGCCGTGCCCTCACGATCGTCCGGTACACCGGGCGCCGGTCGGGGCGCCACGTCACGATCCCCGTGGGGTTCCGCCGGCGGGGGGACGAGGTCGTCATCGGCGTGGGCGTGCCGGACGCCAAGAGCTGGTGGCGCAACTTCCTGGGCGAGGGCGCCCCGCTGACGGTCGAGCTCGACGGCGCCGAGCGCCGGGGGCACGCCGTCGCGCACCGGGACGACGCCGGGAGGGTGACCGTCCGGGTGCGGCTCGAGGGCGCGCGCCCCCGGCGAGCGGAGGTGCCCGGCCCCCTCCCGGAGTAGGTTCGCCAGCATGACGCTGCCGCTCGAACCGCCGGTGCTGCCCATGCTCGCGAAGTCGGTGCCGGACGTGCCGGACCAGCCCGACGGCGAGGCGGTGTGGGTGTACGAGCCGAAGTGGGACGGGTTCCGCGCCCTGGTGTTCCGCGACGGCGACGACGTGCGGATCGACTCGCGCAACGGGCGGCCGATGCAGCGCTACTTCCCGGACGTGGTGGACGCGGCGCTCGACGCGCTGCCGGAGCGCTGCGTCGTCGACGGCGAGATCGTGGTCGCCCGCCCCGGGGACGGCGCGGCTCGGGCGGCGCACCTCGACTTCGACGCGCTCGGGCAGCGGATCCACCCCGCCGACTCCCGGGTGCGGCTCCTCGCGTCCGAGACCCCGGCCAGTCTCGTCGTCTTCGACGTCCTGGCCCTCGGCGAGGACGACCTGTCCGGGCGGCCCCTGCGGGACCGGCTCGCGGCGCTCGACGGCCTCGGCCTCGACGGGCCGCAGGTGCACGCCACGCCCCGCACGCAGGACGCCGCCGTCGCGCGCGACTGGTTCCAGGCGTTCGAGGGCGCGGGCCTCGACGGCGTCGTCGCCAAGCGTCTCGACGACGCGTACCAGCCGAACAAGCGCGTGCTGCTGAAGATCAAGCACGCGCGGACGGCCGACGTCGTGCTGGCGGGCTACCGGCTGCACAAGACGTCGACGCCCGAGAAGCCGCTCATCGGCTCGCTGCTCCTCGGCCTGTACGCGGAGGCCGACGATCCGGACAGCCTGCAGTTTGTCGGCGTCTCGGCGTCGTTCCCCGCAGCGCGGCGGGCGACCCTGCACGCGGAGCTCGCGCCCCTCGTCGTGGAACCGGGCACCG
This sequence comes from Isoptericola sp. NPDC056605, assembly GCF_042792795.1. Lineage (NCBI taxonomy): Bacteria > Bacillati > Actinomycetota > Actinomycetes > Micrococcales > Promicromonosporaceae > Isoptericola > Isoptericola sp. NPDC056605. Next base: position 42,450 of record NZ_JBHTVT010000004.1, on the reverse strand, counting down.
AGGACGCCGCCGCGCACCCGTGGGCCGACTGGCAGGACCCGGCGGTCGCCGACGGCAGCGCCGGGGAGCGGCGCCCGGGTGCGCAGTCGCGCTGGAGCGCGGGCAAGGACCTGTCGTTCACGCCGCTGCGCGTCGAGCGGGTGCTGGAGGTGGGGTACGACCACATGGAGGGCTCGCGCTTCCGGCACACCGCGCAGTTCAAGCGCTGGCGGCCCGACCGTGAGCCGGCGTCGTGCACGTACGCCCAGCTCGAGGAGCCGGTCGGCTACGACCTGGCCGGCCTCCTGCCCGGGGCGCCGGGGACCGCCTGAGCCCGGACGTGCGGCGGACCACCGATGAGTCGAGGACTCCTGGGAGGTCTGGGGGGCATGGGAACCCTCAGGTACGGACTGATGAGCTGTTCGCTCGACGGCTACGTGGCCGACGCGTCGGGCGACTTCGACTGGGGCGCGCCGGACGACGCCGTGCACGCCTTCATCAACGACCAGGTCCGGGACGTGCGGACCTTCGTCGTGGGGAGGCGCATGTTCGAGACGATGCGCGTGTGGGACACGTGGGAGCGCGGGCAGAGCGACGCCGCGGACGAGTTCGCCGAGATCTGGACGGGGATCGACAAGATCGTCTGCTCGGACTCCCTCGTCGCCGCCCGGGAACCCCTCGACGCGCCGCGCACCACGCTCGAGCCACGGCTCACCCCCGGGCGGCTGGCCGAGATCGCGGCCGGGACCGACGGCGTCGTGGAGGTGTCCGGCCCGACGACCGCCGCGGGGGCGCTCCTGGCCGGGGTGGTCGACGAGCTGACCGTGCGCGTGGTGCCGCACGTCGCGGGCGGCGGCCTGCGCCACCTGCCCGACGGCATGCAGGTCGATCTCGCCCGCGCCGAGTGCGTCCCGCTCCGCGACGGGTCGGTCTTCCTGCGCTACACCCGTCCCTGACGGAGGAGGGGCCGGTCAACTGCGCTTGCGGTTGGTGTCCCGGCTGGGCTGCACGCGCTTCGGCTCGCCCGGCATCTTCGGGTACTCCGGCGGGTAGGGCAGGTCGCCGAGACCGTGCTCCTCCTCGTCGCGCCGCGCGAGCTCCAGCGCCGCGTCGAGGGAGCAGTCGAGTGCCGGGTCGCGGTCGGCGCGCAACGCGGCGAACAGGTCGCCGCGCTCGGCGAACCGGGCGGGCGCTGTCGTGACGTCGAAGTCGTCGGGGTGCACCTCGCCGACCTCGTCCCACTCCAGCGGGGTGGAGACGGTGGCGCGCTTGTTCGCCCGGACGGAGTACGCGGACGCGATGGTGCGGTCGCGCGCCATCTGGTTGTAGTCGACGAAGATCTTCTCGCCCCGCTCCTCCTTCCACCACTTCGTGGTGACCTGGTCGGGCAGGCGTCGCTCCAGCTCGCGGCCGATCGCGATCGTGGCGCGGCGGGCCTGCTGGAACGACCATCGCGGCGCGAGCGGCACGAAGACGTGCAGGCCGCGCCCGCCCGACGTCTTCGGGTAGCCGGTGAGCCCGAGCTCCGTGAGCAGCTCGCGCAGGTGCGGCGCGACGGCCGCGGCGTCGTCGAAGGAGGTGCCGGGCTGCGGGTCGAGGTCGATGCGCAGCTGGTCGACCGCCTCGACGTCGTCGCGGCGCACCGGCCACGGGTGGAAGGTCAGGGTGCCGAGGTTCGCGGCCCAGGCGACGACGGCGAGCTCGGTCGGCGCGACCTCGTCGGCGGTGCGCCCGCTGGGGAAGGCGATGGTCGCGGTCTCGACCCAGTCGGGCGCACCCTTCGGGAGGCGCTTCTGGTAGAACGCGTCGCCGCGGTTGTCGGCGCGCGTCGCCATCACCGCCTCCGGCCACCAGCCCTTCGGCCAGCGCTCGAGCGTCGTGGGCCGGTGCAGGAGCGCGCCGAGGATCCCGTCACCCACCGACAGGAAGTACTCGACGATCTCCCGCTTCGTGAGGCCCGGGCGGTCGGGCAGCTCGGGGAAGACGACACGGTCGGGGCTGGAGACGCGCACGGCGCGGCCAGCGGCGTCGAGCTCGACGGCGGGTGCGGCGGAGGCCATGCGGCTCAACCTAGGGCAGGGCGGCGGGCGCCGCACGGAGGGCGCCGGCCCGGGCCAGCACGCGGCGGGCACGCGGCCGCCCGACGACGCGGGCCCGGCGCTCCAGCAGCGCGGCAGCGTCCGCGAGGGCGAGGCCGCAGGCGTCCGCGACGGTCCGGGCGAGCCGTGCCGCGTCCTCCTCGACCGGGACGTGCACGGCCACGTCGACGACGGTTCGCAGCGGCGCGGTCACGCGGGCCCCGGCCAGCTCGACGACGTCGCCGCGCAGCAGCGGTGCCTGCCACACGAGCCCGGCACCCCAGAGCTCGGGCCGGTGCCCGCCGGCCGCGTAGGCGACGTCGAGATGTTCGGTGGCACGCGGGCCCGCCGCCCGGCCGACATGCACCCACGCCGCCGTGCGCCCGGCGGCCACGGCTCCCGCCGGCAGCGACCCGGCCAGCAGCGCGGCCCGCAGCAGGGGAGTCACGGGCGTGCCGGCGACGACCGCCGCGTCGTCCCGCACCGTCTCGAGGGCGCCGTCGCGCACGAGGACGTCCCACGCCGCCCGGCCGCCGACGTCGGCCGGTCGCACGAGGAGCCCGCGCGACCGTCGCGGGGGCGCGAGCAGGTCGCCGAGGCGTGGCGGCGGGGAGGAGGGCCCGTGGCGTGCGCCAGGGGGAGGAGCGGGTGGCGCGGGGGGTACGGCGAGGAAGACGAAGGGGCTCACGACGCGGAAACTATCCGGTCGTGAGCCCCTTCGGGTCAGCGCCTGTGGATCGTCGCGGACGTGCGACGACCCCGTCGGCGGCCCGCACGGTCAGCCGCGGGTGTCCTCCGCGGCGCGGACCACCTGCTCGAGCCAGGCGCGCCGCGCGGCGAGCGCCGTCTCGGCCTCCTCGACGCGCCGCGCGTCACCCGACTCGCGCGCCTCGGCGAGGTCACGCTCGAGGCCCTCGATGGCCGCCTCCAGCTGTGCCGCGGCGCCCTCGGCCCGCGCGCGGGTCTCGGGGTTGGTGCGGTCCCAGCGGGCCTGCTCGGCGCCCCGGACCGCGGTCTCGACGGCGCGCATGCGCCCCTCGACACGCTGGATGTCGGCGCGCGGCACCTTGCCGGCCTCCTCCCAGCGGTCCTGGAGGTCGCGCAGCTTCTCCTTCGCGGCCGCGAGGTCCTTGACGGGCAGAAGAGCCTCGGCCTCGGCGAGGAGCGCCTCCTTGACCTCGAGGTTCTGCCCGTACTCGGCGTCGATCGCCGCGTTCTCGGCGTCCCGGGCGCCGAAGAACGCGTCCTGCGCCGCCCGGAACCGGGACCAGAGCGCGTCGTCGTCCTTGCGGCTGGCGCGCCCCGCGGCCTTCCACTGCGTCATGAGGTCGCGGTAGGCGGCAGCGGTGGCCCCCCAGTCGGTGCTGGTCTGGAGGGACTCCGCCTCGGCGACCAGCTTCTCCTTGGCCGACTTGGCGGCGGAGTTGCGCTGCTCGAGGTCGGCGAAGAAGTGGCGCCGCTCGCGGTCGAACGCGGTGCGTGCGTGGCTGAACCGCTTCCAGAGCGCCTCCTCGGAGGGGCGGTCGATGCGCGGCCCGGTGCGCTGCGACTCCTTCCACCGGTCCAGGAGGGCACGCAGTTCCTCGCCGGCCGGGCGCCACTGCATCTTGCTGGGGTCGGTGGCGGCGATCTTCTCCGCGGCCTCGACGATGGTGGTCCGGGCGGCGACGGCCTCGGCCTTGGCGGCCGCGCGCTCCTGCTCGAGGGCGGCACGACGCTCCGCCGCTCGTGCCCTGAGGCCCTCGACGCGGGTCCGCAGGGCGTCCAGGTCGCCGACGGCGGCCGGCTCGCCGGTCTCCTCCGCGAGCTTCGCGAGGGTCTGGTCGATCTCGCGGACGGACAGGTCCGCGCTGTCGAGACGGGTCTCGAACAGCGCGACCTTGGCGTCGAGGTCGAGGTAGCGGCGCACGTAGAGGCTCATCGCCTCCGAGGCGTCCACGCCCGGGAACTGGCCCACCTGGCGCTCGCCGGCGGCCTCCCGCACGAACACCGTGCCGTCCTCGTCCACGCGACCGAACGCCTCTGCGGCGGCCGCCGCGGCGGCGTCGAGGGCCGGCGGCACGACAGGGGCCACGGGGGTGGTGGGCTCGGCGGGCGGCACGTCCGCCGGCGTGGGCGCGGCGGGGCGGCGCAGCGCCGACGGCTTGGGCGCGCCCGGGCGGGGCGGCTTCGGCATGCCGGACGGCTTCGCCGGGGCCGGGGCAGGAGCAGGCGCGGGGGCCGGAGCAGGCGCCGGGGTCGGCTCGGCCGGAGCCGCGTCGACGGACTCGGGCCCGGCAACCGTCTCGGCGGTGTCGGCCGTCCCGGCGGCCGGGCTCTGCGGCTCGGCCGCCGGCGCGGGCGCGGTCTCGGGCTCCGGGGTCGTCTCCGTGGGTCCGGCCTCGGGGGTCGTCTCCGTGGGTCCGGCCTCGGGGGTCGTCTCCGTGGGTCCGGCCTCGGGGGTCGTCTCCGTGGGTCCGGCCTCGGGGGTCGTCTCCGTG
>NZ_JBHTVT010000004.1:0-37814 GCF_042792795.1 Isoptericola sp. NPDC056605 | reverse complement strand
GGGTTCGGCCGGCGGAGCCGTCTCTGCGGTCTCGCCCGCGGCGGGCTGCGGGTCCGCCGCGGGGGCGGGCGGGGTCGCCTCGTCCGGGGTCGTCTGCGATGGAGTCTCGGCCGTCTCCTCGGTGCCGGCCGGGATCTCCTCGGGGCCGGTCGAGCCGGGGGTGCTCTCGCTCACTGGGTCTCCACTCCTTCGATGATGACGGGGCTCGTGGGGGAGCCGTCGCCGGCCCCTCCCTCGACGCCCGCGTCAGCGACTGCCTGGACGGCGTCCAGGCCGGACGTGACGGTGCCGAGCACCGTGTACCCGCCCGCGGTGTCGGACGGGATGGTCGAATCCTGGTACACGACGAAGAACTGCGAGCCGATCGACTCGCCGTCGTCACCGCGGCGGGCCATCGCGATGGTCCCGGCGGGGTAGACGTCGTCCTCCGGGGCGTTCTCGATCGGGCCGTACGAGTAGCCGGGATCACCGGTCCCGGTCCCCGTGGGGTCGCCGCACTGCAGCACGTAGATGCCGGAGGTGGTGAGGCGGTGGCAGGCCGTGCCGTCGAAGTACCCCTGCGTCGCGAGCGACACGAAGCTCGCGACGGCCTGCGGGGCGGCAGCCCCGTCGAGCTCGACGACGACCTGCGAGTCGCCCGCCCCCGTGCACAGGTCGAGCGTCGCGGTCCACGTGCGGCCCTCGGCGGCCGAGGGGTCGGGCCGGTCGCCGCCGGAGCGTGCGCCGTACTCCGCGGGCGGGCAGTCTCCGGCGGCCTGCGGCGTCGAGGAGGCCGCAGGGCCCGCGACGCCGCCGAGGTTCGCGACGACGAACCCGCCGCCCACCAGCGCGAGGATCGCCACGATCGCCACGATCGCGAACGTCCGCTGCCGCCGGGCGCGCGCCTGCGCCTGCCGCTGCTCCCACTTCTCCTGCCGCTTGCGGGCGTACTCCCGCTCGCGCTTGGTGGCCGCCAACTCGCGGACCTCCTCGACTCGTCCCCGTCGCCGCACGGGAAGTTCCGCGCGCGGGGGACAGTCTAGGGCGCGGGACGCAGGTCACATCCGCAGGGCGGTCGCGGCCGTGGTCCATGCCGTGGTCCGTGCCGTGGTCCGTGCCGTGGCCCATGACGTGACCCTGACGCCGCCGCCGGCCGCTAGCGTGGCGCCGTGCAGATCCTCGTCGTCGTCGCCCCCGTTTTCGCCACCAACTGCTGCGTCGTGGTCGCCGGCGCTGACGGCCGGGACGCCGACTGCGTGGTCGTCGACGCCGGGGCGGGCGTGGCGCCCGAGGTCGAGCGCCTGGTCGCCGAGCGTGGCCTGGTCCCGCGCGCCGTCGTCGCGACCCACGGGCACGTGGACCACACCTGGGACGCGGCGGCGCTCTGCGAGAGGTACGACGTGCCGCTGCGCATCCACCCGGCCGACGCCTACCGGCTGGCCGACCCGTTCGGCACGCTGGGCCTCGCCGCGGTGCGCGACGGCGGCGACCCGGGGGTGAGCGGCGCCCTCGCGCAGGCGCTCGCGGCCACGGGTCGGCGGGCCGAGGACTACCGTGCGCCCGTCGCCGTCGAGCCGCTCGACGTCGGCCCGGGCGGCGAGGGCGAGCTCGTCGCGGGCGCGGTGCGGCTGCGGACGCTGCACGCGCCGGGGCACACCGAGGGCTCGACGCTCCTCGTCGCCCAGGAGGCCGGCGTGGTCCTCGCGGGGGACGTCCTGTTCGCGGGCGGGGTGGGCCGCACCGACCTGCCGGGCGGCGACGCCGCGACGATGGCGCGCACGCTGCGCGACGTCGTGGGTCGGCTCGACCCGGGCCTCGGCGTCGTGCCCGGGCACGGCCCGACCACCAGCGTCGACCGGGAGCTGGCGACCAACCCCTACCTTCGCTGACCCCGTGCTGGTCCCGTGCCGGTCCCGTGCCGGCCCCGTCCCGCCCGTGCTGGGACAGGGTCCCGCGACGGCTCCGCCGTCTGGGAAGATGAGGCCCATGGCACGCCCCACCCCGCTCTCCGGCTTCCCTGAATGGCTCCCCGACGGCCGCGTCGTCGAGCAGCACGTCCTCGACACGCTGCGGCGCACGTTCGAGCTGCACGGGTTCGCCGGCATCGAGACGCGGGCGGTGGAGCCGCTCGACCAGCTGCTGCGCAAGGGCGAGACCTCCAAGGAGGTCTACGTGCTGCGCAGGCTGCAGGAGGAGGGCGACGCCCCGGGCGACCGCGCGGAGAAGCAGCTCGGCCTGCACTTCGACCTCACCGTCCCGTTCGCGCGCTACGTGCTCGAGAACGCCGGCCGGCTCGCCTTCCCGTTCAAGCGCTACCAGATCCAGAAGGTGTGGCGGGGCGAACGTCCCCAGGACGGCCGCTTCCGTGAGTTCGTCCAGGCCGACATCGACGTCGTCGGCGCGGGCGAGCTGCCCTATCACTACGAGGTCGAGCTCCCGCTGGTGATGGCCGCGGCGCTCGGCGCCCTGCGCGACGTCGGGGTGCCCGAGGTCCGCATCCTCGTGAACAACCGCAAGGTGGCCGAGGGGTTCTACCGCGGGCTGGGCCTCGACGACGTCGAGGGCGTGCTGCGCCAGGTCGACAAGCTCGACAAGATCGGTCCCGACGCCGTCGCGGAGCTGCTGCAGGCGGAGCAGGACGCCACGCCCGAGCAGGCCAAGGCATGCCTCGAGCTCGCCGCGATCTCGGGCACGGACACGACCGTGGTGGACCGGGTCCGGGCGCTGGCCGCGTCCTACGACGCGGTCACGGAGCTGCTCGAGACGGGCCTGGGGGAGCTCGCCGCGCTGATCGAGGCGGCCGCGCGCCGCGCGCCCGGCGTCGTCGTCGCCGACCTGAAGATCGCACGCGGCCTCGACTACTACACCGGGTCCGTCTACGAGACCGTGCTGGTGGGACACGAGCAGCTCGGCTCGATCTGCTCGGGCGGGCGCTACGACACCCTCGCCTCCGACGGCAAGAACACCTACCCGGGCGTCGGTCTGTCGATCGGTGTCTCCCGCCTGGTCTCCCGGCTCCTGTCCGCGGGGCTGGTCGGCGCGACGCGCGGCGTGCCCACGGCCGTGCTGGTCGCGGTCACGGACGAGGCGCACCGCGACCGGTCCGACGCCGTCGCCGCGGCCCTGCGCGCGCGCGGCGTCCCCGCGGACGTCGCACCGACGGCGGCGAAGTTCGGCAAGCAGATCAAGGTCGCCGACCGGCGCGGCATCCCGTTCGTGTGGTTCCCGGCGCAGCCCGGCGAGGACGGCACGGAGCCGGACGCGCTGGCCGGCGAGGTCAAGGACATCCGCTCGGGCGAGCAGCTGGACGCCGACGCCGCGTCGTGGGAGCCGCCCGCGGAGGACCTGTTCCCGCGCGTGGTCCCGGGCGCGGGGGGGTGAGGCTCAGGCCTCGATGAGCGCGACGACGTTGCGCGCCGGGTCCCGGAACCAGCCGATGGTCGGGCCCTGGCGCGGGTCGGCGCTGCGCACGACGCCGTCGGCGTCCTGCGCGAACCCCGGGTAGCGCACCAGGTCGACGCCGGCGGCGTGCAGGTCCGCCGCCGCAGCGACGACGTCGGGCACGACGAGGTTGAGCACGGTGTGGCTCGCCGGCTCGTGGGCCTCGCCCTTCGGGTACACGAAGACCGCCGTGCCGCCGGTGACGTCCAGCTCGAGCCCCATGGACGTACGCGTCACGCGCAGCCCCACGACGTCCCGGTAGAACGACTCGACGGCGTCGAGGTCGTCGACGGAGAAGCTGCTGAAGCCGCGCTGCACGGTGATCACGGGTACTCCTCGGGTCGGGAAGCGGCCGGCGGCGACCGGCCTGAGGGGTGGACCCCGCGCCCGGGCGGAACTGATCGGGGGACCTCCCGCGGGGGTTGTCCCCCGAACACCCTGAGGCGCCCCTGAGATTCACCCTGATCTCGCTGCTGACCTGGCCGGACGGCGCCCGGGGAACGGTACGGTGACCGCCGTGAGCATCTACGTGGTCCTGTCCCGCAGCAGCACCGTCCTGTCGCGGACGATCCGCCTCGCGACGCGGGACGAGTACACGCACGCGGCGCTGGCGCTCGACGCCGACCTCGAGCTCATGTTCAGCTTCGGGCGCCGCCGCGCGTCCAACCCGTTCGTCGGCTGCTTCAAGCGCGAGCGGCTCGACGACGACCTGTACCGGGGGATGGACCGGCTGCCGGGCGTCGTCCTCGAGGTCCCCGTGACACCCCGCCAGCGGGACGCCGTGGGCGCGCGCGTCGCGGAGTTCCTCCTCGACAGCCACACGTACGCGTACAACGCCCCGGGCCTCGTGACCGGGCTGCTCGGCCGGGGGTCCGAGGACGACCGGCGGTTCTTCTGCTCCGAGTTCGTCTATCACGTGCTACGCGACGCCGGGGTGTGCGACCTGGGCGTCCCGCGCTGGAAGGTGCGACCGCAGACGCTGCTGGCGGTGCCGGCCACCGTCGTCTACCGCGGGGACCTCAAGCGCTACCGGCCGTCGGACCTCGCCGCGGCGCCGGTCCCGGCGCTCACGCTCCAGGGGGCGGACGGGCTGTTCGCCACGTCGCGGTCGGGGGTCTCGCTGGCGCTGTGACCGGGCCGCGCGCCCGGGACCTGTCCAGGGCGTGCCCAGGGCGTCGTGCGACGCTGGGGCCCATGCCGAGCCGAGTCTTCCTGCACGTGGGTGCGCCCAAGTCCGGCACCACCTACCTGCAGTCGCGTCTCCACGCGAACCGCCGTGACCTGCGACGGCACGGGGTGCTGTACCCGAGCGGTCCGCTGGGGGATCCGCGGCTGCACTACTTCGCCGCGCTGGACGTCACGGGGGCGCGCCACGGCATCGACCCGCGGCGCCTGGACGGGGCGTGGGACCGCCTGGTGCGCCAGGTGCGGCGGGCGCGGGGCGACGTCGTCGTCAGCCACGAGCTGCTGGCGAGAGCGGACCCGGACCAGGCGGCCCGGGCGCTCGCGGACCTGGCCGCGACCGGCGCGGAGGTCCACGTGGTCCTCACCGCCCGAGACCTCGCGCGCGAGCTCGCGAGCGGATGGCAGGAGACGCTGAAGTTCGGCTCGAGGACGACGCTGCGCGCCTCCCTCGACCGCGCCAGGGCGGGTCGGTCCGCGTTCCTGAGGTCCTTGGACCCGACCCACGTGCTGCCCGTGTGGGCCGCGGGCCTCCCCGCGCCGCGCGTCCACGTCGTGACGGCCCCGCCGGCGGGCGGCGCCAGGGACGCGCTCTGGCTCCGGTTCCTGGACGCGATCGACGTCGACCCCGGATGGGCGCCGCGGGACGCCGAGCGGTCGAACGCCTCGGTCGGGGCGCCCGAGGCCCAGGTGCTGCGCGGGCTCAACCGTCGGCTCGGCGACGAGGTGCGGCGCGGCGGCGCCCTCTCGCCGATCGTGGACGGCATCGTCGCCGGCGACGCGCTCGCCCCGCGGCGGTCCACCCCCGTCGCCCTGGGGCCCGACGACCATCCGTGGGTGGCGGACCTCAGCGAGACCTGGGTCGCCTGGCTGCGCGACCAGGACGTCACCGTGCACGGCGACCTGGACGACCTGCTGCCGGTGGCGCCGGGGGACGACTGGGCCGACCCCGACAGACCCGGGCCGCGCGAGGTGACCGCGGCCGCCCTGGACACGGTCGTCGTGCTGCTCGCCGAGCTGGCCGGCCGCCCGCTGCCGTGGGGCGAGCGGGGCCGCCGGGCGCTCGCGCGGCTCCGCCGGTGACAGGGGCCGGCCGGGCCTGGACAATCGATCGAACATCTGTTCGAATGATCGCGTGAGATGGGAAGGTCAGACTGTCGGCGCGGACGACGGTGCCCTGCCGGGGCTCGAACGGTCCGCCCTGGGGCGGCTCGGCCTCGTGCGCACGGTGCGGACGCCGGAGTTCGCCGACGTGACCTTCCACGAGGTGCTCGCCAAGAGCGCGCTGTCCAAGGTGCCCGCCGCTTCGAAGATGCCGTTCGGGTGGACCGTCAACCCGTACCGGGGATGCAGTCATGCGTGCAGATACTGCTTCGCCCGCCCCACCCACGAGTACCTCGACCTGGACGCCGGCCGTGACTTCGACTCCCAGGTCGTGGTGAAGACGAACGTGGCCGAGGTGCTGCGCGCCGAGCTGGCGCGGCCGTCGTGGACGCGGGAGCCGGTGGCGATGGGCACCAACACCGACCCGTACCAGCGGGCCGAGGGCCGGTATCGCCTGATGCCCGGCATCGTCGGAGCGCTCGCTGACTCGGGCACGCCGTTCTCGATCCTCACCAAGGGCGCGCTGCTGCGTCGCGACCTGCCCCTGATCGCCGACGCGGCGCAGCGCGTGGAGGTCGGGCTCGGCGTCTCCCTCGGCTTCGCCGACTCGCCCGCCGACGAGGAGCTGCAGCAGTCGGTCGAGCCGGGGACGCCGACACCACGCGCGCGCCTCGACCTGATCCGCGCGGTGCGGGCGGCGGGCCTGCCCTGCGGCGTCATGGTGGCCCCGGTGCTGCCGTGGCTGACCGACTCCCGCGACCACCTGCGCCGCCTGCTGGACGCCGTCGCGGACGCCGGCGCCACGGGAGTCACCGTGGTGCCTCTGCACCTCAAGCCCGGAACCCGCGAGTGGTACCTGCAGTGGCTGGAGCGCGAGCACCCGCGTGCCATCGCCGGCTACGGGCGCGTCTACGCCCGCGGCACCTACGCGCTCGAGGCCTACCGGCAGTGGCTCTGGGACCGGGTGGAGCCCCTCCTCACCGAGCGCGGCTTCCGCTCGTCCGGGCACCGCTCGCGCTCGGGCGCGACGGGGCGGTTCCCGGACGACCTGAAGCCGCACGACGAGGGCGACTACCCGGCCGGGGCGCTCGCGGGGATGCCGCGCGACGGCGGCGGGCTCCAGGTGGCCGGCACGGGCGTCGAGCAGGTGCTCTTCTGAGGGGTGGTGCTCTTCTGGGGCACAGACGGGCTCAGCGCAGGAACGAGAACCACAGCACGAACAGGCACAGCAGGAACATGCCCGTGGCGTTGACGAAGAAGTTGCGGCCGAAGTCCCGCGCCCGGACGTGGAACGTCAGGGCGAGCACGAAGTACACGACCAGGCAGACGGCGGTCACGAGCCCGAGGTAGGGGATCCAGATCCCCGCGACGAGCCCGGCCGCGGCGGCGGCCTTGATCCACGGCATCGCCCACCACCAGCGCTCCGGGAAGTTCACGTCCCGGAAGCACTGCGCGATGAACGCCACCGGCTTCACGCACAGGAGCGCGTCGCCCGCGGAGACGAACGCGAGCACGAGCACGGGCCAGACGGGGTCGGGCAACGTCGCCATGGGGTCGACGCTACGGCCCGCCGGGCGGGCGTGCGGTGGGTGTGACCAGGCTCTCAGGCGCCCTCGACCAGCCGGGCGGGGAACCCGCCGGTCGCGACGGGGCCCCACCGCTCCACCGTGATGCGCACGACGCTCTTGCCCTGACGCAGCATCGCCTCCCGGTACTCGTCCCAGTCCGGGTGCTCTGTCCCGGCGGCGGCCCGGTAGTACTCGACCAGCGGCTCCACCGAGTCCGGCACGTCGATCACCTCGGCCGTGCCGTCCACCTGCACCCAGGCGTCGTCGAAGTCGTCGCCGAGGGCCAGGAACGACGCCCGCGGGTCGCGCCGCAGGTTCACGGCCTTCGCGCGGTCCGGGTACGTCGAGACCACGACCCGGCCGGCGGCGTCCACGCCGAACGTCACCGGGCTCAGCTGCGGCGAGCCGTCCCGCCGGGTGGTGACGAGGACGCCGTGGTGGCGCGCCCGCAGCACCTCCAGCAGCTCGTCGCGGTCGACGGTGGTCGTGGTGGCGATCCGTGGCGCCATGGGAATCTCCTCGCGGAAGGGGTTCGGCCACCGACTAGACTCGCACGGGCGCCTCGCGCGTCCGCGCGTCGCCACCGGCGACGCCGTCCCCACCCCGTTCGAAAGGAACACTCCGTGCTCCGCACCCACACGGCCGGCTCACTGCGGGCCGAGCACATCGGTCAGACCGTCACCCTCACGGGGTGGGTCGATCGGCGCCGGGATCACGGGGGAGTGGCCTTCATCGACCTGCGCGACGCGTCCGGCATCGCGCAGGTCGTCATCCGCGACGAGGCGGTGGCGCACCCGCTCCGCTCCGAGTTCGTGCTCCAGGTGACGGGCGTGGTCGGTCGCCGGCCCGAGGGCAACGCCAACCCGAACCTCGCCACCGGGGAGATCGAGGTCGTGGCGAAGGACGTCGTGGTGCTCAACGAGTCCGCGCCGCTGCCCTTCCAGGTCTCGACGGCGCTCGCGGACACCGAGGTGATCGGCGAGGAGGCGCGCCTCAAGCACCGCTACCTCGACATCCGCCGCCCCGCGCCGGCGCACGCCCTGCGGCTGCGCGCCAAGGCGAACCAGGCCGCCCGTCGCGTGCTCGACGAGCACGACTTCGTCGAGGTCGAGACGCCCACGCTGACCCGCTCGACGCCCGAGGGCGCGCGCGACTTCCTGGTGCCCGCGCGCCTGGCGCCCGGTTCCTGGTACGCGCTGCCGCAGAGCCCCCAGCTGTTCAAGCAGCTGCTCATGGTCGGCGGGCTGGAGCGCTACTACCAGATCGCCCGCTGCTACCGCGACGAGGACTTCCGCGCCGACCGCCAGCCGGAGTTCACGCAGCTGGACGTCGAGCTGAGCTTCGTCGACCAGGACGACGTCATCGCGCTCGCCGAGCAGGTCCTGGTCGCCCTGTGGAAGCTCGTCGACGTCGAGATCCCCACGCCGATCGCCCGCATGACCTACGCGGAGGCCATGCGCCTGTACGGCACGGACAAGCCCGACCTGCGCTTCGGCAACCCCCTCGTCGAGCTCACGGACTACTTCGCCGAGACGCCGTTCCGCGTCTTCCAGGCCGAGTACGTGGGCGCCGTCGTGATGGCCGGGGGCGCGTCGCAGCCGCGCCGGCAGTTCGACGCCTGGCAGGACTGGGCCAAGCAGCGCGGCGCCAAGGGCCTCGCGTACGTCACCTACGGCGAGGACGGCACGCTGGGCGGCCCGGTCGCCAAGAACCTGTCGGACGCCGAGCGCGAGGGCCTCGCGGCCGCCACCGGCGCGCAGCCGGGCGACGCCGTGTTCTTCGCGGCCGGCAGGACCGCCGAGGCGCGTGCGCTGCTCGGCGCGGCCCGCCTGGAGATCGCGCACCGCACCGGTCAGGTCGACGAGGACGCCTGGGCGTTCGTCTGGGTGGTGGACGCGCCGCTGTTCAAGCCCACGGGCGAGGACGACGACGTGGACCTGGGCCACTCGGCCTGGACGGCCGTGCACCACGCGTTCACGTCGCCCAAGCCGGAGTGGATCGACAGCTTCGAGTCCGACCCGGGCAACGCGCTCGCCTACGCCTACGACATCGTCTGCAACGGCAACGAGATCGGCGGCGGCTCCATCCGTATCCACCGCCGCGACGTGCAGGAGCGCGTGTTCGACGTCATGGGCATCGGCCCCGCGGAGGCGCAGGAGAAGTTCGGCTTCCTCCTCGACGCGTTCAAGTTCGGCGCCCCGCCGCACGGCGGCATCGCGTTCGGCTGGGACCGCATCGTCGCGCTGCTGACGAAGTCGGCGTCGATCCGCGACGTCATCGCGTTCCCGAAGTCGGGCGGCGGCTACGACCCGCTCACCGAGGCCCCGGCCCCGATCACGCCGGAGCAGCGCAAGGAGGCGGGCGTCGACGCCGTCCCGCAGGACGAGGCTGCCCCGGCCGCGGGGGCGTGACGCTCGCTCTCGACGGGCACGGCCTCGCCCCGGTCACCGACGTGGCCGGGGCGAGGCTGCCCGACCGCTGGGCCCTGCACCCGGTGGTCGTCGCCGAGCACGCCTTCCACGGGTGGGACGCCAGCCACGTCTGGTGGGACGACGACGCCCTGCTCGTGCGCCTGCGGTGGCGCGAGCGCACGGACGGCGAGCGGCCCTTCGCGGTCGAGGCGGACGCCGCGGGCACGAGCCTCCTCGGCGTCGGGACGGCCGACGGCGCGGCACGGCTCCTCCTGCGGGCTCGCACCGACCTGCGGTCGCAGGGCGACGCGCTGCGCGTGCGGCGCGCGTCGCTGCCGCGCGGGACCCACGCCGCCCTGGCCGTCCAGGCTCTCCGTGCCGGTGCCGCGCCGGAGCCCTTCGACCGGCAGCCCTCCGGCGCGTGGGACTGGTTCGGCACCACCGCGGCGCCCGGCGCCCAGCCGGGCGAGGATCGGGTCGCCGAGCTCGACGGCCCCCACGCCCGCGACGAGCTCGCCCGTGCGCTCGCCGTCGCGAACCCCCACGGCGAGCTGCCGCCGGACGAGCCACGGTCGCGCTGGTGGGGCTGGCGCGACGACGCCGGCGTGCTGCGGGGCGTCGCGGGCGCGTCCCGGCGGGTCCCCGGCCAGCCGTGGGTGCTCGGCTCGATCGGGACCGACCCCGCGTGGCGCGGTCGCGGGATCGCGGCCGCGGTGACCGCCGCCGCCACCCGAGCCGGTCTCCACGAGGTCGCCCTGGTGACCCTCGGCATGTACGCGGACAACGACGCGGCGCGCCGCGTCTACCTCCGCCTGGGCTACGTCGTCGCGCAGCGGTTCGAGAGCTGGCGGCCCTGACCGGGCGCACCCCGCCGGTTCGCTCCCGACCTGCCCGACGGCCCGCGCCGTGCGCTGCTCACGCCGTGCCCGACGCCGGTGACCCCGGCCGCCGCGCGTCGGCGAGGTAGCCGTCCGGCCGCACCAGCAGGGTCGCGTCGCGACCGTCGGCGCGTCGCACGTGGACCCGCTCGCCGGCGTCGAGCTCGCCGGGCGCCCTGGGCACGTCCTCCGGTGGGCCCGCCTCGGGGCCGACGAGGACGAACCGCCCCGCGCGCAGCGCCTCCGCGAGGCGCGGCCCCGCGGGTCCGGGCACCAGCGGCAGGTCCGGCACGCGGCTCCCGGCCGCCGGGTGCGCGCCGGGCGGGGCGGGGTACCGCACGCCGAGGGCGGAGACCGACGCGGCGGCGCGTCGGCGGGCTGCCGCGACCCGCGACAGCAGGGTGGCACCGATGGCGCGCAGGACGGCGGCCGTGGGCCCCGGACGCGTGGCGAGCCGCAGCATCGTGCCGCTGGTGCGCAGCACCTGGGTCCCGACGGGGTGGCGCTCGGCCGCGTACCCGTCCACCAGGTCGTCGTCGGCGCCGCGGACGACGGCGGCGAGGCGCCAGGACAGGTTCGCGGCGTCCTGCAGGCCGGTGTTCATGCCGAGCCCGCCCGCCGGGCTGTGCACGTGCGCGGCATCGCCCGCGAGCAGCACGCGCCCGGCCCGGTAGCGGGTCGCCTGGCGCTCGTCGGCCGCGAAGCGGGTGCCGAACCGCAGCTCGGCCATCCCGTGGTCGTCGCCGAGCGTCGCCCGTGCGAGGGTGCGCACCTCGTCGAGGTCCACGGGCCCGTCTGCGCCGTGGTCGAGGGCCTCGTCCCAGCCGATGAACCGGTACCAGTCGTCCCCGAACGGGGCGAGGAAGCCCAGCGCACCGCCGGCCGACGCGACGGTGAGCGCGTCCTCGGGCGGACGGGCCAGGCGGACGTCCGCGAGCACCATGGCGCGGATGACGGTCGCGCCGGGAAAGGCGATGCCCGTGGCCCGCCGCACGGTCGACCGGACGCCGTCGGTGCCGACCACCCACGGTGCGCGAAGTCGCACGGGTGCCTCCGGCGCGCCGCCGCCCTCCTCGACCGCCACCACCGTGGCGCCGTCGTCGTCCTGGGTGACGTCGGTGACGCGCAGCCCGTGCCGGAACTCCGCGCCGGCGTCCTCCGCCCGGCGGCGCAGCAGGCGCTCCACCTCGTACTGCGGGGTCACGAGCACGAACGGGAACCGGCCCGGCAGCGCGTCGAGGCGGACGTCGACGCGACCGAACACGCGGATCCGGCGCACCCGGCGTCCGGTCTCCAGGAGCTCGTCGGCCAGCCCGCGTGCGTCGAGCACCTCGAGGCTGCGGGCGTGCACGGCGAACGCGCGGGTGAGGTTGCTGAGTCCGGCCGGGCGCCTCTCGACCACCACGACCCGCGCGCCCGCGCGGGCCAGGTCCCCGGCCAGGAGCAGTCCCGTGGGCCCGGCCCCGACGACCACGACGTCGGCGTCCATGCGGCCCACCCTAGGGCGGGTCACGTCACAGCCGCAGGGTGGCCCCGCGCGCCCGGTCCGTGGGTGGGGCTCCGTAGGCTGAGGTGCATGGACCTGTTCGACGCCGCGCTCACCGGCACCCGCGGCACGCCGGCGACCGGCCGCACCGGCCCGAGCGCCCCTCTCGCCGTGCGCATGCGCCCGGCCGCCCTCGACGAGGTCGCGGGCCAGGCGCACCTGCTCGTGCCGGGCTCGCCGCTGCGCCGGCTCGTGGAGCCGGACGACGAGTCGGCCCGCCGGGCCGCCCCGGGATCCGTGATCCTGTGGGGGCCTCCCGGCGTGGGGAAGACGACCCTCGCGTACCTGGTCGCGACGGTCTCCGGCCGGCGCTTCGTCGAGCTCTCCGCGGTCACCGCCGGTGTGAAGGAGGTGCGCCAGGTCGTCGAGGACGCCCGCCGGCGCCTCGCCACGGGCGGCGAGGAGACCGTGCTCTTCATCGACGAGGTGCACCGCTTCTCCAAGACGCAGCAGGACGCGCTGCTGCCGAGCGTCGAGAACCGGTGGGTGACGCTGGTGGCGGCCACCACGGAGAACCCGTCGTTCTCGGTCAACTCCCCGCTGCTGAGCCGATCCCTGCTGCTCACGCTCAAGCCGCTCACCACCGACGACGTCCGCGCCCTCGTGCGCCGCGCCGTCGCGGACGAGCGCGGTCTGGACGGCGCCGTCGAGCTGGCGGACGACGCGGAGGACCAGCTCGTGCGCATGGCGGGCGGGGACGCGCGCAAGGCCCTGACCATCCTGGAGGCGGCCGCCGGCGCGGCCCTGGCCGACGCCACCCCCGGGCGTGACCCCGGGGACCCGGTCGCCGTGGACCTCGACACGGTCGAGCGGGCCGTCGACGTCGCCGCCGTGCGGTACGACCGTGACGGCGACCAGCACTACGACGTGGTCTCCGCGTTCATCAAGTCGATCCGGGGCTCGGACGTGGACGCCTCCCTGCACTACCTGGCGCGCATGGTGGCCGCGGGCGAGGACCCGCGGTTCATCGCCCGACGCCTGGTGATCTCCGCGGCGGAGGACGTCGGCATGGCCGACCCGTCCGCCCTGCAGACCGCCGTCGCGGCCGCGCAGGCCGTCCAGCTCATCGGGATGCCCGAGGGACGGATCGTCCTCGCGGAGGCGGTCGTGCACCTGGCCACCGCGCCGAAGTCGAACCGGGCGTACCAGGGGATCGACGCCGCGCTGGCGGACGTCCGCGCGGGCGAGGTGGGCGTCGTGCCGCCGCACCTGCGCGACGCGCACTACGCGGGCGCCGAGGGCCTCGGCCACGGCAAGGGATACCGGTACGCGCACGACGCGCCGCACGCCATCGCGGCCCAGCAGTACCTCCCCGACGAGCTCGCCGGTCGGCGCTACTACGACCCGAGCGACCGGGGCTTCGAGAAGCAGGTCACCGACCGGGTGGCGCGGATCCGGCAGATCCTCGACGACGCCTGACGCGCCCTGCCGGTCGGTGACCCGTCGTCACGCCGCCTCGAGCTCGACGAGGGTGCTCGCCATCGTCCGGTAGACCTCGTCCCATGCGGCCGCCACCTCGGGCGTCACCGCGTCGCCCAGCACGGCGATGATGGCCGCGAACAGGTGCTCGTGCACCACCTCGTACTGCGCTGGCTCGACGCCGACCGCACGGTGCCGGCGGGCGACGGGCGCGAGCACGTCGCGGGGGTCGGCGTCCTCGTCGGCGACGAGCAGCGCCGCGCAGGACGTGATCGCGGCCGCGAGCGCCCTCTGTTGCGAGCCGTCGGCGATCCGCTCGGGGGAGAACATCGAACCGAGCAGGCCGGGGTGCTCGTCCAGGAGAGTCCGGTAGAAGATCGTGGTGATGTCGTCGATCGAGTCCTCGACCACGGGGAGGGTGGAGCGGACCACCTCGGCGGAGCGGGGCGAGAGCGTGACGGGGGAGGGCATCCTGGCGACTCCTTCGGGCGACGTGCCGGCACCGTGCCGGCGGTGCACAGTCAAGCGCCCGGTCGGCGCCGGCGACAAGGCCTTGCGAGGGCAGGGCGGGTGGAGTCTCGGCAGGCCGGGGCGCCCCGCGGGATGCGGTAAGATACTGCGGTTGCCGTTTCCGGCGACCACCTGGGACCTCGGCCCCGTGAGCACCCGCCCCGTGCAGGAGCTCCATCGGCTGGTCCCGCACCCGGACCTCCCCTCGCGGGGCGGACGTCGGGTGTGACCTCATCCATCACCACAGGACAGGAAGCAACCAGTGACCGCTGTCACCAAGTCGCGCCGCCAGGTCCGCCTGAGCCGCAAGCTCGGCCTCGCGCTGACCCCGAAGGCCGTCCGCCACTTCGAGAAGCGCCCGTACCCCCCGGGTGAGCACGGCCGTGCGCGCCGCCGCACCGAGTCGGACTACGCGGTCCGCCTCCGTGAGAAGCAGCGTCTGCGCGCCCAGTACGCCCTGCGCGAGAAGCAGCTCCTCAAGGTCTACGAGAACGCCCGCAAGCACCCGGGCCTGACCGGTGAGGTCATGGTCGAGGACCTCGAGACGCGCCTCGACGCGCTCGTGCTGCGCGCCGGCTTCGGCCGCACCATCCTGCAGGCCCGCCAGGCCGTGACGCACCGTCACATCCTGGTGGACGGCAAGATCGTCGACCGTCCGTCGTTCCGTGTGAAGCCGGGCCAGACCATCCAGGTCAAGCCCAAGTCGCAGACCACCACGCCGTTCCAGGTCGCCGCCGCCGGTGCGCACCGCGACGTCCTGCCGGCCGTCCCGGGCTACCTCGAGGTGAACCTCGAGAAGCTGTCGGCCACGCTGACCCGCAAGCCGAAGCGCGCCGAGGTCCCCGTGACCTGCGAGGTGCAGCTCGTGGTCGAGTTCTACGCGCGCTGATCCCGAGCATCTCCGCGGAGGACTCCGCACCCAGGACGCCCCGTCACCCGCCGTCGCGGGGGGCGGGGCGTCCGTCGTCCGGGTCCGCCGTCTGCAGGGAGCCACCCGGGATAGGGTGACGACCGACCGTCTGACACCTGTGCGAGGAGAGATCTGATGTCGATGGGTGACGTGGCCGGGCTCATCGCGGCCGTCGCGTTCGTGCTGCTCGTGGGCCTGCTCGCGATCCCGCTCGTGAAGCTGGGCCGCGTGCTCGACGAGGCGACGCGCTCCATCCGCGAGGTGACGGAGCACTCGGTGCCGATCCTCGACGAGGCGGCCACCACGGTGGCCTCCACCAACGACCAGCTGGTCAAGGTGGACACGATCACGACGTCGGCGGCCCAGGTCAGCGAGAACGTGTCGGCGCTGGCCGGCCTGTACGCCTCGACGCTCGGCCGCCCCCTGGTCAAGGTCGCGGCGTTCTCCTACGGCGTGCGCCAGGCGTTCGCGCGGGCCTCGCGCTCGAGCCGCGGCGACGACGCGAAGGCCGGCCGCTGATGCGCCGCCTGTTCTGGGTCGGCGTGGGCGTGGTGGTGACGGTCGTCGTCGTCCAGCGGGGCCGCAAGATCGTGGCGCAGTACGCGCCCGAGGCGGTGGTCGACCGCGCGGAGCGTGCGGCGCAGGACGCCGGACGGCGGGCGGAGACGTTCGTCGCGACGTTCCGGCGCGAGTTCTCGCAGGCGCGCAGCGCCCGTGAGGCCGAGCTCACCGCGGCGCTGCTGGCCGAGGGGCAGCCGGACCCGGAGGACGTCCGCGCGAGCGGGCTGCGTCCCGCCGACCTGCGCGGGGGCCCCGGGCGGGCCCGGCACGCGGCCTCGACGCCCGACGGACAGCCCGGCCGGTATCCCGACGCCGAGGCGGAGATCGCCGCCGACGAGGCAAACCTCGGCTACTCGTTCTGAGAAATCCCGTTCCGACCATCTCCCGGTGGGCGCGAGAATGGGGGGCGGCCGCCGCCACGGCGGGCGGCCACCCGCACGTCACGCCCGTCACCAGCCGTACCGGCTCGACACATCGAAGGACATCATGCGCACCGCCGAGATCCGCAAGCGTTGGCTCGACTACTTCGAGTCGAAGGACCACGCGATCGTCCCGAGCGCCCCCCTGGTCTCGCCCGACCCGTCGATCCTGTTCACGATCGCCGGCATGGTGCCCTTCATCCCGTACATCCTCGGCACGGAGCCCGCGCCGTGGCCGCGGGTCGCGAGCGTGCAGAAGTGCATCCGCACCAACGACATCGAGAACGTGGGCCGCACCACGCGGCACGGCACGTTCTTCCAGATGAACGGCAACTTCTCGTTCGGGGACTACTTCAAGCGCGAGGCGATCGACTTCGCGTGGGAGCTCCTCACGACCGACCAGGGCCAGGGCGGCTACGGCCTCGACGGCGACCGCCTCTGGGTGACGATCTGGGAGGAGGACGCCGAGGCCTTCGACGCGCTCACGAAGGGCGTCGGGCTCGACCCGAAGCACGTGGTGCGCCTGCCCCGCGAGGAGAACTTCTGGGACACGGGCCAGCCCGGCCCGGCGGGCCCCTGCGCCGAGTGGCACTACGACCGCGGACCCGCGTACGGCCCCGAGGCCGTCGGCGGCACGGTCGACCCGGGCGGCGACCGCTACCTGGAGATCTGGAACCTCGTCTTCGACCAGTTCGTGCGCGGCGAGGGCCAGGGCAAGAACTACCCGCTGCTGGGCGAGCTCGAGCACAAGAGCATCGACACGGGGGCGGGCCTGGAGCGCATCGCGTACCTGCTGCAGGGCAAGGAGAACCTCTACGAGATCGACGAGGTGTTCCCCGTCATCGCGCGCGTGGAGGAGCTGACCGGCAAGCGCTACGGCGCGGACCCCGAGGACGACGTGCGGATGCGCGTGATCGCGGACCACGTCCGCTCGTCGCTCATGGTGATCGGGGACGGCGTGCGCCCGTCGAACGAGGGCCGCGGCTACGTGCTGCGGCGCCTCGTGCGCCGCGCCGTGCGCGCGGTGCGCCTGCTCGGCGTCGACGAGGTCGCGCTGCCGTCGCTGCTGCCCGTGTCGAAGGACGCGATGAAGGCGTCGTACCCGGAGCTCGAGTCCGACTTCGCCCGCATCAGCGACGTCGCGTACGCCGAGGAGGACGCCTTCCGCCGCACGCTCGCGCAGGGCACCACGATCCTGGACACCGCCGTGGGGCGCGCGAAGTCGCGTGCCTCTCAGGGGGCGGACGGCGGCACCCCCGTGCTCGGCGGTGCCGAGGCGTTCCAGCTGCACGACACGTACGGCTTCCCGATCGACCTCACGCTCGAGATGGCGGCCGAGCAGGGCGTCCACGTGGACGAGAAGGCGTTCCGCGACCTCATGGCGGAGCAGAAGCAGCGCGCCCGCGCGGACGCGCTCGCGAAGAAGACCGGGCACGCCGACCTGCGCTCGTACGAGACCCTGAACAAGGAGCTCTCCGCACCGGTGGAGTTCCTCGGCTACACGGACACGGAGTCCGCGGTGACGGTGGCCGGCCTGCTGGTCGACGGCGTGCCCGCCCCCGCGGCGACGGCGCCCGCCGACGTCGAGGTCGTGCTCGACCGCACGCCGTTCTACGCCGAGGCCGGCGGCCAGCTCGCCGACCAGGGCACGATCGTGCTCGACGGCGGCGCGACCATCGAGGTCGACGACGTGCAGCGCCCGGTCAAGGGCCTGTCGGTGCACCGCGGCCGCCTGGTCGAGGGCACGGTGGCGCTGGGCGACCCCGGCACCGCGACGATCGACGTCGCGCGCCGCGTCGCGATCAGCCGCGCCCACTCGGCCACGCACATGATCCACAAGGCGCTGCACGAGATGGTCGGGCCGGACCGCACCCAGGCCGGGTCGGAGAACGCCCCGAGCCGCGTGCGCTTCGACTTCCGGTCGCCGACGCCGGTGGCGGCTGACGCGCTCGGCGAGATCGAGGAGCGCGTCAACGCGCGGCTCACCGAGAACCTCGAGGTCACCGACGCCACGATGCCGATCGCGCGGGCCCGCGAGCTGGGCGCCATGGCGCTGTTCGGCGAGAAGTACGGCGACACGGTGCGCGTCGTGTCCATCGGCGGCGACTGGTCGCGCGAGCTGTGCGGCGGCACGCACGTCAAGGCCACCGGCGAGGTGGGCCGGGTCGCGCTGCTCGGCGAGGCCTCGATCGGTTCCGGCGTGCGTCGCGTGGACGCCCTCGTGGGCGACGGCGCGTACGGCTTCCAGGCCAAGGAGCACGCCCTCGTGGGTCAGCTCACGGGCCTGCTGGGCGCCCGCCCGGACGAGCTCGCCGACCGCGTGGGCTCGCTGCTCACGCGCCTCAAGGACACCGAGAAGGAGCTCGCGGGCCTGCGCCAGGACCGCATCCTCGCCGCGGCGGGCACCCTCGCCGCGCAGGCGGAGCGCGTGGGTGAGGCGCAGGTCGTCGCGCACGACGCCGGCGAGGTGGCCTCGGCCGACGACCTGCGTGCGCTGGCGCTGGACGTCCGCGGCCGCCTGGGCGACGCCGAGCCGGTGCTCGTCGCCGTCGGCGGCGTCGCGGGCGGGCGGCCCCTGGTCGTCGTGGCCACGAACGCGGGCGCCCGCGACGCGGGCCTGCGGGCCGGCGACTTCGTCAAGGCCGCGGCGAAGACCCTCGGCGGCGGGGGCGGTGGCAAGCCGGACCTGGCCCAGGGCGGCGGCACCGACGCGTCGGCGCTGCCGGCCGCGCTGGCCGGCATCGCCGAGGGCGTGCGCGCCGCGCAGGCGGGCGCGTGACGGGACCGTCGCCGGAGCAGGACGCGCCCCGCGGGCTGCCCCGGGGCGCGCGCCTCGGGGTCGACGTCGGCAAGGCGCGCATCGGGCTCGCGGGCAGCGATCCCGACGGCCTCGTCGCGACGCCGGTCGAGACCGTGCCACGCGTGCTGGAGGTGCCCGCGGGCGCCGACGGCGCGCCCACGGTGACGCCCGACGTCGCCCGGATCGCGACGGAGGTCGAGGAGCGGTTCGCCGCGGTCGTGTACGTCGGTCTGCCGCGCCACCTGTCCGGGGCGGAGGGCGCGGCCACCGCGGACGCGCGCGACTTCGCCTCCCGCCTGGCGGCCGCCGTCGCCCCCGTCGAGGTGCGTCTCGTGGACGAGCGGATGACGACCGTGACGGCGCACGCGCAGCTGCGGTCGGCGGGGCGACGCACCAAGACACACCGGTCTGTCGTCGACCAGGCCGCAGCCGTTATCATTCTGCAATCTGCACTCGACGTGGAGCGGTCGGCGGGGGAGCGCGCCGGTGAGCTCGTCGAGCAGCAGCGACCGGGCGCCTGACCAGCCCGGACAGCAGCAGCCGACCCATCGTGCCCACCCCAGGCCCTGTCAGAAGGAAGAACCCGGCGTGACGGACCTCTTCGAGCATCCCGCCCTCCAGGAGGCGCCGGCGGCACCCACGCGGCGCCGCTCGGCCGCCGGACGGAGGGCCGCCGCCAAGCGCAAGCGCCGCCGCAGGCAGCGCACAGCCGTGGTGCTGGTGGTGGTCCTCGGGTTCGTGGGCGCGGGGGCCTACCTGCTCTGGGACCGCATGGACTCGCTCGTCGGCGACCTGCCGTTCATCGGTTCGCAGAACGACGACTACCCGGGACCCGGCGGGGAAGCGGTCGAGGTCGTCATCCCCGAGGGCGCCACCGGCGGCCAGATGGGCACGGTGCTGCAGGAGGCCGGCGTCGTGGCCAGCGTCGGCGCGTTCACGGACGCGTTCGGCCAGAACCCGGCCGCCGCCGGCATCCAGCCCGGCACCTACCAGCTGCAGGCCGAGATGAAGGCGTCGGACGCTGTTGCCGCGCTGGTGAAGAACGAGAAGCTGGAGACCAACGTGACCATCCCCGAGGGGTACACGGTCGCGCAGATCGTGGACCGGGTCGGGTCGGTCACCGACATCACGACGAAGGAGCTCGAGAAGGCGCTGAAGGATCCGTCGTCCTTCGGGCTGCCCAAGCAGGCGGACGGCAACGCCGAGGGTTGGCTGTTCCCGAAGACCTACACCGTGCAGCCGGGCGACGACGCCACGACGCTGCTCACGGCGATGGTGGACCAGACGAAGAAGGAGATGGAGTCGCTCGGGGTCGACAAGTCCGACTGGCAGGACGTCCTGAACAAGGCGTCGCTCGTCGAGAAGGAGGCTCCGGACGGCTACCGGGGCGAGGTCGCCCGCGTGATCGAGAACCGCCTGGACCGCGGCGAGGCGTTGTACCTGGACGCCATCAACTCCTACGGGCTCGGCAAGCCGGCGGACCAGATCACGAAGTCGGAGTTCGCGGACGCGAGCGACCCGTACAACTCCCGCGAGAACGCCGGGCTCCCGCCCACGCCGATCGCCAACCCGGGTCAGGCGTCCGTCGAGGCGGTGCTGGATCCGCCGGAAGGGGACTGGAACTGGTACGTCACCGTGAACCTCGAGAGCGGCGAGACCAAGTTCACCGACAGCTACGAGGAGTTCAGGAAGTTCAAGGCCGAGTACCAGAAGTGGGCAGCGGAGAACGCCGGCTGACATGACCGTCACCCGACGAGCGGCGGTGCTGGGCCACCCCGTCGCGCACTCCCTCTCGCCCATCCTGCACACCGCCGCGTACGACGCCCTCGGACTCGAGGGCTGGGAGTACACCGCGATCGACACCACGGTCGAGGACCTGCCGGCGCTCGTGCGGAGCCTCGATCTCGGCTGGGCCGGCCTGAGCGTGACCATGCCCCTCAAGCACGCGGTCATGGACCTCGTGGACCACGTCGACCCGCTCGCCGTGGCCGTGGGCGCCGTCAACACGGTGCTCGTCGGCCCCGCGCAGTGCGGCGTGACGCTCACGGGCACCAACACGGACGTGTACGGCCTCGTCACCGCGCTCCGCGAGGGGTTCGCGGCCCAGGGGCGTGGTGCCGGCGCAAGCACGGAGAGCGCCGTCGTCCTCGGCGGCGGCGCCACCGCCGCGTCCACGCTCGCGGCGCTGGGCGAGCTCGGCTGCACGACGCCGCGCGTGCTGGTCCGCTCCCTCGGCCGCACGTCGGGGCTTCAGGAGGCGGCCGCGCGGATGGGCGTCAGCCCGCGCTTCGAGGTCCTCGACCCGTCGGCCTCGCTGGGCGCGCTGCGGGACGCCGACGTCGTGGTCTCCACGATGCCGGCCTACGCCGCCGACCCGGTCGCGGCCGCGATCGCCGCCCACGGCGCCGCGCCGTCGGGCGTGCTGCTCGACGTCGTCTACGACCCGCGCCCCACCGCGCTGGCGACCGCCTGGTCGGATGCGGGCGGCACCGTCGTCGGCGGGGAGCGGATGCTGCTGCACCAAGCCGTCGAGCAGGTACGCCTCATGACGGGCCGGACTGCCCCGGTCGCGGCCATGGACGCTGCGCTCGGCCGTGTCCTGGCGACCCCGGCGTCCGCCCGCTGACCACCGGACGGACCCGCGGCGCGAGCGTGGAAGAATCGCAGGCATGCTGCGCTGGATGACGTCGGGGGAGTCGCACGGTCCGTCACTCGTGGGGGTGCTGGAGGGCCTGCCCGCCGGCGTCGAGGTGGTGACCGCGGACATCCAGGCGGCGCTCGCCCGCCGGCGGCTCGGGTACGGCCGAGGCGCCCGCATGAAGTTCGAGCAGGACGCGGTGCGCGTGCTCGGCGGCCTGCGCCACGGCGTCACGCAGGGCGGCCCGCTGGCCTTCGAGATCGGCAACACCGAGTGGCCCAAGTGGACCGACGTCATGTCGCCGGACCCCGTCGACCGCGACGCGCTGCTCGTCGACGCCGGCACCGGTGACGAGCGCGAGATCGCGCGCAACCGGCCGCTCACCCGTCCCCGCCCGGGCCACGCCGACCTCGTCGGGATGCGCAAGTACGGCTTCGACGACGCCCGGCCGGTGCTCGAGCGCGCGTCGGCCCGCGAGACCGCGACGCGTGTCGCGCTGGGCCTGGTCGCGGCGAAGTTCCTCGAGCAGGCGGTCGGCGTCCGGCTCGTCTCGCACGTCGTGGCGATCGGCCCGGTGGAGGTCCCCGAGGGCGCCGAGCTGCCCACGCCCGACGACGTCGCCGCCCTGGACACCGACCCGGTGCGCTGCTTCGACGCCACGACGAGCGCGGCGATGGTCGCGGAGATCGACGAGTGCCGCAAGGACGGCGACACCCTCGGCGGCGTCGTCGAGGTGCTCGCCTACGACGTGCCGACCGGCCTCGGCAGCTACGTGCAGGGCGACCGGCGCCTCGACGCCCGCCTGGCGGGCGCGCTCATGGGCATCCAGGCGATCAAGGGTGTCGAGGTCGGCGACGGCTTCCGCACCGCGCGCCGCCGGGGCTCGGCCGCGCACGACGAGATCGAGCGCGGGGACGACGGCCACATCCACCGCCGCTCCAACCGCGCGGGCGGCATCGAGGGCGGCATGTCGAACGGCGAGGTGCTGCGTGTGCGCGCCGCGATGAAGCCGATCTCCACCGTGCCGCGGGCCCTCGCGACGGTCGACGTCGCCACGGGGGAGGCCGTCACGGCGCACCACCAGCGCTCGGACGTGTGCGCGGTGCCGCCCGCCGCCGTCGTCGCGGAGGCCATGGTGGCGCTCGAGCTGGCCCAGGCCGTCGTGGAGAAGTTCGGCGGCGACTCGGTGGCCGAGGTGCGGCGCAACGCGGAGGCGTACCTCGCCTCGATCCCCGAGCTGCTCCGATGAGCGCGGGCGTGCCCCGCGCGGTCCTCATCGGTCCGCCCGGCAGCGGCAAGACGACCGTCGGCCGCCTGCTCGCGCAGCGGCTCGGCGTCGCGTTCCGGGACACGGACGCGGACGTCGAGGAGACCGCGGGCAAGCCCGTCGCCGAGATCTTCGTGGAGGACGGCGAGCCGCACTTCCGCGAGCTCGAGCGGGAGGCCGTCACCACGGCTCTGGCCTGCCACCCCGGCGTCCTCGCCCTCGGCGGTGGCGCGGTGATGGACGAGCACACCCAGCGGGCGCTCGAGGGCTACGTCGCGGGCGGCGGCACCGTCGTCTTCCTCGACGTCTCCCTCGCGCACGCCGCGCCCCGCGTCGGATTCAACCAGTCCCGCCCGCTGCTCGTGGGCAACCCGAGAGCGCGATGGGTCGAGCTGATGCAGGCGCGCCGGCCCACCTACGAGCGGCTCGCCACGGTGCACGTCGTCTCCGACGAGCGGCCCCCGCAGGAGGTCGCCGCACAGGTGCACGCCGGTGTCAGGGGCGCACCGGCCCAGGAGGGCACGGCTCAGGAAGGCGCGGCGCAGCACGACGCGGCCGCGGGCACATCGGCACAGGAGGTCCAGTCATGACGGTCCGCGTGACCGTGCAGGGCAGCACGAACGAAGCACCGTCCTACGACGTCGTCGTCGGGCGGCACCTGCTCGGCGAGCTGCCGGGCCTGCTCGGGGAGGGCGTGCGGCGGGTGCTGGTCATGCACCCGGCGTCGCTGCAGGCCACCGGGGAGGCGGTCCGCGAGGACCTCGTGGCCCAGGGCTACGAGGCGTTCGCCGTCGAGCTGCCGGACGCCGAGGAGCAGAAGACCGCCCAGGTCGCCGCGTTCTGCTGGCAGGTGCTGGGCCAGGCCGACTTCACGCGGTCGGACGCGATCGTCTCCGTCGGCGGCGGGGCGACGACCGACCTGGCCGGCTTCGTCGCGGCCACCTGGCTGCGGGGCATCAAGGTCGTGCACGTGCCGACCACGCTGCTCGCGATGGTCGACGCCGCGGTGGGCGGCAAGACGGGCATCAACACGGCCGAGGGCAAGAACCTCGTGGGCGCCTTCCACCCGCCCGCGGGGGTGCTGTGCGACCTGGCGGCCCTGGAGACCCTCGACCGCTGGGACCTCGTCGCCGGCATGGCGGAGGTCGTCAAGACCGGCTTCATCGCCGACCCGCGCATCCTCGAGCTCGTGGAGGAGCACGCCGACGAGCTGCGGGAGTGGAAGGGCTCGGACGCCTCGCCGGAGACCTGGGCCGTGCTGACGGAGCTCATCGAGCGGTCGGTGCGGGTCAAGGCCCACGTCGTGGGGGAGGACCTCACGGAGCAGGGCCTGCGGGAGATCCTCAACTACGGGCACACCCTGGGGCACGCGATCGAGCTCACCGAGCGCTACCAGCTGCGGCACGGCGCCGCCGTCGCGATGGGGATGGTCTTCGCGGCCGAGCTCGCCCGCCTCGGGGGCAAGCTCGACGACGCCGTCGTGGACCGGCACCGCGCGATCCTGGACTCCCTCGGCCTGCCCACCACCTACCGCGGCGACCGCTGGGACAAGCTCCTCGTGGCCATGCAGCGCGACAAGAAGACGCGCGGCAACCTGCTGCGCTTCGTCGTGCTGGACGACGTCGCGAAGCCGACGCGCCTCGAGGGGCCGGACCCGACGCTGCTCGCCGCCGCGTACGCGGAGATCTCGAAGGAGCCGCCGGCCGGCCGCCCCGGCGTGACGGTCCAGCTCGGGCTCTAGCCCGCGCCCCCGCCGGCCGGGCGCGCGGACTCGCGCTCGGCGTCCCACCCGCGCACGACGTCCCGGCACGCCGGGATGTCGTCGTCCGCGACGAGCAGCACGAGGTTGCCGTCGTGGTCGCTGTACAGGTGCTCCACGACGATGCCTGCCTCCGCGAGGTGGCGCGCGAACGCGCCCATCTGCCCGGGGACGTCCTGGGCGAGGCGGGTCGTGACGACGTCGCGGGCGACCGCGGGTCCGAGACCCGCCGCCGCCAGTGCGGCGACCGCGCGGGGTCCGTCGTCGACGAGGAAGTGGGCGACGCGGCCGCCGTCGAGGCTGGTCACGCCGCCGCCCTCCAGACTGACACCGGCGCGCCCGAGCGTCTCGCCCAGGTCGGCCAGTGCGCCGGGCGTGCCGGGCAGACGGACCTCGAGGTCCTGCGGGGCGGGGGCAGCAGAGGCGGTCATGCGCCGACCGTAGACGCGGGACGTCTCGGCGTCCGCCGAAGCGTCGCCACCGTATCGTCGGGGCCATGGCTGGTGACGGGCGGGACCGGGACTTCACCGCCGTCGGGCGTGCGCTCGCCGCGCCGGCCCGGTCGGTGTTCCTGGGGCTGCTCATGGACGGCACCGCCCGCCCGGCGGGGGAGCTGGCCCGCGCGGCCGGCGTGCGGGCGTCCACCGCGTCGGAGCACCTCGCGGTGCTCCTCGAGGCCGGCCTGGTGACCTCACGGGCGCAGGGGCGTCACCGGTACTACGAGCTCGCGGGCCCGGAGGTGGCGGATGCGCTGGAGGCGCTCGGCGGCCTGACGGGACCGGCGCCCGTGACGGGGTACCGCCGCAGCCGCGAGGCCGACCGCCTGGCGGAGGCGAGGTTCTGCTACGACCATCTCGCGGGTCGGCTCGGTGTGGGGCTGACCGGCGCGTGGGTGGCGTCCGGGTGGCTGGTCGGGGAGTCGCTCGTGCTCACCGACGCCGGGGCCCGCGGGCTGCGCGACCTCGGCGTGGAGGTCGACGCGGCCGTCCGCGCCCGCCGTCCCACGGTGCGGGCCTGCGTCGACTGGACCGAGCGGCGCGTGCACCTGGCCGGCGCGCTCGGCGCCGCCGTCGGCACCCGCTTCCTCGGCGCGGGGTGGGTGGCGCGGACGACCGGGCGGGGGCTGCGGCTCACCCCGAGCGGGCAGGCCGTGGTGCGCGAGGCTTGGGGCGTCGAGCTCGCCCCGGCCGGCGGGGGCGCCGGACGCGGCCGGGCCTGACGGGCGGGACGCTCAGTCCCACAGGCCGCGCGCGACGAGCACGTCGCGCAGCAGGTCGGCGCGGTCGGTGACGATCCCGTCGACGCCAAGGTCGAGGAGACGACCCATCTCCCCAGGAGCGTTGATCGTCCACACGTGCACCTGCCGCCCGGCGCGGTGGGCGGCGGCGACCGTCCTCGCGTCGACCACCGGCACGCGGCCCTCGGAGACGGGGACCTGCAGGGCGTCCACGTCGCGCAGCGCGCGGCGGGTGATCGCGTCGACCCGGAGGCGGGCCCCGGCGAGGAAGCGCGCCACCTCGCGGCGCCCGGCCGACGTCGCGACCGGGCGGGACAGGCGGGCGAGGGTCGCGCGGCGGCGCCCGACGTCGAACGACGTGACGCAGACCCGGTCGTGCGCGCCCGTGCGCTCGATCGCCTCGGCGGTCGGCGCCACCCCGGAGTCCTCCTTGACGTCGATGTTGACCCGCAGGTCGGGCCAGGTGCCGAGCACGTCGTCGAGGCGCGGGACCGGCTCGCTGCAGCCGATGCGTGCGTGCCGCACGACCGACCACGGCAGGTCGGCCACCCGCCCGGTCGCGTCGGTGGTGCGGTCGAGGGAGGCGTCGTGCAGGGCGACGGCGACGCCGTCGGCGGTGCCGTGCGCGTCCGTCTCGACGTAGCGGAAGCCCAGGTCGACCGCGGCGGCGAACGCCGCCAGGGAGTTCTCCAGGTTCTCCCGGCCGTGCGAGAAGCCGCGGTGGGCCAGCGCGACGACGGCCAGCGGCGCGCCGTCGGCGCCGCGGGGGTCGAGGTACGGGTGCGCGGGGACAGGTCTCACGGCTGCGTCTCTTCCTCGCGCACGGTGTCGCGGGTGTCGCGGGTGTCGTCGGTGTCGCGGAGGTCGTCGGCGCCGGCGGTCAGGGTCCCGGGGACCGGCGGGCGGGCCTGCGGCAGGCGGGCGGCGAGCCATGCCAGGACGCCGTCGAGATAGGCGTGCCGCGGCGTGTCGGCGGACAGGGCGAGGTCGTGCACGCCGCCGGGCACGACGAGCGGGGTCGTGTCGGGCCCGACCCGGGGGGTCAGGGCCGCGATCCGGCCGACGTCGAGCACGGTGTCCTGCGCGTCGAGAAGCGGGTTGTCGGGCCGGTCGGGGCCGGAGGTGTCGCTGCGAGCGACCAGGACCGGCCCGGGGACGGCGAGACCGCGGGCCAGGCGGGCCTGCGCGCGCGTGACCGTGCGGAGCCAGCCGGCGCGCGCCGGGAGCCCCTCGGGGCGCTTGAGCGTCGTGTCGAAGTCCCACCGGCCGCCGTGGGAGGCGTGCTGGGCCGTGGCGTACTCGGAGGGGTGCGCGCTGACGACGGCGAGCGGGCGACGTCGGCCCAGGACCTCGAGCACCGCGGAGCGGCCCGCGTCCGCGAGCCGGGAGCCGCTGAGGGAGAAGAACGGCGAGTTCAGCACCAGGAGGTCGGGCCCGTGCGCCGGGTCGTGACGGACGGCGTGCGCCCACAGCGCCGCGCTCAGGCCGCCCGTCGAGTGCGCGTGCACCACGAGCGGCAGGCCCGGCTCGAGCTCCCGGACGGCGTGCGCCGCGGCGGACAGGTCGGCGCCCGCCTCGCGCAGGCTCGCGACGTAGTGCGGGGGCAGCGGGTCGTCGGCCCCCGGGCCTGCGTCGAGCAGGGAGCGCCCCGCGCGGCGCAGGTCGACGGCGTGGAACGCCAGGCCGGCGTCGACGAACGCCCGGGCGAGGTGCGCCTGGAAGAAGTAGTCGTTGTACCCGTGCACGTGCAGCACGACGGCGCGCGGCCGCGCCGGCCGGTCGACGGCCCGCACCAGGGTCGCGGGGCCGAGCGGCCGCTCCTCGAAGGCCGGGCCGAGGAGCCGGTCGGGCCGCCACCGCCCGGCGGGACCGGGGCGTCGGGGCGGGCGCGGGGCGGGGGCGTGCACGGCGCGATCGTATCCGCGGGCGTCGGTCGCGGCGCGCCGTCGACCGCGGTGCGACGCGCCCCTCCCGCCGGGCGCCCGCGTCGGGCAGACTGCGCCTCATGAGCGACCGACCGGCGGTGCCGGAACCCGTACCCGACGCCGCGCCCACCGCATCGCCCGGGTCGCCGCACGCCTCACCTCACGGCCCGCGGCACGACGGCGCGGCGAGGCCGGGCGTCGCGGAGGCGCCGGTGCCGCGCCGCCAGGTCGTCTCCTGGGCGATGTGGGACTGGGCCACCCAGCCGTTCAACACCGTGATCGTGACGTTCGTCTTCACGGCCCTGTACCTCACGAGCGACGCGTTCCTGACGCCCGAGGTGGCCGCGCTGCCCGCGACGGACCCGGTGCACGAGCGCGCCCTGGCCGGGCTCACCAGCGGGCTGGGGCTCTGGATCACGATCGGGGGCCTGCTCGTGGCGCTCCTCGCGCCGGTGCTGGGGCGTCGCGCCGACGTCGAGGGACGCCGCAAGGCCTGGGTGGGCGGCGCGACGCTGGTCATGGTCCTGGCGATGGCGGCGCTCTTCGCCGTCCGCGCGGACCCGGCCTGGTTCGTGCTCGGCGCGGCCCTGGTGTCCCTCGGCAGCGTGTCGAGCGAGATCGCCGGCGTGAACTACAACGCCATGCTCGTGCAGGTGTCGACGCGCGGCACCGTGGGCCGGGTGTCCGGGCTGGGGTGGGGGCTGGGGTACCTGGGCGGGATCGTGGCGCTCGTCCTCGTCGTGGTGGCGCAGACGTTCGACTGGTGGGGCATGCCCACCGACGACGGCCTGGCCTACCGGGTCATCGCGCTGGGCTGCGCCCTGTGGGCCGTGGCCTTCGCCTGGCCGCTGTTCCGCTACGTGCCCGAGGCGCCGCCCGCGGAGGACCGCCCGCGCGTCGGCTTCTTCGCCGGGTACGTCGTCCTGGTGCGCGACGTCGTCGCCCTGTACCGCCACGAGCGGCCCACCTTCTGGTTCCTGCTCGCGAGCGCCGTCTACCGCGACGGCCTGTCCGCGGTGTTCACGTTCGGCGCCGTCATCGCCGCGGTGTCGTTCCGGTTCGGCGACGACGCGGTGATCGCGTTCGGCATCGCCGCCAACCTGCTCGCCGGGCTCAGCACGATCGTCGCCGGGCGCCTCGACGACCGGTTCGGGCCCCGCGCGGTGATCATCGGCTCGCTCACCGGGCTCGTGGTGTGCGGGCTGCTCGTCGTCGCGCTGCACCCGTTCGGGGCGGCGGTGTTCTGGGTGGCGGGGCTGGCGCTGACCTGCTTCGTCGGCCCGGCGCAGGCCGCGTCCCGCTCCCTGCTGGCGCGGGTCGCGCCCGCCGGGCGCGAGTCGGAGATCTTCGGCCTCTACGCGACGACGGGCCGCGCGGTCTCGTTCCTCGCTCCCTCGATGTGGACGCTGCTCATCGCGCTCACGGGCGCCACCATCTGGGGGACCCTGGGCATCGTCGCCGTGATCCTGGTGGGCCTCGTGCTCATGCTCAAGGTGACGGTGGGCCGTCGGGAGCCTGCGCGGCCCGACGTCGCTGCCCCGCTGCCCTGATCTCGGCGGCCACCGCCTCCAGGTCGGCCAGCGGCGCCAGGTGGCGCAGCTTGTCCGGGTTGATGACGCCGTCGATCCGGGTGATGCGCCCGCCCACGACCTGCACCGCGTACGTGCCGATGACGCCGCCGCCGACGGACTCGTCGGCGTACGCGATCATGCCCGGAGCGCCGTTGACGACGGTCGCCTCGATGCGCGCGGGCGCGCCCCGCCGCGCGAACCCCGACAGGAGCCGGGCCACCGCCACGTTCCCCGACACCGGGCGGGACACCGCCAGCCCCGCCGGCACGTTGCCGCCGCCGTCCCCGGTGAGCGCCACGTCGTCGGCGAGCAGCTCGACCAGCGCGTCGACGTCGCCCTCCTCCGTGGCCGCGATGAACCGCCGCACCAGCTCCGCGGCGTGCGGGTCGGTCCTGGCCGCCCCGGCGCTCGCCCCGGACTCCGCCTCCCGCCGGGCCGCGACCCTGCGCCGCGCCCGTGACGCGAGCTGCCGCGCGGCCAGCTCCGTCGTCCCGATCACCTGGGCCGACTCGCGGTGGGGAAAGCCGAACACGTCGTGCAGGAGGAACGCGGCCCGCTCCGCCGGCGTGAGCGTCTCCAGGAGCACGAGGAAGGCCGTCGACAGGTCGTCCGCCAGCTCCGCGTGCGCGGCGGCCTCGCGCCCCGCCGACCCGGCCGCCACCACGTCCCCGACCAGCGGCTCGGGCACCCACTCGCCGACGTACGACTCGCGCCGCACCCGCGCCGAGCGCAGCACGTCCAGCGCGATCCGGGTCGCGACCGTCGTCGTGTACGCGGCGGGGTTCATCACCGCGGGGTCCACCGCCCCGACCGGTGCCACGCGCAGCATGGCCTCCTGGGCGACGTCCTCCGCCTCCGTGACGCTGCCCAGCATCCGGTACGCGGCGCCGAACGCCACCCGGCGCAGGTCCTCCAGGTCGGTGCGGGGCTCGGTCGCATGCCCGGTGCGTCGTCGGGCGGGGGTGTCCGTGCGTGGCATGCTGCCCATCCTTCCGCGGGGCGGGCGTTCCGCCCCGCACTGCCGACGACGTGGCGTGGCGAGACGTGACGCCGCACCCCACGATGGACCCGTGGGAGACGTCGAGGACTACCTGGCCACCCTGACCGGAGCGGAGCGCGACGCCGTCGCGCGCGTCTACGAGCGGGCACGGGCCCTCGTGCCGGACGTCGAGGAGGGCCGCAGCTACGGCATGCCCGCGCTGCGGTACCGCGGCAGCCCGCTGGTGAGCGCCGTGGTCACGCGCACGCACGTGGGCCTCTACCCCTTCAGCCCCGACGTCGTCGCGGCGCTCGCGGGCGACCTGGGCGGGTTCCGCACCACCAAGGGGTCCGTCTCCTTCCAGCCCGACGCCCCTCTGCCGGACGACGTCGTCGACCGGCTGGTGCTCGCGCGCCGCGACGAGATCGACGCGCGGGCCCGCTGACCGTCCCTCTCGTCCGCCTGCTACGCCGGTGGCACGTTGACGTTGCCGCGGAACCGGTTCTGCGGGTCGTAGCGGCGCTTCACGTCGCGCAGCCGCTCCCAGGTGGCGCCCGGGTAGGCCGCCCGCGCGGCGTCGAGCCCGCCGTCGAGGCTGAAGTTCACGTACGCGCCCTCCGCGCCGCGCAGGCGGTCGGCCAGTGCCTCGACCCAGGGGGTGTACCCGGCGGCGCCGGCCGCGTCGCGCGCGACCGCGGCGACGTTGCCCACCAGGCGCGCACCGCGGTGGGCATAGGCCGTCGCGTCGGCGGGGACGTCCGACACCGCGCCGCCGAGCACCCGCAGCTGGGCGGCGCGCATCAGCGCGTCGGACCCCTCCAGCTGCTCCAGGAGGTGCGCCGCGGCGGCCTCGTCGAGCCCGTCGGCGAGGAACGTGCGCCCGGTCGCGACGAGCGGGCCGCCCTCCGGGCCCCCCTCCAGCAGGCTGGGGTAGGGCGCGGCGCGCAGGCCGTCCAGCAGCGCGCCGCCGGCGCGGGCGGCGACGTCGCGCAGCGGGGCCAGGGCGGCGTCCGCCTGGTCGAGCGGGCCGGACCAGCACGCGTTGGCCATGACCACGAGACGTCCGTGGTGCTCCGCGGGGATCATCGGCATCGGCGGCGCCGGCATCACCATGACGACCATCGTCAGCTCCGGGGGCGCGGCCTGAGCGGCCGCGACCACCCCCGCCACGCTCTCGGGCGTGGCCGGCAGGAGGAGCACTCCGCCGACCACCTGCGACACCTCGTGCAGGGCGAACCGGAACCGTGTCACGACGCCGAAGTTGCCTCCGCCGCCCCGCAGCGCCCAGAACAGGTCGGGCTCGCGGTCCGCGTCCGTGCGCACCACCTCGCCGTCCGCGGTCACGACCTCCGCGCCGAGGAGGCTGTCGATGGTCATGCCGAGCGACCGCGACAGGAGACCGACGCCGCCGCCCAGCGTGATGCCGCCGACGCCGACGGTGCCGGTGTCGCCGAACGGGGTCGCCAGGCCGTGCTGCCCGGCCGCGCGCGAGTACGCGCCCGCGGTGATGCCGCCGCCGGCCCAGGCCGTGCGGCCGTCGACGTCGAGCTCGAAGGAGTCGAGACCGCGCAGGTCCAGGGTGAGCGCGCCGTCGGCGGCGCCCAGACCGAAGACCGAGTGCCCGCCCGAGCGGACGGAGACCTCGGCGCCGGCGTCGCGCGCGACGCGCACCGCGCGGACCACGGCGTCCGTGTCGGCGGGCCGGACGACGGCCGCCGGGCGCTGCTCGACGCCGCCGGGCTCGATGGCGCGGGCGGCGTGGTAGCCGTCGTCGTCCGGGGCGACGACGGGCGTCGCGTCGCCGAGAGCGGTGCGGAGCGCGTCGACCGGGACGGCGGGCGTGGGGGGATTCGAGGGCTGAGACATCGTGACTCCTCGTCGGGACGACGGTACGGGGACCGGACCGGTCTGCGGCCCGGTCCGTGCGGACGAGCAGGGGAAGCACCAGAGCTCGCCCGGGGGTGCACTCAGGAGGACCGGGCGGGGAGCACATCCTCATCGGCAGCATCCCGTACACCCGACGGGAATGCGACGGAATTCGTGACGGCGCCGGGTCGGGTACGACCGGCCAGCACGGCCGCGGTCAGCGCGAGCGCCGCGGAGAGGCCGAGGCACACCGCGTACGCGGCCGCGCCGACCCGGTCGTGCAGGGCCCACAGCAGCGCGCCCGTGCCGGTCAGCGCGAGCGCGGACGCCGCCGCGTCGGCCACCTGGAGCACCGACATCGACACGCCCTGCGCCGACGGCGGCGCGAGCTCGAGGACGAGCAGGTTGAGGGTGGGGAACATCAGTCCCATCCCGAGCCCGCTCAGCACCCACGGCGCGGCCGCGGCGGCCAGGGGCACGCCGGGGACGACCAGCAGGGCGACACCCGCGGTCCCCAGCGCGAGGGAGATGCCGCCGACGCGGAGGAACCCCGCGTGCGACAGGCCTCCGAGCCCGCGACCGCGTGCCCACGACCCCGCCGACCACCCGAGGACGTGCAGCGTGAGGACCGCCCCGGCGAACGCCGGGGCGAGACCGCGCTCGCGGACGAGCGCGAGCGGCAGCAGCACCTGCGCACCCACGAACGCGGCGGCCACGAGCGCCCGCACCAGCACGACCGTCCCCAGCCCGCGCGCGCCGCGCAGCACCTGGCCCACGACGTCCCGCCACGACGCCGCGTCCCCGCCGTCGTCGGCGACCCGTCCGGCCGAGCCCCGCGTGCGCCCCGCCGCCAGCGCCGGCCGCAGGGCCAGCAGGGCGGGCACGGCCAGCGCGGGCACGGCGAGGAACACCCACCGCCACCCGAGGTACTGCGTCATCGCCCCGGCGAGCAGCGGGCCCACGACCCCCGGCACCACCCACGCGGCCGCGAACCACGCGAAGACCTTCGGCCGCCGCTCCGCGGGGAACACGCGCGCCACCAGCACGAAGATCGCGACCCCCTCGATGCCGCTGCCCGCGCCCTGCACGGTGCGACCGGCCAGGAGCACCGGCATGCTCGGCGCCAGCCCCGCGACGAGCAGCCCCGCGAGGAACAGCGAGATCCCCGCCAGCAGCGGCGGCGTCGGCCCGCGGCGGTCCGTCCACCGGCCCGCGACCAGCATCCCCACGACCCCCGCGGCGGACCCCGACGCGAACGCGAGCGTGTACAGGCGCAGGCCGTCCAGCTCGGCGGCCACCGTCGGCATCGCCGTCGAGACCGCCAGGGACTCGAACGCCCCCAGCGCGACGTACGCCACCATGCCGGTCAGCACCGTGCGCTGCGCCCGCACGCCCAGCAGCCCGTCGCGCGACCCGTCGGCCGCACCCTCGACGGACGCGCCGGTCATCCGAGCACCACCTTGCCGATCGTGCGGCGCTCCTCGAGCTCCCGGTGCGCCCGTGCCGCCTCGGCGAACGCCACCCGATGGGTGAGCACGCGCCACTCGCCCGACGCCGCCCGCTCCAGGGCCCGTCGCTGGTAGGCGCGCAGGTCGCCGAACGCGGGGGCGCCGGGCCCGACGACGGCTCGCACCTCGACCGGGTCGCCCGCCGGGGTGACGGCGCTCGCGGCCACGGGGTTCGGGCTCCCGGAGGCCCAGCCCTGCACGACGAGCCGACCGCCGGGCCCGAGGAGGGCCGCGGCCTCGGCGCCCAGGTCGCCCCCGACGCCGTCGATCACGACCGTCGCGGCGGCCGCGCGCAGCCGGCCGAGCGCGGCCCGCGCGGCGGCGGGCCAGCCGTCCCCGGCGACGTCGACGACGGCGAGCCGCTGCCCGGCGTCGGGTGCGAGCCCGCGGACCGCGCGGACCTTGCGCGGCCCGCCGGCGAGGGCGAGGACCCGGGCGCCCGCGTCGAGCGCCGACTGGACGAACAGGGAGCCGAGGCCACCTGCGGCGGCGGTGATCACCACGACGTCGTCGGGACACGGCCGCGCGACCTCCAGCGTCATGAGCGCCATCCGGCCGGTGCCGATCATCGCGACGGCGTCGGCCAGGTCGAGCCGGTCGGGGAGGCGGTGCAGGGCGTCGACGGGCGCGACGGCGAGGCGCGCGTACCCGCCGCCGTCGGGCGTGGCGCCGAG
Organism: Isoptericola sp. NPDC056605; assembly: GCF_042792795.1. Taxonomy (NCBI): domain Bacteria; kingdom Bacillati; phylum Actinomycetota; class Actinomycetes; order Micrococcales; family Promicromonosporaceae; genus Isoptericola; species Isoptericola sp. NPDC056605. The sequence continues at coordinate 3,662 of NZ_JBHTVT010000004.1, read as the reverse complement.
GTGGGCGGCGACCCGGACCCCGAGCCGGTCGTCCCCGACGTCCGGGCCGACCGCGACCACCGTGCCCGCGACCTCGCGTCCGGGGATGGCGGGGAGGCGAGGCGCGGGCAGGGGACCGGTGGCCTCGCCGCGGCGCAGGGTGGTGTCCAGCAGGTGCACGCCGTGCGCGCGGGCGGCGACGAGCACCTGGCCGGGGCCGGGCACGGGGTCGGGGACCTGCTCGAGGACGAGGGTCTCGGGCGGGCCGTAGGTGTGGTGGCGGATGGCGTCCATCCCGTCATGCTGTGACCTGAACTATGGTTGAGGTCAAGGGTCGGGAGGCCGCCGCGCGGGGAAGGACACCGATCGTGCCGGAGCATGCGACCGAGAAGGTCCCGTGGGACCACGTCGAGCTGTCCGTCGGCGAGGTGGCCGCGCGCAGCGGCGTCGCCGTCTCCGCCCTGCACTTCTACGAGCGGCGCGGCCTGATCGCCAGCCGCCGCACCTCCGGCAACCAGCGGCGCTACCGACGTGACGTCCTGCGCCGGGTGTCGTTCATCCGCGTCTCCCAGCGGGTCGGCATCCCGCTGGCGCGCATCGCCGAGGCGCTGGAGACCCTGCCCGCCGATCGCGCCCCGAACGTCCGCGACTGGGAGCGGCTGTCCAAGGCCTGGCGCACGGACCTCGACGCGCGCATCGAGCAGCTCGAGCGGCTGCGGGACGACCTCACCGACTGCATCGGCTGCGGATGCCTGTCCCTGAGCCGGTGCGTGCTCGCCAACCCGCACGACGCGCTCGGCGACGACGGCCCGGGCCCGCGCCGGCTGCTCGTCGACGAGACGGACTGACCCGACCGGGGCGGCCGGACGACCGGTGGCGCGAGCGCGGACGGCCAGGACGGCCGCCGTGGTGCCGCCGTACCCTCGGGCCATGACTCACGTCCTCGTCCTCAACGGTCCCAACCTCGGTCGGCTCGGCGTGCGCGAGCCCGAGATCTACGGCCACGCGTCCATGTCCGACCTCGAGCGGGAGGCCGCCGTCTGGGGGAGCGAGCTGGGCGTCACCGTCGACGTGCGCCAGACCGACGACGAGTCGGAGCTCGTGGGCTGGCTGCACGAGGCCGTCGACGCCCGCGCGCACGTGGTGCTCAACCCCGCGGCGTTCACGCACTACAGCTACGCGCTGCGCGACGCCGCCGCCCAGGTGACGTCCTCCGGGCTGCTGCTCGTCGAGGTGCACCTGTCGAACCCCGCCTCGCGCGAGTCGTTCCGGCACTACTCGGTGGTGGCCGGCATCGCGACGGGCACGATCGCGGGCTTCGGTTTCGACTCCTACCGGCTGGCACTCGGCGCCCTCGCGCACAAGCTCCAGTCCTGAACTCCTCCTTCTCCAGGGTCCAGGCTTGACAGTGAACAAGTCCTGAGACTTGTCGCGGACCTCACAAGGCCGTAGCGTTGATTCATGATCGTCGTCACCGCGGACCAGCGGCGCAGCACCCGGGGTCCCGACCGCGTGCCCGAGGCTCTCGCGCTCGTCGCCGCGCGGGCGCACGGACGGCCGGGAGTGCTGCTGCCCTTCGACCGCACGGTGGGCGACGAGCTCCAGGGCGCGCTGTCCGCGGACGACGACGGCGCGGCGCTGGCCGTCGACGTCGTCCTCGACCTGGTGCGCGACGGCGGATGGTCCGTGGGGATCGGCCTCGGCGCGGTCGACCGGCCGCTGCCGGCGGAGTCGAGGGCGGCCTCCGGCCCGGCGTTCGTGCGGGCCCGGGCGGCCGTCGAGCGGGCGAAGCGGCGCGGGCGCGGCAGCGTGCCACTGGCCGTGGTGGGGCCGGACGAGGAGCCGCGCTCGACCGTCGCCGCGGACGCGCAGGCGCTCCTGCATCTGCTCGGGGCCGTCGTGGCGCGGCGTTCCGCGGCGGGGTGGGAGGCCGTCGACACGCTCGTCGCGCAGCGGGGCCCGGCACCGCAGCGGGCCTCGGCGGCCGCGTTGGGGGTCAGCGAGCAGGCGGTGAGCCAGCGGCTGCGTGCCGCGCTGTGGGCCGAGGACGCGGCCGTCCGGCCGCTCGCGGCGCGCCTGCTGCGGGCCGCGGGTGCCGACCTGGACGATGACCTGGACGACGACCCGGACGACGACCCGGACGGCGAGGCAGGGGAGGAGCGCGCGTGAGCTTCGGAGCGGTGGCGGCGGACGTCGCGGTGTGGCTCGTCGGCCTGGGCGCGAGCGTGGGCGGTGGTGCCTGGCTCGTGCCGTGGGTGCTGCGGCACGCGGAGCGGGAGCCGCAGGCCGCGGCGGAGGCGGTCGCCGTGCTGCGCGGCGGCACCTGGATCGGCCTGCTCGAGCGGCTGTGCGTCACGGGTTCGCTGCTCGCGGGCTACCCGGAGGGCGTGGCCGTCGTCGTCGCGGTCAAGGGGCTCGGCCGGTTCTCGGAGCTGCGCGAGCACCCGGTCGCGAGCGAGCGGTTCGTGGTCGGGACGCTGGCGTCGCTCGCATGGTCGGCCGCCGTCGGGATCGCGGGGCACGTGCTCCTGGTCGCGCTGTAGAATGTTCCGGGCTCTCTGCGGCCCGGCACGTCGACATCCGCACGACATCCGCACGACTTCCGCTCCGTACCCGACCCCGAGGACGAACAAGAAACGTGGCTACCTCCAACGACATCAAGAACGGCACCGTGCTCCGCATCGACGGTCAGCTCTGGTCGATCATCGAGTTCCAGCACGTCAAGCCGGGCAAGGGTGGCGCGTTCGTCCGCACGAAGATGAAGAACGTGCTGTCCGGCAAGGTCGTCGACAAGACCTTCAACGCGGGCACCAAGGTCGAGACCGCGAACGTGGACCGCCGCGACTTCCAGTACCTGTACATGGACGGCGCCGACTACGTCTTCATGGACACCGACACCTACGACCAGATCACCGTGCCCGCCGCCACCGTCGGCGACGCGGCGAACTACATGCTCGAGGGCATGAACATCATGGTCGCGTCCAACGACGGCACGCCGCTGTACGTCGAGCTCCCGTCGTCCGTGGTCCTGGAGATCACCTACACGGAGCCGGGCCTGCAGGGCGACCGTTCCACCGGCGGCACCAAGCCCGCCACCCTCGAGACGGGCGCGGAGATCCAGGTCCCGCTGTTCCTCGAGCAGGGCACCAAGGTCAAGGTCGACACGCGTGACGGGTCGTACCTGGGCCGCGTGAACGACTGACGGGCGCCTGCTGACATGGGTGCACGCACCAAGGCGCGCAAGCGCGCCGTCGACATCCTCTTCGAGGCGGAGCAGCGGGGGATCGACCCGCAGGTGCTCGTCGCCGACCGGGTGATCGAGCCGCACACCGAGGCCGCCGTCCCGCAGTACACGGTCGACCTCGTGGAGGGTGTCGCCACCCACCGCGAGCGCATCGACGAGCTGCTGGCGACCTACTCGCAGGGGTGGACCGTCGAGCGGATGCCGGCGGTCGACCGCGCGCTGCTGCGGATCGGCACCTGGGAGCTGCTCTACAACGACGACGTCCCCGACGCCGTCGCGGTGGACGAGGCGGTCGACCTCGCCGGACAGCTCTCGACGGACGACTCGCCGTCGTTCGTCAACGGCCTGCTGGGCCGGCTGGTCGACATCAAGCCGACGCTGCTGATCTGACGCGTCTCGACGCCCCACAGGCGGTGGCGCACGCATCCGGGCCCGGATG